>CAZHTO010000124.1:4522-5873 GCA_964535845.1 uncultured Demequinaceae bacterium | reverse complement strand
GCGCGCATGCCGGCGCCACCGGCGCCCACAATCACGACGTCGTATTCGTGGTCGGTCATCGCACATCCTCACAAAAGGCCGGGACTTCCGGCAGTAGTTCGCCAACGGCGTCGACTGGGCACGCGTCGAAGGTAAAGACCACGAGGGTGCCCAGCACAATGGTGACAACCATCGCTACGTTGAGCGCCCATAGAAGCGTGTGGCGCACGAACGGCCGCCGCGCGTAGTCCTGGACCAGCAAACGCATGCCGTTGGTGCCGTGGACCATGGCCAACACCAGCATGATGACGGCCCACCATTGCCACAGTGTCGAGGACCACTTGCCTGCCACAAACGCGAAGTCGATTTGATTCACGCCGTCGCCGGTGAGCAGGTTGACGAACAAGTGCGTGAAAATCAGGACGATGAGGAGTACGCCGGATACGCGTTGGAATATCCATGCCCATTTCGAGGCACCGCCTAGGGTGCGTCGGTTCATGGGCTGGCGCGGCTGAGTCAATTCGGGGGCACTCATGCGCCACCTCCAAACACCAAGGAGAAGTGTCGCCAGGAGAAGCCGATCATGAGTACGGCGAAGATGCCCCACACCACCCAGGCGAGCATGCGCTGACGGCGCAGTGCCCAGGCCCAGCGGTCTACAGCGATCACTCGCAGCCCGTTGAAGGCGTGGAGAATAATGGCGGCCACCAGGCCGGTCTCCACGAATGCGTACAGCGGCGTCTTGTAGGCGCCAATGACTTCGTTGTAGGCCTCGGGCGAGACGCGCACGAGCGCGGTATCAAGCACATGCACGATGAGGAAAAAGAAGATTGCTACACCGGTAGTGCGGTGCACAAGCCACATCCACATACCTTCTCGGCCGCGGTAGAGCGTAGGCGCGGGGGACACGGAATCTCCTTCGAATGGTGCTGGTCCGGTTCCCACATTCTAGGGTGGTCCTCATGATGCTGAGCGACACTGACCAGGATGAGCCCATTGTGGCACCGGTTGCCGACTTCGTTTCGGTAGTCCCGGCGGGCGGTGTCGGCTCACGATTGTGGCCGCTGTCACGCCCAGACCGTCCCAAGTTTTTAATCGATCTGTTGGGAACGGGCACCACGCTCATCCAAGACACGGTTGCACGGTTGGCGCCGCTGAGCCCGCACCTTTACGTCGTCACAGGAGAGCGCCACGCCGATGCGGTCGCTGAGCAACTTCCGCACGTGCCAGTTGAGAATCTGGTGACCGAGCCCAGTCCCCGGGATTCGATGGCGGCAATCGCGCTCGCGGCCGCGCTTATTGAGCAGCGTCACGGTGAGCGCATTATGGGTTCTTTTGCTGCGGACCATGTGATTCCTGATGGCGACCAGTT
>CAZHTO010000124.1:0-4422 GCA_964535845.1 uncultured Demequinaceae bacterium | reverse complement strand
GTGGGGATTCCCGATGCGGTGGTGGTCGAAACCGACGATGCGATATTGATTACTCGCCGCGATGCCGCGCAACAAGTGAAGGACGTGGCACTGTAAAGGTGCCTCGCGCATCGGCCGTAGGTGTGAGGTACGTAACACTCCCTATGTACGCGCTTGCAATCGATACCGATTCGTTGCGCTGTGAGATCCCTTGTGATCGAAAGTTTCCTCGTGGGATGCGTAGCATGGTGGGTAACGCAAGAGCCTGGCGTACCCATCAGGCAAAACACATGTGAGGTATCAACTCATGAACAAAATGATTCGCGCAGGCGCCATCACGGCTGCCGCAGCGCTCGTACTCGCAGCCTGTGCGGCTGCTCCAGAAGACGAGCCAACGTCGCCAGTGGCAGGCGGCGACACCCCTACTGAAGCACCTGTTGAGTCGGTTGACTATAAGGCGTGCATGGTCTCGGACGAGGGCGGCTTCGATGACGCGTCGTTCAACGAGTCCGCATATGACGGCCTCGTCCGTGCGGCTAACGAGCTTGGCATCGAGACTGCGGAAGCCGAGTCGACTGCCGAATCTGACTACGGCCCCAACCTCGACGCTCAGATCGCAGCTGGTTGCAACCTGATCATCACGGTGGGCTTCTTGCTCGGTGACGCGACGTCTGAAGCAGCCGCCGCCAACCCCGACGTGCACTTCGCGATTGTGGACTTTGGCTACGACGAGCCCATTGACAACGTCAAGCCCATGTTCTTCGAGACCGACGAGGCTGCGTTCCTCGCAGGCTACGCCGCAGCTGCAGTGAGCGAATCCGGAACCATCGGCACCTTCGGTGGCATGGACATCCCCACCGTGTCGATCTTCATGGACGGTATGCTCGCCGGCGCGAACTACTACAACGAGCAGAACAGCGCAGACGTCACCGTTCTTGGATGGGACGGCTCCGGCGGCTCGTTCGTGGGTGACTTCTCCGACCAGCCTGCTGGCCAGAACATCACGCAGGGCTTCCTCGACCAGGGCGCTGACATCGTCATGCCTGTTGCTGGTCCTGTGGGCCTTGGTGCCGCATCTGCCATTCAGAGCGCCGGTGGTGGCGCATGGATGATCGGTGTGGACTCTGACTGGAGCGAGTCGGCACCGCAGTACGCCGACATCATGTTCACGTCTGTGATGAAGCAGATCTCGAACGCAGTGTTCGACACTATCCAGCAGTCCATGACTGACTTCTCAAACGAGCCTTACATTGGCACGCTCGAGAACGAGGGCGTGGGACTTGCCCCGTTCGCTGAAGGCACTGTCAGCGCCGAGCTGCAGGCAGAGCTCGACCAGATCCGCGACGGCATTATCGCGGGTGACATCGCACCGGGCACCGACGGCTAAACCAAGCAAGAACAGGGGAGCGTGCTCCCCATGAGCGCGAGGGGCGTGCCGTATACACGCGGTGCGCCCCTCGTGTTTTACTTGAAATGCCGCGTGAGCGGCGAGGGCTGAGTAAGGACAATGACGTGACACTTGAGCTCCGCGGTATCACCAAGAGGTTTGGTGACTTTACTGCCAACGACGCCATCGACTTGGTGGTCGAGCCCGGCAAGGTCCACGCGCTGCTGGGCGAGAACGGCGCGGGCAAATCAACTTTGATGAATGTGTTGTTTGGGCTGTATGACGCTGACGAGGGCGAAGTATTGCTCGATGGCAATCGCGTGAACTTCGCGGGCCCAGGCGATGCGATGGCGGCGGGAATTGGCATGGTGCACCAGCACTTCATGTTGGTTCCGGTGTTTACCGTCGCAGAGAACGTCATGCTGGGGCACGAAGAAGTCCGTGGGCCGGCGAAACTGCTCAACTTGGATGCGGCCCGCGAGAAGGTACGTGAACTTTCGAGCCGGTTTGGCTTTCATATTGACCCCGATGCGCTGGTTGAGGACCTCTCAGTAGGCGCCCAGCAGCGGGTTGAGATTATTAAGGCTCTTTCGCGTGAGGCACGGGTGCTCATCCTTGATGAGCCGACAGCAGTGCTGACTCCACAAGAAACTGACGAACTGTTGGAGATCGTGGGGCAACTGCGTGACTCTGGGACAGCAGTGGTCCTTATTACCCACAAGCTGCGCGAAGTAAAGGCCATCGCAGACCACATCACTGTGATCCGTCGCGGAAAAGTTGTGGGCACTGCCGAGCCGACTGCAAGCCAAGAAGAACTTGCCTCGCTCATGGTGGGCCGCGCCGTCATCATGACCGTCGACAAGGGCGCTGCTAACCCAGGCGACGCAGTACTGCGGGTCAAGAATTTGTCTGTGACAGACGCGACAAGCTCTGTGACATACGTCGATGACGTGTCGTTTGATGTGCACGGTGGCGAGATTCTCGCCATAGCCGGGGTTCAAGGCAACGGGCAAACGGAGCTCGCAGAAGCGATTCTGGGGCTGGTCCCCGTGAACTCCGGCGAGATCTTGCTCGACGGTGAACGACTCATTGGCCGATCCATTCGACGGAACCTCAACGCCGGCATTGGCTTTGTCCCCGAAGACCGCACCGAAGACGGCATCGTCGCGCCGTTCACCGTCGCCAACAACCTCATTTTGGACCTCTACGACCAGTCTCCATACTCACGCTACGGAGCGATCAACCCTCACGTAGTGAATACGCATGCCGACGAACAAGTAGAGAAGTTTGACGTACGCACCACATCCGCGCAAGCCCTCACCGGTTCACTCTCTGGCGGTAACCAGCAGAAGGTGGTGCTCGCTAGGGAGCTGGCCCGTGACCTCAAGTTGTTGATTGCGTCGCAACCCACCCGCGGGCTCGACGTTGGGTCCATCGAGTTTGTGCACAAACGCATTATCGAAGAGCGCGACAAGGGCGTGGCCGTGATCATTGTCAGTTCCGAACTAGACGAGGTGTACGCACTCGCCGATCGCATCGCCGTCATGTACCACGGCCGCATTGTGGACGTGGTGCCACCCGACACCGACCGCGACACCTTGGGGCTCATGATGGCAGGAGCCCACGGCGATGAAGGAGCGGCGGCATGAGCGAGCCGACAGCATCGACCTCACCCTCGGCGCCTGACGCAGAGGGACCTGAGGCCAACGGACCTGAGGAGTACGGGCCTGAAGAGTACGGTCCTTACCTGTCAGAGCGCTCGCGTACCGTGATGCGTGAGATTTTTGAGAGCTCGACCCTCGTTGTCATGATGGCCGTTGTGGCCTCGATGGCCATTGGCGGATTGCTTGTGGTGTTCGCCGATGAAGAGGTGCGCCGCACCGCGGTGTATCTCTTCTCCCGTCCTACCGACACCTTCCAGGCGATGGGTGCAGCGCTGGGAAGTGCTTACTCCGCGATGTTCAACGGGGCATTGTTGAACTTCAACGCGGGCACGTTCGCCGGTGTGATCCGGCCCTTCACTCAGACTCTGACCATGGCGACGCCGTTGATCTTCGCAGGGCTCGGCCTTGGTATTGGATTCCGCGCCGGCCTGTTCAACATTGGTGCGCAGGGCCAGCTCCTCATCGGTGCCGCCCTTGGCGCTTACGTAGGTTTCGCGTGGGACCTGCCGTGGCTCATCCACCTGCTTGTCGCGGTGCTTGGTTGCGCGCTCGGTGGAGCGGTCTGGGGCTTTATCCCAGGATTGCTCAAGGCACGCACTGGGGCTCACGAGGTAATTGTCACGATCATGCTCAACTACATAGGCCTCAACTTGGTGGCGTGGCTTCTCACGCGCGAGGCCTTCCGCCGTGAGGGCAGCAGTAACCCCATCTCGCCAGTCGTGAACGAGAACGCGCAGTATCCGGCGCTGTTTGGAAACAGCTTTAACCTCCACTGGGGTTTTGTTCTCGCATTGCTGTGTGCCGTCGGTGTGTGGTGGCTCATGGAGCGCTCGACTCTTGGGTTTGAGTTCCGTGCTGTGGGAGCTAACCCGCGAGCTGCACGTACGGCCGGTATGAGCGTGTCGAAGTCGTACATTCTCGTGATGGTGATCG
This sequence comes from uncultured Demequinaceae bacterium, assembly GCA_964535845.1. Lineage (GTDB taxonomy): Bacteria > Actinomycetota > Actinomycetes > Actinomycetales > Demequinaceae > Demequina. Next base: position 459 of record CAZHTO010000124.1, on the reverse strand, counting down.
CGGGTGCGCTTGCAGGGCTGGCTGGCTCGGGGCCAGTCCTTGGCACCGAGAAGGTGTTGACAGCCGCGACCGCAGGATCGCTCGGCTTCGACGCTATTACGGTAGCTCTCCTGGGTAGATCGCGGCCGCTTGGGATTGTGCTTGCGGCGATTCTCTTTGGGGGCTTGCGTGCCTCTGGCCCCACGCTTCAAGTCCAGGCAGGCTTGCCGGTCGACATTGTGTTCGTCATCCAGGCGCTCATCGTGTTGTTCATTGCTGCACCGCCACTAGTCAGGTCAATGTTCCGCTTGCCGGTTCCGGCTCACGAGAAGGAGGTGGCGGCGTGAGTACCCCCATCGTCGACACTGCGCCGGGCCTGGGCCCTGGCCAAGAAGCGGTACCTACCCGCACGCGGACCTGGAAGTCGACCATCGGCCTTGGGGTGGTTGCTCTCATTTCACTGCTGGTCTTTGGGCTCGG
>CAZHTO010000123.1:0-5990 GCA_964535845.1 uncultured Demequinaceae bacterium | reverse complement strand
TCATGAGCGTTGATTTTCCTGCGCCGTTTTCGCCGCAGATGGCGTGAATTTCGCCCTCTTCGACGTGGAACTCCACGTCGGACAGTGCCTTCACACCCGGGAACGTCTTGGTGATGTTCCGCATCTCAAGAATATTGCGAGCCATCGGTCCTCTCCATTGATGACGCGGGCGGTGGGTGCGGTGCTGGCTCCCCCTCAACGAAGAGGAGCCAGCACCACGAGGAGCTAAGGGTGCACCGAAAGTTATTCGGCGACGCCCGAGGCGACCTCGTCAGCGGTCCAGTAACCCGAGTCCACTAGCAGGGATTGGATGTTGTTGGCGTAAACGATGTCCGACTCAAGCAGGTACGACGGGACGTCCTTCACGTTGTTGTTGTACGTGTCGGTGTCGTTTGCCTCAGGCTCTTCGCCCTTCAGGAATGCGTCCGTGGCGATAACGGCCTGTGCGGCAAGCTTGCGAGTGTCCTTGAAGATGGTCGCGAACTGCACGCCATCGTCGATGAGCTTGATCGATGCGATCTCGGCGTCCTGACCCGAGATCACCGGTAGGCCATCTGCAATCGAGGGGCCGTAGCCGGAGTTCTGCAGGGCGGTAATGATGCCGCGCGACAGACCGTCGTACGGTGCGAGCACGCCGTGCAGTTCAAGGTCCGTGCCGGTGTAGGTCGACGTCAACAGGTCTTCCATACGGCGCTGAGCGGTCTCTTGCTGCCAGCGCAGAATGTTGGTCTGCTCGATGTCAGTCTCGCCCGAAGGTACCGTCAGGGTGCCCTCGTCGATGTACGGCTGGAGGGTCTCCATAGCGCCGCCCCAGAAGAAGTGCGCGTTGTTGTCGTCAAGCGAACCTGCGAACAGTTCGATGTTGAACGGTCCGGTGGCGTCGCCCTCGGAGCCGTCTTCGTTAAGCAAGCCAAGCCCAACGAGCACCGAGCTCGCCTGCTGCACGCCTACGTTGAAGTTGTCGAAGGTCACGTAGAAGTCCACGTGCTCCGAGTCCATGATCAGACGGTCGTACGAGATCACGGGGATGTCTGCCGCAGCGGCCGCTTCGAGCTGAGGGGCAAGCGCTGTGCCGTCGATCGCGGCAATAATCAGGGCGTCAACGCCACTGGTGATCATCTGCTCGATCTGCTGTGACTGGGTGGGGATGTCGTCGTTAGCAAACACCAGGTCCACGTCGTAGCCGAGCTCGATGAGGCCTTCCTCAACTGCGTCACCGTCAGCAATCCAGCGCTCAGAAGTCTGGGTCGGCATCGAAACGCCTACAAGGCCGCCGGCTTCAACTTCTTCTCCCGCGCCACCTGTGGCGGGCGCGTCGTCGGGCTCGCTTGAGCCACCGGCTCCATCACCGCTGCAGGCAGCCAGGGTGAACGCCATCGCGGCACCTGCGGCTGCAGCAAAGAACTTCTTCGCCTTCATTTCTCCTCCTTGAGATACGGTCCGCAGCGTTGCGGACCGTTGTGCTCGCTCATTATGTTCACGTTCACATCACGATGTCAATCTCCACAGGTCACGATTTAGCAACAGGCCACGGATCTAGTAATTAGCGCATTTACCAGGTAGTTCGTTGACGGTTAAATGCATCCGGCCGATGCGCGGGTTGGCTTGAGCGCCCACGGCAAGATCACAGTCTGGTTACGACCACCCACGGCTGGCCGGCTCTTGACTTGGCTACCTGCGGGTCGGCGTTCTTGCGCAGCCACCCCTCCACCACAAGTGCTGCTATGCCCTCACACCAGGGCGTTGAGGGCTAGTGCGCAGGGGGCGCCACGGTGTCACGCACCACCAATTCGGGCGCCAGTTGACGGGTATCCGAAGTGTCGCGTCCATCCATGAGCGCCACAATCAGATCAACCGCCAACCGCCCTACGGCAGCAAAATCCTGGCGCACTGTCGTGAGCGGCGGGAGACTGTGGCGGGCTTCAGATGTATCGTCAAAACCCACAATGGAGATGTCGCCGGGCACGCTCCGGCCAGCGCGGAACAGCGCGTGAATGACCCCGAAGGCCATTTGGTCGTTCGCGCAGAACACCGCCGTTGCGCTCGAGTCCAGTCGTGAGCCTGCCGCGAACCCTGAGTCGGCAGTCCAGTCACCTTCGAGTACCTCAAACTCAGGTAGACCCCGCTCGCTCACCACGCTGAGGTACTCGTCGCGGCGTATTTGAGACTCGATATAGGTCAGTGGCCCGCTCACGTGCTGAATGCGGGTGTGCCCTTGTGCGACGAGGTGCTCGAGCGCCAACCGGGCACCGGCGCGCTGGTCGATCGAGGCAGCCATGCCATGTGGCTGGCCACCCGTGAGCAAGTGAACTACTGGCACGTCCAAGGCATAGCCGGCGAGCGCATCGGAGATTGGTTGTTGTTGTGCCACGAGGGCAATGCCGTCGACACTGCGGCTCACTAGAAAGTCGAGGGCCTCGGTGATGCTTGGCACTGTGGGATCCGCGCTAGTCATCAAGCTGTGGAACCCTGCTTCTCGGGCAGAACCTTCGATCGAATGCAAAGTGCTCAGCGGCCCGATGTCGGCAATTCGCGGGCCGACCATGCCGATGGTCTGAGTGCGCCCAGTCACGAGTGCGCGGGCTGCGAGGTTGCGCCGGTAGCCGAGTTCTTCGATTGCGGCCAGAACTCGCTCGCGGGTGTCAGGACGAATCCCCGAGAAGTCATTGAGCACTCGAGAAACCGTTTGATGGGAGACCCCGGCGCGCGCGGCAACGTCGTGCATGCTCGGACCGCGGGCGCTCTTGACCATGGTGGTACCTCCGGTGGTCACTCTAACGGCGCAGGTGTTGCTCAAGGCATCTGCCACACCCGATACCGGGCTGGGACCGGTCACAGTCCATCGCGACTACAGCGTAGGCTGAAACGAGGTAAGTTTTCGCGCAACGCAAGCCCACGCTCAGATCGGAGCACCACATGCATGATCAGGACACGTCTGTCACCGATCGTTTTCTAGCCGCCTACAGGCACCGACCCCATGGGATTTGGTCCGCTCCAGGCCGCGTCAATCTTATCGGTGAGCACACTGACTATAATCAAGGGCTGGTGCTCCCCTTCGCCATCGACAGGCGCACCACCGCAGCGGTGAGCGAGCGCTCCGACCGCACCATCCGCGTACGCTCCACCTTCACCAACGAAGAGGTCAGCGCCCCCATAGACGACCTTTCACCAGGCACGATGTCTGGCTGGAGCGCCTATGTACTCGGCGTGGTCTGGGCAATGGCAGAGTCTGGCCACGACCTCAGCCAATTTGCTGGCCTCGACATCCTGATCGACTCCCGCGTCCCCGTGGGCGCCGGCCTTTCCTCGTCTGCCGCAATCGAATGCTCGGTAGCCGTCGCCTGCAACGACCTGTGGGGGCTGGACCTCGACGCGCTCAGTCTCGCGCGTATCGGCCGTCTTGCAGAAAACCAAGCCGTGGGTGCGCCCACCGGGCTGCTCGACCAAGCCGCCTCAATGCTCGGCCAAGAAGACCACGCAGTATTTCTGGATTGCGACAGCGAGCACGCAGAGCCCGTGAGCCTGCACCTACGCGACGAGGGCCTCGCGATTCTGGTCATCGACTCGCGGGTTGAGCACGACCACGCCACGGGCGGCTACGGCGACCGTCGCGCATCATGCGAAAAAGGCGCCGCCGCACTAGGGGTCTCTTCGCTCAGGCAAATCGAACAAGACGACCTCCCCCGCGCCCAGACTGTGCTTGACGACCAGACCTATCGCCGAGTTCGCCACATCGTGACCGAGAACGCCCGCGTGGCCGCCACGGTCGAGGTACTCCGCACCGACGGCCCGCGCGCCATAGGCACATTGCTCAACGCCTCTCAGGCCTCTATGCGCGACGACTTCGAGATCACTGTCCCCGAGATCGACCTCGCGTGCGACACAGCAATCGCCGCAGGCGCCATCGGCGCACGCATGACCGGCGGGGGTTTTGGCGGCTCATCAATCGCACTAGTACCGGCCGATGCGGTGGCTGGGATTTCCCGCGCCGTCACCGATGCGCTCGAGCAAGCAGAGCTACGGGAGCCTACGATCTTTACGGTGACACCTTCACAGGGTGCGCGTCGGGACAGTTGACAGTGAACGACATTTAACAGCGAAGGAACACCCCATGAGTTGGATGGTCACAGGCGGCGCAGGTTACATAGGTTCGCACGTGGTGCGCGCGCTTGCAGAAGCGGGTCTAGAGGCCGTGGTGCTCGATGACCTGTCAAGCGGGTTTGAACAGTTTGTGCCTGCCGGCGTGCCCTTTGTGAAGGCCTCGGTTCTTGACACCAGCACTGTCGCTGCCGCCATGGAACAGCACGGAGTGACCGGCGTGATTCACCTTGCCGGCTACAAGTACGCGGGCGAATCAGTCAAGTTCCCCATCCACACCTACCGCCAAAACGTCGAAGGCACCGCCTCGTTGCTCGAAGCGATGGCGAGTGTTGGCGTGACGCAACTCGTGTTCTCGTCCTCGGCAGGTGTCTACGGAACCCCCGCATCGGCCGTCGTCACCGAAGACTCGCCCACCACACCCGAGTCGCCCTACGGCGAATCCAAACTCATTGGCGAGTGGCTTATCCGCGCCCAGGTGCGTGCAACGGCTCCCAGCGATGCGCCACTGCGCGCGACCTCGCTCAGGTACTTCAACGTCGTGGGCTCGGGCAGCAAGGACGTGTGGGACGCGAGCCCCCACAACCTGTTCCCCATGGTCATTCGGGCCATTAAAAAGGGCGATGCGCCGCTTATTTTTGGCGACGACTACGACACCCCAGACGGCACCTGTGTACGCGACTACGTCCACGTGCAGGACCTCGCGCACTCGCACGTTGCGGCAGCCCGCAAGCTGGCCGCAGGCGAAGAGCTGGCTCCGATCTACAACCTCGGCTCCGGCGACGGCACCTCGGTGCGCCAGATCGTGGGCTCACTTCTCGAGGCTGCGGGCTCAGACCTCGAGCCCATCGTGAAGCCGCGCCGGCCTGGCGACCCCGCGCGCATTGTCGCCACCGGGGAGCTCGCTGGCGATCACATCGAATGGAAAATGGCGCACACCATCGAAGAGATGGCTGCGAGCGCGTGGGACGCGGCGCCGGCTCAGTAGGCCGCGTCGTAGGCTGGTCAAATGGAACCGTTCCGCATGACCAAAGGCACCCAGGTGAAGGTTTTTCACCTTGAAGACAACGATGCGACCATCGTGATTACCAACACCGACACCGCGTACCCGCAGCGGGATCCGCAGGTGGGTTACGAGGCGTGCGAAAACTCAGAAGAGACGCAGGCCGTGGTGCAAAAGTTCGTGTTTGACCTTGAGCGCCAAGGTTGGACCATGCACGACCCGGTCTGAGCCGTAATGCTGGGGCGTGCCTAGCCCCAGCCGAGCTCGTGTAGCCGCTCGTCATCAATGCCAAAGTGGTGGGCAATCTCGTGGACCACGGTCACCGCTACTTCTTCGCGCACATGGTCCGCGTCTTCACACACGCGCAACGTCGGGTTCATGTAAATGAAGATGCGATCCGGCAAATCGCCCATCCCCCACTCACTACCCCGGTCTGTGAGCGCCACCCCGTCATAGAGTCCTAAAAGTTCCGGCTGACCCTCAGGAACGTCGTCCTCGACAAGAATCACTACGTTATCTACCAGGTTAAGCAGATCTTCTGGGATCGAATCGATGGCGTCATCGACGGCAGATTCGAACTCTTCGCGCGTCATTTCAACCATGTCGCCATTGTGACTTATCGCCTCTGACTTGGAGAACAGCCCTCCTGCCCCTTACGATGGTCCATGTTCTTGGCGCTCGGAAGTTCGAGTGCCACTTGAGGCCCCCATCGTCTAGCGGCCTAGGACGTCGCCCTTTCACGGCGGTAGCACGGGTTCGAATCCCGTTGGGGGTACGACACATTCCTCGGAATGGTCTAAACTTCATACGATCCTCTCGCTTGCGAGTGGTTCACTAAGGCCCTGTAGCGCAGTTGGTTAGCGCGCCGCCCTGTCACGGCGGAGGTCGC
>CAZHTO010000122.1:0-6028 GCA_964535845.1 uncultured Demequinaceae bacterium | reverse complement strand
CCTCACCTTGTGATGTGGTTTAGAGTTCGAGCCGCTCGAGCATGTCCGTCACCAAAGCGGCGACGGCCGAGCGCTCGGAGCGTTCGAGAGTGATGTGCGCGAACAGGTCATGACCCTTGAGCGCCTCAATGACGGCGGCAATGCCGTCGTGGCGCCCCACCCGTAGGTTGTCGCGCTGGGCGACGTCGTGGGTGAGGATCACGCGCGAGTCTTGGCCAATGCGACTCAGCATGGTGAGGAGCACGTTGCGCTCGAGCGACTGGGCCTCGTCGACAATCACAAAGGCGTCGTGGAGGCTACGGCCGCGAATGTGGGTCAGCGGCAACACTTCGAGCATGCCTCGCGCCATCACTTCTTCGACTACCTCGGAGCTCACCATCGCACCCAACGTGTCGAACACGGCTTGCGCCCAGGGGTTCATTTTCTCGGACTCGGAGCCGGGCAGGTACCCCAATTCCTGACCGCCCACTGCGTATAGGGGCCGGAACACCATGATTTTCTTGTGCTGACGGCGTTCCATGACGGCCTCAAGCCCGGCACACAGTGCCAGCGCAGACTTACCTGTGCCAGCACGCCCTCCCATCGACACGATCCCCACGGATTCGTCGAGGAGCAGGTCAATCGCGATGCGCTGCTCGGCGCTGCGGCCGTGAATTCCAAACACTTCTTGATCGCCGCGCACCAGCTGGATGGCGCCATCGCTCGTGACCCTGCCGAGCGCACTGCCCCGGGGCGACTGGACCACTAGCCCGGTGTGGACGGGCAAATTCGCAATGTCTTCTCCGCAGTCCTCCGCAGACGGTGCAGCAACGTGGTGCGAGTCGTAAAGCGAAGATACCTGCTCGTCGGTGAGTTGAATCTCGCGCATGCCGGTCCAGCCCGAATCGACTGCCAGTTCTGCCCGGTACTCCTCAGCCTCGATGCCGAGCGCCGAGGCCTTGACACGCATGGGCAAATCTTTAGAAACGACAGTGACTGCCAGGCCCTCGGCCTTCAAGTTAGCGGCGACCGCAAGAATGCGGGTGTCGTTGTCACCTAACCGGAACCCGCTAGGTAGCACGCTCTGGTCCGTGTGGTTGAGCTCGACTCGGATGGTGCCGCCAGCCTCGTTCGCCTCAACAGCCTGATCCAGTTTGCCGTGCCGCACCCGCAGTTCGTCGAGCGTGCGTAGCGCGGAGCGGGCAAAGTAGCCCAGTTCGGGGTGGTGGCGTTTGGCTTCGAGTTCTGTGATGACCACGACCGGAAGAACCACGTCGTGTTCTGCAAATCGTTTGAGTGCCCGCGGGTCCGACAGCAACACCGATGTGTCGAGTACGAAGGTGCGCAATTCGGTTGCTGTGGCGGCGTTGACAGAGGGGGTGGTGTCAAGCTGAGTGGTGGTCACAATGGCTCCCGCGGTTTGGGCCGCAGGACGCCGAACGCCCTACGGCGATCGGTTTAGGCCGGACCCGGGTGGGGCCGGCGTTGATGTTCTACCACGCTCCTGACGGTACGCCTGGGCTTGGCACTTGCCGTGAGACACGCCGCAGTTCATCGCTTCGTCACATGGCTCACGCGCTCGGGCGTGTTGTTTGACAAGGGCCGATGCGCGGGCTGGGTTAGCGGCCTAAACGCCGCTCGCGTTGGGAGAAGGCTCGTAGCGCGCGTAAGAAGTCGACTCGCCTAAATGCTGGCCAGTAGGCGTCGCAAAAATAGAACTCTGAGTGCGCTGACTGCCACATCAGGAACCCTGATAGCCGTTGCTCTCCCGAGGTGCGAATCACGAGGTCCGGGTCTGGCTGGCCCTTGGTGTAAAGGTGCTCGGCAATGTGCTCGACAGAGAAGCTCTCTGCTACTTCTTCGAGGGACATGCCGGAGTTCACTCCTGCGCGTAGGAACGACCTGACCGCATCGGCAATTTCTTGGCGACCGCCATATCCCACGGCCACGTTGACGTGCAGGCCGGTGGTGTTGGAGCTACGTTCTACTGCGGCGGTGAGGCGGGCTGCGGCTTTGGCGGGGAGCATGTCCATTGCACCCACGTGTTGTAGGCACCATCGGTCGTCGTCGGCGATCGATTCGACGGCGCTACAGATGATGTCGAGTAGCGCATCGAGTTCTTCAGTGTCGCGGGAAAGGTTGTCGGTCGACAGCATCCATAGCGTCACTACTTCGACGCCCGCCTCTTCAGACCAACTCAGTACGTCTGAGATTTTGTCTGCTCCGCGTTGGTGGCCGTGCGCCGCGGACGTTCCCGACTGGCGCGCCCAACGCCTGTTGCCGTCGAGGATCACGCCAATGTGGCGTGGCGGGCTGCCTTCGTCGCGGAGGGTGCGCGCAAGCTGGCGTTCATACGGCCCATAGAGCAGGCTGCGCAATCCCATATGTCTCCTCGTGGCAAGAAAATCCGCTAGGTCCTAAGGTACTCGGCACACGGAGAAAATTCGTAACCTACGGTATCGTAGGTTCATGAGTGAGAACCTGCCGATACCCCATAAACCGCTGTTGCGTGGGTGGCTCCATTTAGGAGCAGCGCCACTGGCACTCGTCGCTGGCATGGTACTCGTGGTGTTCGCCACCACGCTCCCTGGTCGCATCTCTACCGCCATCTTCACACTTACCGCGGTGATGTTATTTGGCACGTCTGCTGTCTATCACCGTGGCAATTGGTCGGTGCGCACCAACGCCGTTTTACGACGCCTCGATCATGCCAATATCTTCTTGATTATTGCGGGCACGTATACGCCGCTGACCGTGATGTTGCTCGAAGGCACCACTCGTGCTGTGGTGCTCACCGCGGTCTGGTCTGGCGCGCTCATAGGGCTACTGTTGCGCGTGTTCTGGCTGGGAGCGCCGCGATGGGCGTATGTGCCGCTGTACCTTGCGCTTGGGTGGGTTGCGGTGGGCTTTATTGGCCCGTTCTATACCGCAGGCGGCATGGGTGTGGTCGCCCTCATTGGCGCAGGGGGTCTTGCGTACACGGTGGGCGCCATCATTTATGGCACCAAGTGGCCGCGCGGTTCGCAGCAATACTTTGGATTCCACGAGATTTTCCACGCGCTCACCATCGCGGGCTTCACATGCCACTACATTTCGATCGCGCTGGTGGTATTTGAGGCGGCGTAGTCCGTTGCGACGACTTAAGCAGTCACAGATGACGGCCGATGCGCTAGCGACTAAGGACTTGGTGGTGAAGGAGCCAGCGCGTTGGGTTCCGATTGGTCATTTTGGTCGACAGAAGGCCTGGTACGGACCCTGCGCAACTGCCTGTTGAGCGCCATTGCCAGCAGGACGACCACCACAACCAGTCCAAACGTGGCAACAAAAGCCAAGAACCCTGGTCCCCCAGAAAAATCAGCCACGTTCGCTCCCTCTCGTTAGTCAACTATCCTGCCTCATTATGAGCACTCCTTACGACACCGCAGACGAGTTCGATGAAACTCCGGCTAGCGCACGGCCCAATCTCACGCGCAAACAGTGGGTGCTCGCAATTGTGGGCGTCGCGGCATTGACCGCAGTCGCCGCTTGGTACGGATGGGGAGATGCCTCGCAACCGGTGCGTTGGCAAGACGTGGGGTTCAGCGTTGACTCCCCCACTCAAGCGAGCGCCACCTTTGATGTGTATCTCTATACCGACCAAGGCGCCACGTGCTACGTGCATGCCCTCAACGTGCAGTATGCAGAGGTAGGGGTCGCGCAAGTCGACGTCTTGCGATCTAATGGCGCTGAACAGCGCTTCACCCTTCCTATTACTACCGTCGAAGACGCAACCGCTGCGCTAGTGCGGGGCTGCGGGCCCCTCGAGTAGTTCGCTCCGAGCGGGGGCTTTCGGTAACTGAGAGCCCTCTTGATACGCTGGTAAATCCCATGCAGAAGGAGGCACCTATGCCTGATACGTCCAGTACCTGGCTGACCCAAGAGGCTTTTGACCGTCTGCAGGCGGAGTACGACCACCTTGCAGGTGAAGGCCGCGCGGCTATTGCCAAAGAGATTGACGAGCGACGCCAAGAGGGCGACCTCAAAGAAAATGGCGGATATCACGCAGCGCGCGAAGAGCAGGCCAAGCAAGAGGCCCGCATCCAGCAGCTGCGACACATCCTAGAGACGGCCACCGTGGGCGAAGCGCCTGAGACATCGGCCATCTCTTCTGGCACCGTCGTTACCGCTGAGGTGGCCGGCCGGGAAATGAAGTTCTTGGTCGGGTCACGTGAAGTTGCCGGTGGCACGGACCTTGACGTGTTCTCTGCACAGTCCCCCCTTGGCGCTGCGTTGCTTGGCAAGTCCGTTGGTGACGAGACCAGTTACACCGCACCCAACGGCAACGACATCACTGTCAAGGTCCTCGCCGCAGAGGCGTTCTCCGGCTAAGTTCTTACCTGGTCTGCGCGCACGGCCGTTCCAGACCCATGGCCACCTCGCCATGCGGGGAACTTACGTGTCAGAAGAGTCCGGGCGCCTGGTTCGAATCTGTTCGCTCTGGGGCTCCGAGTCAGTGTCCTCGTCATCATCATCGAGCACCGCACGCTTGTTCGCGCTGTCCGCTACATCTCGCACGCGGATCTCTCCAGTGTGAGTTATTGCTTCGCGCGCACGCCGCAAAGCCGTTCGAGACCCCGCGCCGAGCACCTTCACCTGCGTCGATATAGGCGGTCGCTCTTCTTCTTGAATTGATGGACCCTTACGTAGCCCACGCTTGAACGCGTACAACGTTGCCACCACAGGTACCGCGATCACAGCTCCCACCAGACCCATGGTCAGGGTTCCGGCCGAGATTGTCAGCAAGACGGCCAATGGGTGAATCGACGCGGCCTTGCCAAACAGCCACGGATACAGGACATTGCCCTCGATCTGTTGAACGATCAGCACCGCAGCCAGCATTAACAGCGCAGTCGACCAACCACCATCCACAAGCGCTACCAGGGCCGCGATAATGCCCGACAAGGTCGCACCGATCATGGGGATAAACGAGAACAAGAAGACGATGATCCCAATAGGTAGTGCGAGGGGCACCCCAAGAATCCATGCTGCGAACCCAATGCCCAATGCATCGACAAATGCCACGAACACCGTGGTCTGGGTGTAGCGGCGTAGCGTGACCCACGCGTGCTGGCCGGCGACATCCGCCCGTTCCACCACCTGGTCAGGCAACAAGCCAACAGACCATTTCCAAATTTGCTTGCCATCACGCAAGAAGAAGAACAGAGCCACCAGGCCAATGACCAGGCCCGCGACGACGGTGCCAATGGCCGAGCCCACAGACAGTGCGCCAGAGGCTATCCCCGACACGTTGTCTTGGAAGAAGCCTTGAACGTTGCCCACGACCTCGTCGATCTGAGCCTGTTCGACGCCTATGGGGCCATCTACTAGCCACGCGATGAACGTGTCAAAGCCCTCAACAGCAGCCGTGCGGAGATCGTCTATCTCTGACATAAACGCCCGCGATGCGAGTGTTCCAAGCCCCACGGTGATACCGATCAGTAGCAAGATCGCAATGATCGAGCCGAGCGCACGGTGAATTTTGATCTGATTGAGCCGGGTCACAAGCCGCTCAAGCGGCGCCGCAATAATGATGGCAATTAACAGGGGGACGAACAACGCCGTCAAGCTTGTGAAGGCCCACAGCCCGGCCCCCACCACGACCCCCACAATCACCACACGCCATGACCACGCAGCGGCGATCCGCAACGGGGCGGGCACATAGTTAGCAGCTGGCGCGTGATCGACGCCAGTGGAGCTCGGAGCGGGCATTGTCTCGGTGGGAGAATCGGCCATAGTGCGAGCCTAGCGCGTACCGGAACATGTACGCCTCTAAGAACGTTCACTCAATCACGCGCACCGCGAATAAGGAGCCCCTGTGTTTGGACTTTCTGTCACCCCCACCATGATCACTCCCGATCAAGCTCTGCCCGGACGTGACACCCCCGTTCAGGTCGCCGAACGTCACCTCGTTCTCGACACCCCGATGACTTCACCCTGGCCCGAGGGCCACGTGGTGATCTACGTGGCCATGGGCTGCTTCTGGGGAGCCGAACGAATTTTCTGGGAGATG
>CAZHTO010000121.1:0-6265 GCA_964535845.1 uncultured Demequinaceae bacterium | reverse complement strand
CTGCGGCGTTTATCTCGATGATCATTCCGCTCATCGTGTTCTTCGCACTGCAGCGGTACTTTGTGCGCGGACTGTTGGCTGGTTCGACCAAGGGATAAAAAGCGCAACAGAACTACACAGGAGGGCCGATGCGCGCATCGGCCCTCCTGTCGTGTTCCCCACTCTTGGCTCACCGCCTAGACTTAGGGCCGTGAGCGACGCCCCCGGTCTCCCTGAACCAGCCGATGAGCCTTCGGCCGACGAGCTGGAAAACATCGCCCTACCCGCACGCATGCGGCGTGCCCCCCGGTTCTCTCGCATTGTCGGGACCGGCATGGGCGGCGCAGCGGTTGTGGGCGCACTGTGCGGAATGTTGTTGCCCAACACCACTGGTGTAGGCCGCGGCATGGTGTCACTTTTGGTGGCCCTTGCTTTCGCGCTCATTGGTGGTTTTGTCGCTGGTCTCATTGCGATTGGCCTTGACCGCAAAACGCCCCGGTACATGAAGAAAGCATCGCGGTCCCTGTGGTCGCAGGATGAGGATCGCCCCTGATGGCACGCGGAGACGGACGTCTGAGTCACGATTTGTTGCCCGGTGAGAAGGGGCCGCAAGATGCATGCGGTGTCTTTGGTGTGTACGGCCCTGAGGAAGAGGTGGCGAAGCTCACGTACTTTGGGCTTTACGCGCTTCAACACCGGGGCCAAGAGTCAGCGGGCATCGCCTCGTCTACGGGCGACAAGATTCTGGTCTACAAAGACATGGGGCTCGTGTCGCAGGTGTTCGACGAGGGCGCGCTGAACGCTCTTCATGGCTCGATCGCGATTGGTCATACGCGTTACTCCACTACTGGTGCGTCGACGTGGGTGAATGCCCAACCAACGCTGGGGCCTACCAAGGCTGGCACTGTGGCGCTTGGCCACAACGGCAACCTCACCAACACGGACACACTGTTGGAACTCGTCGCGCAGCGGCTGGGCACGGAACGTCGCGGAGCGCTCGTGGCCGCGGGAGTCACGGACACCTCTGTGATGACGGCGTTGCTCGGCTGGGATCGTTTTGACACTCTCGAAGAGACAGCGCTTGAACTTCTTCCACACCTCGCGGGAGCATTCTCCCTGGTGTTTATGGATGAAACCACTCTCTACGCGGCGCGCGACCCCCAAGGGGTGAGGCCTCTCGTCTTGGGCGAACTTCCCTCTGGTGGTTGGGTTGTCGCGTCTGAAACCGCGGCACTCGACATTGTGGGTGCCACGTGGGTGCGTGAGATTGAGCCGGGTGAGTTTGTGGTGATTGACGACACCGGTGTGCGCACCCAGCGTTTTGCCGATGCGCGGCCTAAGGGCTGTGTTTTTGAATACGTCTATCTGGCGCGGCCGGACACGGCTATTGCGGGCAGGTCGGTCCATGCTGCTCGCCTTGAGATGGGACGTAGGCTCGCTCGCGAGTATCCAGTTGAGGCAGATCTGGTGATGCCCACGCCAGAGTCGGGTACGCCTGCCGCGGTGGGTTACGCCCAAGAGTCTGGCATTCCGTTTGGCCAGGGTCTTACCAAGAACGCTTACGTGGGTCGCACGTTTATTCAGCCGTCACAAACGCTCCGCCAACTAGGAATCAGGCTCAAGCTCAATCCGTTGCGTGAGCAGATCGAAGGCAAGCGCCTGGTCGTGGTTGATGATTCGATTGTGCGCGGCAACACCCAGCGCGCTGTGGTCGCGATGCTTCGAGAAGCGGGTGCCAAAGAGGTGCACCTACGGATCTCGGCGCCGCCAGTGCAGTGGCCCTGTTTCTATGGCATTGACTTTGCTACGCGCGACGAGCTCATTGCCGTGGGCCGCGAGATTGAGGACATTCGTCAGCACTTGGGAGCAGACTCCCTCAGCTATATTTCCGTCGAGGCCATGATTGAGGCCACCGAGATCTCGCGCGACCGGCTCTGCACTGCCTGCTTTACCGGCGAATATCCGATTGAGCCGCCCGCGCACGCACGTCATTTACTCGCAACCCAGCCCACTGTGGAGGTTTCTTCGTGACTGAGCCAGCGCCCGCATCGGCCGCCCTGACCTATGCCGACGCTGGCGTAGATACAGAGGCCGGCGATAAAGCTGTTGAGCTGATGAAAGAGGCCGTGGCTCGTACGCATGGATCCGAGGTGTTGGGTGGCGTAGGCGGGTTCGCGGGGCTGTTCGACGCGTCTGCGCTCAAGGATTACCGGCGGCCGCTGCTTGCCTCGTCGACAGACGGCGTGGGCACCAAGATTGTCATCGCACGCGAACTGGGTGTGCACGACACTATTGGCCAGGATCTGGTCGCCATGGTGGTAGACGACATCGTGGTGTGTGGCGCTAAGCCGCTAGTGATGACCGACTACATCGCGTGCGGCAAAGTGGTGCCGGAGCGTATCGCAGACATTGTGCGCGGCATCGCGGTGGGCTGTGAAATGGCTGGCACGGCGCTTGTGGGCGGCGAAACTGCCGAGCACCCCGGAGTGATGGAACCTGACGACTATGACGTTGCGGGCGCTGCGATTGGCGTCGTTGAGGCCGATGCGCTGCTGGGGCCCGAGCGCGTGCGCGACGGTGACGTAGTGGTGGCGATGGCATCGTCTGGACTGCATTCGAACGGCTACTCGCTAGTGCGCCATGTGGCGGCTCACGCAGGCTGGTCACTAGGCAGCCACGTCGACGATCTGGGCCGCACGCTGGGCGAAGAACTGCTCGAGCCCACCCGTATTTACGCGCAACTTTGTGTGTCACTTGCGCAGTCCATCGAAGGGCTACGCGCCTTCTCGCACGTGACCGGTGGAGGGCTGGCCGCGAATGTGGCCCGCGTGATTCCTGCCGGCCTGGCGGCCACGGTTGCTCGCGATGCGTGGGACCTGCCCCCGGTGTTCTCGCTCGTTCAAGCAGCGGGCTCGGTGCCGTGGAACGACTTGGAGTCGACGCTCAATATGGGCGTGGGGATGGTGGCGATTGTGTCGCCAGCAGACGCCAATGCTCTGATCAAGGCCTCAGATGCTGCGGGGGTCCCTGCGTGGACGCTCGGTGAAATTACTGAGGACGATGGCCGCGTAACCGGCCCAGATCTGGTGCGCGGCGCCAAGGGTGTGACCGGTGGCGCTGTGCAGCTCACCGGTTCGTACCGCGGCTAGTTCAGCAGCTAGTTCAGCAGCTAGTTCAACAGAGCGCCCTCGCGGAGGGTCAGCAAAGAGCCCCCGCGGCGTTCAGGCGATGAGATCGTGTCTCATGGAGCCTTGAAGCCACGGGGGCCTTGCGGTGAACGTTAGCTTTCGTCGTCGTCTGCCCAGCGGTCGTAGAGGTCGTCTGAGTCAGGGACTGCAGACTTCTCGCTCGATGGCGTGACGGCAGGACGAGATTCTCGATCACCCGAGATCAACTCGCGCTCCAAGTCGCGAACATCCAAACCGTGGTTTGAGTACTTGAGCTGACGCGCAATCTTCGCGTCTTTAGCCTTCTGACGGCCGCGCCCCATGACGCCGTCCCTTCTGAGTCATCGCGGGCACGCATAAGTGTGAACCCGCGCGTTGAGTCCTGCCCCCTACTTTACCCCCCCAGCACACCTACTTGCGAGTCGCGTCCGAAACTGGGCGAATGTGACATTTCATGATTTAGCCCGATACCGCGTCATAGTCGGCACTTCTGCATGTCTCATCTCGCACGTGGATCGATGGCGGTCCACTTAACCTGAGGACAAAAGAGTGATGGCAAACACAGTGCAGGACCCCGAGAAGTTGCTGACCCCCAGTGAGGTCGCCGCGATTTTCAGGGTTGACCCAAAAACGGTGACGCGGTGGGCGAAGATCGGCAAGCTGTCGTCGATCCGCACACTTGGTGGGCACCGTCGTTTCCGTGAAGAAGAGGTTCACGCTCTGCTCATGGAAGCACAGGAGCAACGCCTTCCGTAGTGGTGGAGACGGGGCCAGCCGGGTGGTGGCTGGCCCCGCTCCTCATGCGCAGCGGCGGGTGGGCGCAGGGCAGGCGTAGCATGTCCGCATGACTGCTCTACCGCTCGTGGCTGCGGCGTACGACACGCCGTTTGGCGAGCTCAACGTGTTGGCCACCTCAGAAGACGGGGTGGTCCGGGCTGCGGGATTTTTGCATGTGCAAGAGCTGGCGGCGCGCGTTCCTGGCGACATCGGTGTGCTGGGTTGGCGAGCGGGAGTGTTGCCGCAGGTAGCGAGCGCCGTGTCCGCTTGGGTGGACGGCGACGTAGACGCGCTGAGCGCGGTGGACGTTGAGCAGCCCGGCGGCCCCTTCTTTCAAGAGGTGTGGGCGACACTGCGTGGCGTTCCGGGTGGCGAGGTGGTGTCGTATCAGGAGCTCGCGCAGATGGCCGGGCGTCCTAGGGCTATGCGCGCCGTAGGAACAGCATGTGCGCGTAATGCCGTCGGCGTGTTTGTCCCGTGTCATCGGGTGATTCAGTCGAGTGGTCGGTTGGGTGGTTACGGCTTTGGGGGTACGGACATTAAGAAGGCCATGCTTGAGCATGAGGGACTTCGGGTGACGGCCGATGCGCGGGTCACCCTCGCACCTACCGTGGCGGTTGACATGGAGCTGGGAACAGCAGGCGGCGTTGGCTTGGAGCCACGTTTGTGAACGGGATCACCGACGTCCCGTTGCGTTCGTGGTTGCCGTACTTCATTGGTGTGTCCGTTGCTTGGGGCGCAAGTTTTCTGTTTATTGCGGTGGCGCTCGAGAAATTCGCCCCGTCCCAGGTCGGTCTTGGGAGGTTGCTGTGCGGGGCCGTGGTGCTCGTGGTCCTCGCGGTGTCCATGCGGCGGCTCCCACGCTTGTCATGGCGGCTCGTGGGGTCAGTGTTTGCGGTAGGCGTGGCGATGTCGGGTATCCCGTTCATTCTGATCCCGCTCGCACAGCAACATGTGACGTCGATTCTCGCGAGCCTGCTAAACGCCACCACACCGTTGTGGGCCGCACTGTTTGTCGCGCTACTGATCCCGGCCGAGCGGGCGACGAGGGTGCAACTCGCGGGCCTAGTGATTGGTGCTGTGGGGATTGCGGTGCTTCTTGGCGCTTGGCGGGTGGATGACTTTCCGGCGCTTGGCGCTGCCTTGATGCTGGGGGCGACTGCGTGTTACGGCATTGGGTCCACGTTGTCGAGGGTGCTATTGAGCCGGGTCAAGGAGTCTGCAGTGGGTCTGTCTGCAGTGCAGATGACGCTGTCGCTCCTTGTGGTGGCTCCGTTCGCTCTGACCGCGCCGGCGCCCCCTGCGCAGGCCATCAGCCTTAACTCGCAAGCGATGTGGGCCATCATCGCCCTGGGAGTCACGGGCACGTCGTTCGCGTATGTGTGGTTTTGGAAGATTGTGCAGGCAGCTGGTGCGACGACTGCCGCGTCGGTCACGTATGCCGCACCGGTGGTCGCGACCGTGCTCGGAGTGCTCGTGCTCGGTGAGCATTTGCACTGGTACGAGATTGTGGGTGCTGTCATCGTGATGACCGGGGTGTGGCTTGCGCAACGTAAGCCGAAGGCGCGCCCCGAGGCCCTTCCGGAGCTCAAAGGCTCAGCGGCGTAACTGTCTCGCGCGTAACTGGCAGCGCACGCCCTCTGCGTCCGGTCACCTGTACCGGGCTCCTGCGCCCGCGACCCGCTCCCACTAGCGCGCTGGCAGTACATGGCGTGACTTTTGCGAACTCATGTACTGCCAGGGAGCAGTGTGGGAGCAGTGTGGCGTCGCTACATGCGCTTTTTGATGCGCTCAATCGAAGCGGTGGGGACCAGGTCTTTGTTCTTCTTGATCTTGCTTGCTCCCGCGAGGCCAAAGATGAGCACAAAGAGCAGCAGGCCGCCCGCGACAATGAGCGCAGCGAGCCAGGGCTCGAAGACGATTGCGAGGCCGATTACTGCCGCGGCGAGCAGCACGCCCACCATGAACAGGCCCAGTACAGCGGCGATAGCCAGCATCGCGGCACCGATACCTAGTTGACGGGTCTTGAGGCGCATTTCGATCTTGGCGATCTCCACCTCAGACTTGATAGTGGTGATCCACTGGCCGGCGACGGCGCCAAGAACAGCGTTGATGACCATCTTGCCGAACTTCTGAGACATGGGTGCTCCTTTAGTGGTTTGCTTCCAGTACATCGTCTATCGGTACACCAGCGCAAACGCACGAGTCCCTGCACAACTTCCCGTGTCCTGACTGCAAGCCCAGAAATAGAGAAATCCCCGTAAGTAGAAGCCTTACGAGGATTTCAGTGGCTCCGACCGGCATCGATCCGGTGACCTTTCGATTTTCAGTCGAACGCTCTA
>CAZHTO010000120.1:1449-6291 GCA_964535845.1 uncultured Demequinaceae bacterium | reverse complement strand
CCGTTCGATAACTCAGCCATGGATGGCTATGCCGTGCGCCAAGCTGACCTCGCCCGCGCATCGGCCCTCTCTCCGGTGACGCTCGCCGTGGTGGGCCAAGCCGCCGCCGGCCACCTCAGCACGGGTGACGTTGCGCTTGGAACCGCGGTAAGGATCATGACCGGAGCGCCCCTGGCGGTTGGTACCGGCTCGGTGGTGCCCCAAGAGTTGGTCACGCGCGACGGCGACCAGGTGACGTTCACCGCACCGGTCGTTGACGGCGCGAACGTGCGGCGCGCTGGGGAAGACGCCAAGCCTGGTGATCTTGTGGTGGCCGCGGGAGTGGAACTCACCCCACGGCACCTGGCGGCTGCCGCAGCTGCTGGTGTTGGCACGGTAGAGGTGTGGCCGCCGCCCCGCGTGGGCTACCTGATCACTGGCGACGAACTCGTGGCACCTGGTGAGCCGCTGGGGCCAGGCCAGATTCACGAGTCCAATGGCACGTACTTGGCGGCTGCGCTCACGCGGCTTGGTGCTGTGCCCGTCGACTTGGGGCGTGTGGGTGACGACGCGGACGCAGTGGCGCGCGCAGTCGAACACGCGGCCGTTGATTTGATTGTGACCACCGGCGGCGCGAGCGTGGGGGACCACGACCCTGCCAAAGAGGCGTTATCGAGCAGGGGCGTCGAGTTCACCAATGTGGCAATGCAACCTGGTAAGCCGCAGGGCACAGGCAAGGTCGCGGGCACGCCTGTGCTGTGTTTGCCCGGCAACCCCGTTGCGGTCGCGGTGTGTGTCGAGGCCTTTGTGGGCCCCGCCGTTCGCGCGTTGCGCGGGGTGTCCGAGCCCGCTTGGGAGCCTATGACCGCAGCCGTCGCGTGGAAGTGCCCGCGTGGGCGCGAGCAGTTTATGCCCGTGGTTCTTGACGATAGTGCAGTGCGCCCCGCCACCGCAGGCGGATCTGGCTCCCACCTGATCGCTCGTCTCGCAGTAGCCGAGGCCCTTGCGCGCGTGCCCGCCCATGTCGATTCCGTTGCCCCAGGCGACACCGTTTTAGTCCGGAGGTTTACTGTATGAGCGATTTCACCCACTTGGATCGCGACGGCCACGTCCGCATGGTCGACGTGACGCACAAGGCGCCCA
This sequence comes from uncultured Demequinaceae bacterium, assembly GCA_964535845.1. Taxonomy (GTDB): domain Bacteria; phylum Actinomycetota; class Actinomycetes; order Actinomycetales; family Demequinaceae; genus Demequina. The sequence goes on along the minus strand of CAZHTO010000120.1, from coordinate 5,169 downwards.
CGGTGCGGCGCGCGTTGGCAGAGGGCTTTGTCGCGTGTGCCCCGCACGTGGTCACGGCACTGCGAGACGGCACGGTTCCCAAAGGTGACGCCCTCGCTCTGGCCCGCATCGCCGGGATCGCGGGCGCCAAGCTCACCCCCCAGTTGTTGCCGCTCGCGCACGTGATTGGTGTGCATGGCGCGCAGGTGAGCGTCGCGGTTGAAGATGAGGGCGTGCGCATCACCGCCGAGGTATCGACCGCAGACCGTACCGGCGTGGAAATGGAAGCGCTCACGGCCGTATCCGTGGCTGCGCTCAACGTCGTCGACATGGTCAAGGGGCTCGACAAGCACACGTCCATCCGCGATGTCCGGCTGCTGGAAAAAGATGGCGGCAAGTCCGGGTCCTGGCGCCGGGACTAGACGTGAGTGTGGCCTGGGACGCGGTGATTGTCGCTGGCGGCAAGGGCCGGCGGCTTGGAGGAGTGTCCAAACCCGCATTAGTAGTGGGTGGCCTGACGTTGATTGACCGCACCCTGGCAGCGGTGAGTACGGCCGATGAGGTGGTGGTCGTGGGAGGTCCCGCGCCAGAGGGGGTGCGGTGGACGGTCGAAGACCCGCCGGGCTCGGGGCCAGCGGCCGGGCTCGGAGCTGGTCTCGCCGAGCTTTCACGGGACCGAGAGCCAGCGCCGTGGACTGTCGTCTTGGCAGTCGATATGCCGCGTGCAGACAAGGCCATTCCAGAGTTACTGGCCAACCGCGATGGGCGCGACGGTGCGTGGTTTGTGGACCAGGATGGTTACCCTCAGCCGTTGCTCGCGCTGTACTCCACGACGGCACTGCTGAAGGCAGTTGCGGAGGTAGGTCCCAGCGGCCTTGCAGACGTGTCTTTGCGTACACTGATGGGAGGTTTCACGATGACGGAGTTGCCCGACACCCAGGGCGTGTCGCGCGACCTCGATACGGGCGAAGATGCCCGGTACTGGAAGGACCGGTTCTGGAAGGAACAGCGGGGATGACGCGTAGCGCAATTGAGCAGTGGGCAGAGGGGCTCGCCAGCGAGCTCGATCTCGACATCGAGCAACTAGACGTGCAGGCACTCCTCGATGTCGCCCGCGACGCCGCCCATTCGGTAGTACGTCCTGCCGCGCCCTTGGCAACTTTTTTGGTGGGCTACGCCGCAGGCCGGCGCGCGGCTGCAGGTAACGACATCGAGCGGGAGTGCGAAATCGCCACCCAAGTGGCGCTGAATTGGGAGAAGCCATGATCCAGGTACGACTGTTCGCAGCAGCAGCTGAGGCAACCGGTGCTGCCGAACTTGATGTGGATGCCACCACTGCAGGTGAGTTGCGTACCCTGCTGGGCTCGCGCACGCCGAGTGCAGCCGGCGTGATCCGCCAGTGCGCGCTCCTACGCGACGGCGACCGGCTCGACGATGCCGCCTCGCTGGTAGCCGGCGATCTCGTGGATGTGCTCCCACCCTTCGCAGGCGGGTAAGAACTGCCTCAACGGGGCAGTGTAGGCGCCTCAGTCAGTGCCTCAGCATCGCGTTCCTGGCTCGGGCATCACTCCCTCGACCAAGAACCCATCCACCGCGTCGATGATGCACTGGTTGGAGCGGCCATACGCGGCGTGACCCTCGCCCTCGTACGTCAGCAGCGTGGCGTCCAGGCGCTGGGCGAGAGACTCGGAAGACACGTACGGAGTGGCCGGATCTCCGGTGGTACCGATCACGAGCATCTGCTCGGCCTCGGCGGCCGCATTGCGCACCGACCCGACGAACTGTCTCGCGTTCCACGGCCAACCCGCGCAGAACGGCTCGCGCCCGGCCCACCAACCGAACGTGGGCGAGGCCTCGTTCATCAGCTCGCGATACCGCTCGAGGCCTTCAATGGTTCCCCCGGTCTGACCTGACAGGTCCAAGCAGCGGATCGCGGTGAAAGCCCACTTCCAGTTGGTCGAGTACTCGCCGGTCGCCTCATCACGGAGGAAGAAGGCGTTCGCCAGTGCATACAGGCCGCTGCCCTCGCCGCTGGTGACCACCTCGTCCAGCCCACTTTCCAATGCGGGCCACCGTGCATCGTCGTAAAGGGCAAAGGCCATCGCCCAATAGAACAGGTTGCCGTTCAGGTCCCAGTCCCGGCCGGTGGGATAGGGCTCGTCCAGTGCGCGGGTCATCAGGGCGTGGACCTCCTGCTTCTGTTCGTCCACGTCGCCAGTGAACGGGCAGGTATCGCGCCCATCGCACCATTGCAGAAAGTTGGTCAGGGCAAGTTCGAAACCCAGCGGCTGGGCAACCGTCTGTTCCGGTCCGGTTGCCGTGAAGTCGGCGGCGGCGTCCAGCACCACTCGGCCCACGTTCCGCGGATACAGCTGCGCGTAGGTGGCGCCCAGCTGCGAGCCGTACGAGTAGCCCAAGTAGTTGAGTTGCTCGTCGCCTACAGCTGCCCGGATCACGTCCATATCGTGCGCCGCACTTGCCGTGTCTACGTACTCAATGATTGGACCCGAGAGTTCCCGGCACCTGGCAGCGAGGTCTGCCGTCTCCTGTTCCGCTGCGTCGAGGTCGGCCTGCGTCTCGATGTGGATGTCGCGCATGTAGTACGCGTCGATCTGCTGGTCCGTGCCGCACTGCACCGGCGTCGACTCTCCCACCCCGCGCGGGTCGAATCCCACCACGTCATAGGAGTCCAGTACTGACTGGCCCGCAGTCAACACAAAGCGTTCGGTGAGGTCCAGCCCAGACATGCCCGGACCGCCAGGGTTGATAAGCAAAGAGCCGATGCGCGCATCGGGCTCGCGTGCCGTATGGCGATTGAGTGCGATCTCGATGGTCTCGCTGTAGGGATCGGACCAGTCGAGCGGAACCTGGACCGTCGCACATTCAAGACCGCCGCAGTCGCGCCACTCAAGCGTTTGGTCGTACACGCCCGATGCGTCGGTCACCGGAGTCGCGGCTGTCGCGGTGGGGCTGGGTGAGCTGGCGGGCTGAGGGCCGACCTCGGTGTTGTCGGCGCTACAGGCGGCGACTGCGAGTGCCGTGATTATTGCGGCGGTGATAGGGCGGGCCAATGAAAATGCGCGTCGAGTCATGGATTTAAGCCTACGGAATGACGCCGGAGCCCGCACGGGAGCCCCGCCCTTAACCCGCTGGCCTTGGGGCGTTTGGCTGGTTCTAGCCGCCGATGGCGCTCATGGGGCGATCCGGCTGAATGAACGACGGGTCGTCTATGCCGTGTCCCGGCAACTTTCTTGCTACTGAAGCCTTCATCGCCTCGGCAAGCCGCGCATCGTCCGCTCCCTCTCTTAAAAGTGAGCGAAGATCAGACTCCTCGTGGGCAAACAGGCAGTTGCGGAACTGGCCATCCGCGGTGAGCCGTACGCGATCACAGCGATCGCAAAAGGCTCGCGTGACTGACGCGATGACTCCGACAGTGACGTCGGTGCCGGCAATCGCAAACTCCTCGGCCGGGGCAGCGCCTTCTGATCCAAGCGGAGTGAGATCAAAGCGCTCAGCTACGGCCGCCAGAATCTCTGAGGCGGTCACCATCTCTTCACGGCGCCACGTGTGACCACCGTCCAGCGGCATGTGCTCGATAAAGCGCATCTGCAGGCCCCGGTCAACAGCAAACTGCACTAGGTCCGCGATCTCGTCGTCGTTGACTCCGCGCATTATCAAGGCGTTGAGCTTGATGGGCGCAAAACCGACGGCACGAGCGGCCTCAATGCCTGCGAGGGTGTC
>CAZHTO010000120.1:0-1349 GCA_964535845.1 uncultured Demequinaceae bacterium | reverse complement strand
AGCCAAGGCACGCCTTCCGCAGGCATGCAGTATGTGCAGCGAAGTGAACACCGGTCGGTTAGTGAGATGCGTAGGTCGCGGTGTACGCGGCCGTACCGGTCAATCAGTTCGCTCATATGACACCTACCCAGGTATGTGATCCGTCGACGAGGATCTCTCGTTTCCAGATCGGTAGTTCGGTCTTCACTCGTTCTACGACGTCACGGCATGCGGCAAAGGCCTCTGCCCGGTGGGCCGATGCGGCGGCCACCACGATGGCTGGGTCGCCAACTGCAAGCTTTCCGGTGCGGTGGCTTACGGCGATGACCGCGCTGTGGTTGAGCTCGACCTCGCCCGCGATGCGCGCGATGATGTCGCCGGCATCAGGGTGGGCTGAATACTCAAGATGAGTGACCTCGCCTTCAACGCTTGGGTCGTGGTCGCGCACCACGCCCACAAAGGTGGCGATGGCTCCGTGGCGGGGGCTCGCAACAGCCGCTACATGGATGTCAAGAGACAGCGCAGTATCGGAGATGGCGGCGATGGCTGGAATTAGTGGTCACCTCCATCGAGTTGGGCGATCGCGTGGGCGATGACCTCGGGGAGCACCTCGAGTGCGGACTTCACGGCCGACTGTGAGCCGGGCAGGTTGACAAGTATTGCAGGCTCGGGGCGTTCGGTAAGACCTGCGCGTGCACGCGACAGTGCCACCATGTTCGTAGCGTGGGCATCGCGTTGGCGCAATAGTTCGGGGATCCCGGGCAGATCGGTGGCGATCAGCATCGCGGTGGCCTCGGGGGTCACGTCTCGCGGCCCAATGCCGGTGCCGCCGGTCGTCAGCACAGCCCTCGCGCCAGCATCGACGTGGTGCCGTATCAGGGCCGTGATCTCTTCTTGCTCGTCGCCCACGGTATCCGTGTGTACATCTGCGCCATGTGTGCGTAGTGCTTGGGTGAGCACAGGGCCAGTGAGGTCGGCGCGCACTCCTTGCGCAGAGCGGTCAGAGACGGTGATAACGGCGATACGAACACCGGTAAGTAGTGGGGACACCTGCATCAGTCTTGCCGGGTGGTGTGCCATCCACGACGGGGATGGCGGTGTGCGGGCTCCCAGCCTCGGCGGGGTGCCCGGGCGCCAGTGGGGTGCTTGTCGCGCTTGCGATACACGATGTAGGGCCGCGCCACGTACTGCAACGGTGCGGAGAAGGCGTGAACCAGGCGCGTGAATGGCCATGCGGCGAACAGCAGGAATCCTGCAACAACATGCAACTGGAACACGACCGGTGCGCTTGTCATGAGTGCGGGCTCGGGCTGGAAGGCGAGAATCGACCTGAACCACACGGACACGTCGTCACGGTAGGTGTGACCCTC
>CAZHTO010000119.1:2723-6390 GCA_964535845.1 uncultured Demequinaceae bacterium | reverse complement strand
AGGTTCTTGATTTGCTCGGGCTTGTCGCGGCCCAGTCCCGAAGGCACCACCGAGGTGGTGAGCGAGATGCCGTCTTCAGAATCCTCGTACGGCAGCTTCGCTACGGATAGGGCCGATGCGACAATTCCGTGAGTATCGCGGCCGTTCATGGGGTTCGCACCAGGTGCGAAAGGCTCACCTAGACGGCGACCATCAGGCGTGTTGCCAGTGTTCTTGCCGTAGACCACGTTCGAGGTGATAGTCAGCACCGACTGAGTGTGCTTGGCATTGCGGTAGGTGGGCTGGCGGCGCACCTTCTCCATGAAGCGGCGCACCAGTTCAATCGCGATGTCGTCCACGCGGTCGTCATCGTTGCCAAAGGTGGGGTACTCGCCAGTGACTTCGTAGTCGGTGGCAAGCCCGGTCTCGTCGCGCACTGGCCTGACTTGGGCGTACTTGATGGCGCTCAGCGAGTCGGCTGCAACAGACAGGCCGGCGATGCCGCAGGCCATCGTCCGCAGAATCTCACGGTCGTGCAGCGCCATCTCGATGCGCTCGTAGGCGTACTTGTCGTGCATGTAGTGAATGCAGTTGAGTGCGTCAACGTAGGTCTCGGCAAGCCAGTCCAGCAGGCCGTCGTAGGCCGCCATGGTCTTGTCGAAGTCGAGCACCTCGTCGGTGAGCGGTGCACTGACGGGTGAGACTTGCTTGCCGGTGATCTCATCGCGGCCGCCATTGATGGCGTACAGCAGGGCCTTAGCAATGTTGACGCGAGCTCCAAAGAACTGCATTTGCTTGCCCACTTCCATGGCGGACACGCAGCACGCGATCGCGGCGTCGTCTCCGCACTGGGAGCGGATGAGCTCGTCAGACTCGTACTGGATGGCAGAGGTATCAATCGACACCTGGGCGCAGTAGTCCTTGAAGCCTTGCGGCAGGTCAGCGGACCAGAACACGGTGAGGTTGGGCTCCGGCGCTGGCCCCAAGTTGTAGAGGGTCTGCAAAAAGCGGAACGAGGTTTGGGTCACGAGGGTGCGACCGTCGGTTCCCATGCCCCCGATCGACTCGGTGACCCAGGTGGGGTCGCCACTGAAGAGTGCGTCGTAAGCGGGGGTACGCAAGAAGCGAACAATGCGCAGCTTGATCACAAAGTCGTCGACGATCTCTTGGACGTCGCTTTCTGTCAGGGTTCCCTCTGCGAGGTCGCGAGCGGCGTAGACATCGAGGAAGGTCGACGTGCGGCCAAGCGACATCGCGGCGCCGTTTTGCTCCTTGACGGCTGCGAGGTAGGCGAAGTACATCCATTGGACGGCCTCGCGGAAGTTCGCGGCAGGCTCTGAGATGTCATAGCCGTAGCTCTGGGCCATCTGCTTGAGTTCCTTGAGGGCGCGAATCTGCTCAGAGAGCTCTTCGCGGTCACGGATGACTTCTTCGGTTGAACGCTCCATGTCGACCACAGCGCGCTCTTGGTTCTTCGCGTTGATGAGTGCGTCTACGCCATACAGAGGCACACGGCGGTAGTCGCCAATGATGCGGCCGCGGCCGTAAGCGTCGGGCAGACCGGTGACGATGTGGGAGCTACGCGCTGCACGGACGTTGGGCGGGTACACGTCAAAGACGCCCGCATTGTGGGTCTTGCGGTACTCGGTGAAAATCTTCTCGAGGTCCGGGTCAACCTCGTAACCATAGGTCTCTAGGGCGTTGGCCACCATGCGCCAGCCACCATTAGGCATGATCGCGCGCTTAAGGGGCGCATCCGTTTGAAGACCGACGATGACGTCTTCGCCTTCACGAATGTAACCGGGCGCGTGCGAGGTGATGGTCGAGGGGGTGGTGGCGTCAATGTCGTAGACGCCCTTCTCGCGCTCCTCGGGGAACAGCGCAGTGATGGCTTCCCATGCGCGCGTGGTGCGCTCGGTGGGGCCTACGAGGAAGTCAGCGTTGCCTTCGTATGGCGTGTAGTTCGCCTGAATGAAGCCACGCACGTCAATCTCATCTGACCACGGGCCACGCTCAAAGTCCCGCCACTCGTTGGGGTACGCGGCACCATCAGCAGCTGTCGCGGTGTTGGGGATCTCTGTGGCAGTCATGGTGGTTCCTCCTCGGTCTTACGCGCCAGTACGGGCTCGTTCCGTGGTGCGGAACCAGCCGCGCCAATGCGGTGCTATAACACCCGGGTTGGGCGCCTTCAGCATTACTTCAATGTACGTCCCGATTTGAGGATTCGAGTGGGACTAATGGCCCTCTGTCTGGCCCTTGTCGGCCGCGCGGATCTCGACAGCCGAGAGAAGCAAAAACCCCGCCGCTGGCCATGAGGCGCAGCGACGGGGTCGTGGTCTATATGGGTCAGCCCGCGAGCCGGCTCCTGGGCTTCTTGAGGACGTTCTCGACTCTGTACGTGTCGTTGTCACTCATGGGGCGCTTTGCGATCTCGACGATTCTCGGGTCAGGCGTGCGTCCAAGCTCAACGGCAGTCTTCACGTTGATGCGAGCGGCCTCAATACGGAGGGTTCCACCCCGCGAACCGCTGCGCTTAGGCATCCTGGTCATCGCGACCTCCCATGTCTTCTTCTTCATTATCGCCCTCGTCGTTGGCTGTGTCCAGCGTCGCCGCGGTGCTGAGGGCCAGGATGTACTCCTTCTCACGTTGCCCGGTGCGGACGTCATCGAGCTCTAGTGCACGGAGCATGCCCATACCAAGGACATATGGATCGTCTTCAAGCTCCGCGTCCCCTACAACCAAGTAGTCACTTGCTTTCTCGGCGCGCTTCCACCATTCGGCTCGTTGATCGGCTGCCGTGCGCTGGTTAACAGTAATAAGACCGCCGATGGCTCCGATGAGGGCCGCGATGCCGACTCCAAGACCACCTCCGACATTCGCGATCACGGTCCAATTCCAGTTGAGATTGTCGCCGTCAACGAACGCAACAGCGATGAGCATGCCGGCTCCCACGAAAACCACCGCGAACACCACCGCGGTGGTGATCGCCGCTAATCGATCCTTCGTAGAGTGTTCTGCAGAGGGCTTGCGCCACACGTTCAGCATGCGTCGACTCCATCCATGTCAGTAACCGTCATCGCGCACCCTTCCTTGTAAGACCGTCGGTAAGGAACATGGCCGCCCCACGCCTTCTGCATCCTGCGGGGGCATGGCTGTAAGGGAACGGCCGAAAATGGCACCTAGGTCCCCGCAGGAGCCCGGGGCGTAGCAAAGAAGGTCACCCACCGCGACCGTTGCCTTCTACCTCGAGCGCGATGCCAGTACTAAACGGCCCGAGCGCCTCAACGTTGAACAGCGGGTAGACCGTTCTTCCCAGCCGCACCGTCGCAGTACCATCGGCGCTACCCTTCACCTCCAGCACCACGACATCTGAGGCCCAGGGCCGGGGGTCTTGACTCAGCCATTGCGTGACGGCACTGGACATCCTCGCCTGACTCAAGCGCACCTCCCGGCCACTGGTGGGGTAGTAGCCACCGATGTCGAGTTCGTCCGCAGCCGCGAGCGCCGCCTCATCCGCGAGACTTCCCAGTCGCATACGGTCAACGTGCACTTGGGTGGCAGCGGCCATCACCAGCAGTGCAATCAGTGCGATGACCACCCAGCCGAGCGTGAGCACAGAGATGTTGCCGTTGTCACGGCGTATCAAGTCACGGCGCATCAAGTCACGGCGCATCAAGTCACGGCGCA
>CAZHTO010000119.1:0-2623 GCA_964535845.1 uncultured Demequinaceae bacterium | reverse complement strand
CCGTCGAACCCATCAACTGGCGAACGCCCTACCGCAGACACCTCGACGGTGACGGGCAGCACGCGAGCCATGAATGAGGGCACACCTGGGAGCGGCACATCGACGCTGACAGCAGCAGTGACCGCAGATCCCGCTTCGAAGCACGGGTCCGACTCACATTCGAGCGATACCGTCGGCTCCCCGGTCACTGAGAAATCTTCCAACGCCATCTCCACTGCCGCCTGTGCCCGCGCTGCCCCGGCGGCCCGCGCATCGGCCGTAGAACCGCCGTCCTCAAGCACGTCCAAACCTGCCACCACTGCCCCACGTGCCGCAGCGCGACTCGCTCCCTCGACCGCAAAGGTCGCAGCCTGAATCTGTGCGGCCGCGATCACGATGTAGATGATGGGCACTAGCACCATGACGGTCACGCCCAAGAATTCGACCATGGCCGCACCCGCGTCGTCGCGTGCCAGTCTTCGTGCATTTCGATACGGCCGATGCGCGGCCCACCACCGCGCACCCATCCCAGTTTTATTGCCGCTAGGTGGGTCAGGCGCCTCATCCATTGGGGGCCTCGTCAAAGGCACGCGCTTCAACGGTCATTACGCCTGGTCCCCATAGTCCAACGAGCGGGATCGGAGCTTCGAGTTGGACCACCACGACGTCAGTGCCGTCAACCCTTTCGGAACGCGCATGGGCGACCACGTCGATGCCCCCTAGAGCGGCCTGCGCCATGTCGATGCTGCGCTTCTCGCCTTGCGCGAGGCTCTGGTCGGCCTGCGCGGCCGCCCGTGCCCCCTCGAATGCACTCGACGTGAGCGTGTTGCGCACATGTAGAGCGAGCACTAGTTGGATGACCGCGAGCCCAATGAGCACCACGAGCGTTCCGACCAGGACAAACTCGACTGCCGCAGAGCCTCGCTCGCGATCAGCCTCCGGTGACAGAATTGATGGCATTGGTGAACAGTTCACCGAGCGCAGGCCCCGCGAGCGCCCAGATCGCCGCGACAAGGCCGGCTGTCATCAGAGTGATCAGCACCCAGCCGGGCACATCCCCTCTTTCCAGGTCCTCATCAGCAAAACGTTGCCGTAGCCAATTCATCATGATGATTCCTTCAATTGAGTGATTTGTATGTGAGGTGCCATTGCTTAAATCCCCAGGTTGATAGCGATAAGGCCAGGGAAGACCGCAAAAATTACGGTGACGGGAAGTATGAGAAACACGACCGGCACCATCATGGCGATCTCGCGCTTACCGCCCTCTTCAACGAGGGCCTGGCGGCCGTGTGAGCGCGCGTCTTGAGCTTGCGCACGCAACACCCCAGCCAGAGGGGTGCCGCGCTCCACGGCCGTGGCGAAGCCCTCGGCAAACCGTTCGAGCGCAGGCACCCCCGTCTCGCGTGCCATCCGCGTCAAAGCCGTTGGTAGCCGGGTGCCCGCCCGCGCATCGGCCAAAGCGTGTGCGATTTCGTCAGCAAGTGCGCCCGATGTAGTGCGCGCGACCCGCTCGAGTGCTCCCAAGGCACCTTCACCGGCAGTAACCGCCAGTGCGAGGAGTTCGGCGATAGTAGGCAGCTCGGCGATGAGCCTGCGCTCACGCCTTTTCACTGCCCGGGTGAGGAGCAGGTCACGACCCAGTACTCCCAACATGGCGGCAACCAGCACTAATACCGCAGAGGCGAGCAGTGGAGCTCCCCTCATGGTCGTGGCCAGGAGCGCCAACGCAATACCCACAGCGAGCCCGCCGGCACCCCACGCGACTTGTTGTGCGCGGAACTGCTCAACGGTGTCATCTAAGCCAGCCCGTCGGAGCCGCCGGGCAATGTCCGCGCCAGGCGAGCCCCAGCGGCCAATGACTTTGCCCACGTCACGAATGACCGGAGCCAACAAGCGCTCAAGAGCGGGCAGAGGCGTGACGGTGGTGTCGCGCCGACGTTCGTCGGTCGCAAGTCCCGTTCGCACGAATGGCGAGATGCGGCTCTCGAGGGTATGTTTGCGCGCTCCAAACCACGCCAGGATCAGTGCCCCACCTGTGCCCATCATGAGTCCCCACAACAGTTGCATCCAGGTCATCGCAACACCCGCGCATCTTGCGGCAGCCGGCCCATGCGCACCATCAGGCGGTACGCGGCAACGCAACTTGCGCCGCCCACGACAAGCACTGCGACACCGGTCGGTGAGTTGTAGGCCTGGGCGTTAGCGCCCTGCGTCGCGAGGAGCGCGAGAACCACCCACGGTGCCGCGACGGCGAGCCGGGCTGCGTTAACGGTCCAGCTTTGCCGTGCCTCTAGTTCGCCACGGGTGCGCGCATCGTCCCGCAAAAAATCGGCCAAGGTGCGCAAGACCCGTCCCACATCTGTGCCCCCCACGTCGCGAGTGATGCGCAGTGTCTCAACAATCCGGTCGGCAACGGGGTCTGCGAGCCGTTGCTTGAGCGCGTCAAGACACTCATGAAAACGGCCCGATGCACGGTAGTCCTCGGCGAACAAGGCGAACGGTTCGCGCAACGCTTCAGGCCCCCGCTCCCCTACCTGCCCCACGGCTTCGGGGAGCGCGAGCCCTGCGCGAATACCCGATGCGAGCGAGTCCACCACCTCGGGCCACAACTCTCGCGTGACACCCGCTCGCGCCTGTGCGCGGG
>CAZHTO010000118.1:0-6613 GCA_964535845.1 uncultured Demequinaceae bacterium | reverse complement strand
GGGGGGGGGGGGGGGGGGGGGGGGGGGGGGGGGGGGGGGGGGGGGGGGGTTGGGGCCGGGGGGGGGGGGGGGGGGGCCGGCAGGGACGACTAAGCCCCCGGCACCACTGGCACCGGGGGCTTCGCAGGCTGTCGCGGGTTAGTCGCGCGTGAGCTTGCGGTAGGTCACGCGGTGCGGACGGGCGGCGTCTGCGCCCAAGCGCTCAACCTTGTTCTCTTCGTACGAGGCGAAGTTACCTTCGAACCAGTACCAATTGGCGGGGTTCTCGGCTGTACCTTCGTAGGCCAAGATGTGCGTGGCCACGCGGTCGAGGAACCACCGGTCGTGCGAGACCACCACGGCACAGCCGGGGAAGTTGAGTAGCGCGTTCTCTAGGGATCCGAGAGTTTCGACGTCAAGGTCGTTAGTCGGCTCGTCAAGTAGCAACAGGTTGCCGCCTTCTTTGAGCGTGAGCGCCAGGTTGAGGCGGTTGCGCTCACCACCCGACAGCACGCCGGCAGGCTTCTGCTGGTCCGGGCCCTTGAAACCGAATGCGCTGACATATGCGCGTGAGGGCATCTCGACGTTGCCAACCTGGATGTAGTCAAGACCGTCGGATACGACTTCCCACAGGGACTTCTTAGGGTCGATTCCTCCACGTGACTGGTCAACGTATGCGATCTTGACGGTCTCGCCAACCTTGAGCTCACCATCATCCAGCGGCTCGAGGCCCACGATGGTTTTGAATAGCGTGGTCTTACCAACACCGTTGGGGCCAATGACTCCGACAATGCCGTTACGAGGCAAGGTGAACGACAGGCCGTCGATCAATACCCGGTCGCCAAAGCCCTTCTTGAGGTCCTTGGCCTCGATGACAACGCTTCCCAGGCGCGGGCCCGGTGGGATCTGAATCTCTTCGAAGTCCAACTTGCGGGTCTTCTCTGCCTCGGCAGCCATCTCTTCGTAGCGCGCAAGACGAGCCTTCGACTTGGTCTGGCGACCCTTAGCGCTCTGGCGCACCCACTCGAGTTCTTCCTTAAGGCGCTTGGCCAGCTTGGCGTCTTTTTTGCCCTGGACCTGCAGACGCTCCTGCTTTTTCTCGAGGTAAGTCGAGTAGTTGCCTTCGTAGGGGTACAGGCGGCCGCGGTCAACTTCACAGATCCACTCAGCGACATGGTCAAGGAAGTACCGGTCGTGAGTCACCGCCATGACAGCGCCGGCGTACTTGGCGAGGTGCTGCTCAAGCCACAGCACGGACTCAGCGTCAAGGTGGTTAGTGGGCTCGTCAAGTAGTAGCAGGTCTGGCTTTTCAAGGAGCAACTTGCACAGAGCCACGCGGCGGCGTTCTCCACCAGACAACACCGAGACATCGGCATCGGCGGGCGGGCATCTGAGCGCATCCATAGCCTGTTCCAACTGGCTATCGAGGTCCCACGCGTCGGCGTGATCGAGCTCCTCTTGGAGTGTGCCCATCTCTGCCAAAAGCTTGTCATAGTCGGCATCAGGGTTAGCCATCTCTTCAGAGATGGCGTTAAAGCGGTCGAGTTTGCCCTTAATCTCGGCCACACCCTCTTCGACGTTGCCGAGCACCGTCTTTTCTTCGTTGAGGGGTGGCTCCTGGAGCAGAATTCCTACGCTGTATCCCGGAGACAGCCGCGCCTCACCGTTCGAAGGCTGTTCGAGCCCCGCCATGATCTTAAGGATCGTGGACTTTCCGGCTCCGTTAGGGCCAACCACGCCAATCTTTGCGCCTGGGTAGAACGCCATGGTCACGTCGTCAAGGATGACCTTTTCGCCGTGCGCCTTACGCGCCTTATGCATCGTGTAAATGAACTCAGCCACTACTGCTCCGTGAAGTTAAGGGTGCGGCGCCACTGCGCCAGGACAGACGTCCCCCAGCCTACGCGCTCTTGGACCACTCGTCCCCGGTACAGCTCCGTTTAGCGTCGGTGCCCCTACCGGAGCGGGGCACCGACGCGTCAGCAGGCAACTATGCGACAGCAGCTTCGCGCTCCCGAACCTCCAGCTCTACATCAGCCAGTTCACCGTCCGTGTATGCAGGCTCATCCGGCTCGACCTCACTGGCGGGCGCAGTGGCATCCGCAACCTCGACCTCTACGACAACGGCGCCATCTGACTGTCGACTGAACCGGCCCACTCCCTTGGTCAAGTCGTGGCCTACAGTGCGGGCGTCGAGTTGGAGTTCGGTGCGCTCGACACCCTCGTTGTTGGTCCACGTACTGGTGCGCACGCGGCCACGCACAATGACGGGGTCGCCCTTGTGAATGGACTCACTCACGTTCTGGGCTCCGGTGCGGAACATCCGCACCGAGAACCATTCGGTGGCCCCATCGACCCACTCGCCCTCGTTGTTGCGGTAGCGGGACGTATGCGCCATCCGGAACGTGCACATCTTTCCTTTGGTGCCGAGGTCGTGCAATGTAGGGGCGGTAGCGACCCAGCCGGTCACCGTGACTGTCAGATCATTCATGATTTCTCCTAGACTCATGCCGCGTTGTGCGGTTGAGCCCAGGGTGGTGCCACGAGAGTCGCCGCGCATCGGCCGGCACCGTCAACTGTGGATAGCACCGCTCACGTGTGGTTTTGGGGAAAACCACACAACTTAGGCAGCCCAGCTGCGCCGAGCGGGCGTTACTGCCGCCCGACCTGCCGAGCACGAGAGGCTGCGGCCGCTACCCCGGCGATGAGCGCATCGGCCATTCCTTGGCTGTCAAAAACCGCTAGCGCCGCTGCAGTTGACCCGCCTGGGCTCGTCACTTGCGCACGTAAATGGGCTGGATCTTGTCCACTCGAGGCCAAGTATTCCAGCGCTCCCGTCATCATGGCGGGGACCATCCGTGCGGCCTGTTCAGGCGTTAACCCCTGTTCCACGGCAGCAACTTGTAATGCCTCTACCACCGCGTATACGTACGCGGGGCCTGATCCGATCACCGCGGAGAATCCGTCGATCAGCACCTCGTCGAGCAGCTCGACCTCACCGGAGGGCGCGAACAGCTCCTCAAACCGTGCGCGCGTGCCCGCGGGGGCGCCCGTCGCGACGGCGAAAGCGGTGACTCCCAGGCCTACCTCCACGGGCGTGTTCGGCATCGCGCGTACGAGCGCCGTTCCCGCAGGCACCGCCGCGCTCATGTGTCCCAGCGTCACGCCGCCCGCAACTGACACCACCAAGGCGCCAGGCTCGAGCGCATCGGCAATCTCGGTCAGCAACGGCACAATACCTGCCGGTTTGACGCCCAGAAGCACCACCTGCGCGCCTTGAACCGCCTGCTGGTTGGCGAGAGGATTGTCCGCGAGCGCCACATGGTCCGCACTCGACAGCTGCGTAAGCCAGTCGGGTCGTGACGTGCCGGTCGTGAGCCGAAAATGCACGTCTTTCGTGGCAGCAAGGCGTCGAACGAGAGCCCCAGCCATGCTCCCCGCGCCCAGGACGGCAATTATGCGGCGCGGCTCAGCACTCACGCTCGCCCGCCACCCAGTTCCGTCAGTTCGTCGAGCGCTCGGTATGCCTGATGAATGGTTTCGGTGGGTTCCAGCACTCCTGGCACAATTTCGCCGCGTACGGCTGCAGATCCGATCTCAAGCGTGCGTTTTCGGGCGGCCGATGCGCTGGCTGCCTTCACAAACCAGGCGCGCCACCCTCGTGGTGGCACTATCTGGGGCCAGTCGGCAGCCTCGAGGCCCTCTTCTATGCGGCGGGCCAAGTCTTCTGCGCTTTCGACGGCGTCTGAGACCACCTGGCGCCAGGTGGCAGGTAGTCCATCGGTTGCGGCGTCGATCCAGTCCAGGCGCTCTCGCTCGACCGCGGGTACTGGCACCCGCCACTCGGTGGGTAGAGGAGTGTGCCCGCCGCGCACTCTGGCGGCAACCGCATCGGCCCTTGCATCAACTCCAGCGGTACGAGCGAGGGCTTCGACGAGGTGATCGACGTCAGGAAGCTGTGGGTCGGCGTCTTTGGCGAGTGCACCCGCGAGGGAGCGGCCGGCACTCACGAGATCTGACCGCACCGCCTCTGCGGCCACCGAGCGAGCTGACACAGCTCCCGCGAGCTCGGCTCGCAGAATGTCCAAACCTTGACCAGTAAGTGCGCTGACTGGCATCACTGGCACTTGCGTGAGCCCATCCACAGCAAGCAAACGCTGCAGATCGCGCGCAACTTCCCAGGCGTCTTGAGTCGACAACCGGTCTACGTGGTTGAGCACCACGAGTGAAGGCCGTTGCCGTTCAGAAGCGGCCCGTAAGTAGAACTGGTGCAGTGCATGGTCGGCGTATTTTTGCGGATCAACTACCCACAGCAACAGATCTGCCATGGGCACAATGCGGTCCACGACCTCGCGGTTACGCTCATTGATCGAGTCGTGGTCGGGGAGGTCGAGCAACACCATTCCGGACAGGTTCACCTCGTCAGCCGTGTCAAGCTGGTCGATCTCGCGTAGCAACCGGCGCTCAGGGCGCACCTCGAGCCAGTCCAAAAGCCGGTCGGCAGGCTCACCCCACACCGCCGCACTCACGTCGGACGTCGTTGGACGGGCTACTCCTGGGACGGCGAACTCCCTACCCACCAGCGCGTTGAACAGGCTCGACTTTCCCGAGCCAGTGCCGCCCGCGAGCGCCACGACCGTATGGTCCACTCCCATCTCAAGGCGTTCATCACACCGTTCGATGGTCTCGTGCACGTCCTTACGAACGTTGTCCGGAATCGCCTCTGCGGCCCACTCCATCGACGAGCGCAACCGGGCCACGCGCTCAGTCAAAAGGCGTGTCTCAGACTGCTCGAGATGCTCGAATTGGACACTCACATGAGCCCCCGTAGTTCGGCTCGGCGCAGGCGCACCGCTGACGAGGCTTCAGGCAGTAGCGACGTCACATCTGTGGGACGCATCATGTCGAGAGCCTCGCGGTTAATCACATAGCGGCGAGATGCGGTGAGCTCTTCCCGAGCCTGGGCCAAAACCTCATTCAGATGAGGAGTGACCAGCAAAGCCAGGACCATGCGCGCAGACTCCACACCCAGGGCGGCCGATGCGAGGGTCGCCGCGAGCCCGTCCTCACCAATAATTTCCGCGCCTCTGTCCGCACCTGGAAGTGCCAACACTTGCTCGCGCACTTTCGCTAGCCACGCCCGCGTAGCGTCGGCAGCGCGGCGTTCCCGCATAGTCCGGGCATCGCGGGGGTCTCGCTGTGATGCTAGCCATTTACCTGGGGAATCATCGCCATGGGTCAGTGCCTCAACCATCGACTCTGATGCGGAGGCGGCCGCTAGTGCGAGCGTCGCGTCGACTGCTTCGAGCACTTCGACCTCGATCACGCGCAGCGCCTGATCACGTTGCTCTCGAGCGATCCTGCGCTTAGCCCACATACTGTGGCGCACTTTGTGAAGGGCGCCACCTTCAGCCACCGCCGTTGACCAGCGTGCTTCAAGCGATCCGGTAGGGATTGCCTGGTACCACGTGCCTCCGCCCTCGTGCTCGGCCCGAGCCGCGCATCGGCGAACTTCTGAACGTACTTCTTTAGCAGCTGCCGCCTGGTCGTCCATGCGTTCAGCGAGAGTCTCGAGCCACTCCTTAAGCGTCTCGGTAGCGCCATACATGGTGCGCTCGACAATGGCGGTCGCAGATGCCGCCGCCACACTCTCGAGCCACCTCCCAAGGCCGCCCACCACGTCTTGCGGCAAGTGAGCACCGCCCTCGGTGTCTTCTGGGATCACGAACAGCGGCAAGTCCTCGAGATCTTCACTCGCCAGCCGCTCCACTAGTTCACGGCGCACTTGCGCGGCGACATCAACTGTCACGCGGTTCAGCACCATCGCAATTGAGGCACCACGCTCGGCTCCACCTCGCAGGGCACCCCACGGCACTGCATCGCCGTAGCGCGCAGCAGTCGTCACAAAGATCCACAGGTCCGCTGCCTCAAGCAACTGTTCCGCTATTTGCCGGTTCTCGCCGCGCACCGAGTCCAGGTCGGGCGAATCCACGAGCGCGAGGCCTCGCGGCACTGCTTCTGTCGCAACCACCTTGGCGTCTTTGGTCACCGAACTCAGCACCTCAGCGTCGAGCGGATGGTGAAAGACGTGCGGAATCTTGGTCGTAGGGCGCAATACCCCTGACGCGGTCAGTTGCTCGTCCAAGAGCGCATTGACCACAGTCGATTTGCCTGCACCGGTTGAGCCCGCGACCACCACGATCGCAGGCGATGCCTCTTCCCGCACGCGCGGAATCAGGTGGTGATCCAGTTGGTCAAGCATGTGTTCGCGGAGCTCGCGGGTACTAGCGGCGTCGCCCAACGGAATGGGCAATTCGATCGCCGCCACCACGTCCCGGGTGTCGACTAAAGCGTCAAGGAGCGCGCCTGGGTGAGACCACGTCTTGATCGGCCGAATAGTCATGCCGGGGCGGTCCTCCTTCTCGCGCAGCTGCGCCACGAGCGCAGTGCTCAGATTACCTTGCGCCTCACCCCTAGTTCACCATCATTCGACCTGGTTGCCCTACCGAAGCGGGCGAATGTTGCGGAATGTGTAGATGGGGTGACGCTACGCTAGTGGTTAGCGGCGCCCACGGCGCTTGGCCCCCGTAGCTCAAAGGATAGAGCAACGGCCTTCTAATCCGTAGGTTGCAGG
>CAZHTO010000117.1:0-6637 GCA_964535845.1 uncultured Demequinaceae bacterium | reverse complement strand
GCACGTGTGGCACTGGTGGCACGGTCGGGCACCACGAGGGCGACGGCAGTACCACGCGAGCGCCAGGAGGCCATCAGGCAGGGCAGACATGATGTCACCCTTGGTCATGTCACGCTGCGGGTACGTGAGGCACACGGCCTCGTCACGGCTTGCGGTCAGGCGCTCGATGGGCTCACGCCACCCACGCTCGGCAGCCTGGCCACCGGGAGCCTCAAGCCCGCCCTTCACACTGTCGCGGTGGAAGGTGCGAATGACCTCAGTGATGTGCTCGTTCTTAGGGTCGGCCAGGATGATGCCAGCGACCAGGCCCCAAATGTTATGGTCGCGCACGATGTAGCGCAGGTCGCCGTAATCAAACGACGACTCGGAGTAGATGACCATGCCTGGGTGGCGACGCTCAATCCATGCCAGGGTCGCGCGAGTCGCTGCATACTCCAGCTCGGCCCGCCGCTCCCAGTTGCCCAGGCGCACATGGTGAACACGGGTAGGCTTACCTGCCTTCGCGCGGGCATAGAGCGCCTGAACGGAGTCGATGCCGCCCGAGTAGAGCAGCAAGGCGTCGGGCTTGGTCACAGTTCCTCCAGTTGATGACCGCCCAGCGGGGACCGGGGCAGACGCCAGCCGATCCCCGCCGAACGGGTACTCATGTGAGCGGTCGGATTACTCCGACTCGCCTTCGCCTTCGCCTTCACCGGCAGCCTCGATGACCGCGAAGCGATCAGCGAACACGTACCAGGCGTAGACAATCTCGAGGCGCAGAGCGACCTCGTTGTGTCCGGCAAGGTCGCGGCCCGAGTTGTCCGGGTCGCCGTAGGGGATCACCTGGAAGGGGAGCTCCTTCTGGATTCCCCAGCGGATGCCCTCGTTGAAGTCACCGACGATGCCGCGCAGGCCTGTGTCAGCCGCCTCGGGACGGCCAGACACGGTGTTGGACACCGAGGACGAGATGCCCTCGAAGGTCGACACGTCGACGTTGAGGCCCATGTCGGGGAACTTCTTGCGGCCGTCTGCATAGCGGGCAGTCGAGATCTGCCATGCGTAGGACGGGTCGAGCGCGATGCCGTTGGGGTTGGACCCATCGGCAATGACCAGACCAGCAGCGGCCTCGATGTCGAGGTCGGGGTTGGCGCTGGCCGTCACGCGGTTGGTGGTGGCGTCCAGGTAGTTCGTCCACGCCGCCATGACCGAGCCCGTGAGCGGGTTCACGCGGTGGTAGACGCCCAGGTCGAGCGCACGCGACAGGGCGCGCGTCGCTTTCTCCTGCATCTTGTTGAAGATCCCGAGACGGTAGTCCTCGTCGGCCCACAGGAACTCATTCGAGGTCCGGTAGGTGACCTGCGCCTTGCGGGGCACGGCGGTCACGAAGCTGGGGGCGATGTCCTGCGAGGACTTCGCGCCCGACTCCTCAACGAACTGAGCCTTGGGGTCAGCGTCGAACGTGACGATGGTGCCAGGACCGAACAGCATCGGCTCCTGGTTGGACAGTGCGGCGATAGTGGAACCGTACTTGGTCTTCTCCACGATGCCGTCGAGTACCTGGCCGGGCAGGATGCCCGAGAGGTCTCCGGTGTCAGCGGCCATGATGGCCTCCGTTTCTACTGATCGCCGAACATGCCACGCAGGAACGAGCGCGTGTCATCGGCGGGCTTGGATGGTGGTGTGTCTCCGGCATCGGGCACGACTGGCCCACCGGGGGTTTTGGCGATGAGCGGCTGGAGGGTGTCCG
Organism: uncultured Demequinaceae bacterium; assembly: GCA_964535845.1. Classification (GTDB taxonomy): domain Bacteria; phylum Actinomycetota; class Actinomycetes; order Actinomycetales; family Demequinaceae; genus Demequina. The sequence goes on along the minus strand of CAZHTO010000117.1, from coordinate 4,911 downwards.
CATGTGCGTCCACTTCCTCCTGAGTCGAACCGGCAAGAGCGGCAACAGGAACGCCGGTGCGCTTTGACGCGGCGGCCTTCCACGCGGCGACCTGTTCGCGGGTCTCGTACTCCTTGACCTTCGCCTCAAGTTCGGCGGCACGGTCAGCGGCCTTCTGAGCCTCGGTCTTCTGTGACTCTTCGAACTCGGCCAACTTGTCGGCCGCAGCCTTGTTTGCCTTCGCCCTTTCTTCCCACTTACGAGCTTCTGACTTCCAATCCGTCTCCTGTGCAGGGGCCGTCTCTTCGGTCTTGATTGCTGGAGTGTCGGGGTCGGCTGGCGGGGTCTCGGTTGTGTCGCTCATCGGTTCCTCCCGTGCGGGAATGCACGCGCACCCGTGCGGGCGTCGTGGCTTGAGTGTTGGGGTGCCAGCCGTGCGGCTTGGCGTCTTACGCGGACGGCGCGAGCACGCCATCCGTGAAGTCATTGGGGTACATGCGGCGCATGGCCGCGAGAATCGTGTTCGGGTCACCTGAGCCGGTCGCATCTCGCGCGGCTTGGTACTTGCCGTACATCGCGTCAGGGTCGTAACCCTCGATGTGATGGGCCTCGGCGTCGAACTCCATCACCACGGCGCATCTACAGTCATCGTGGTAGTGATTCCAGTGCCCGCCCGCCGATGTCTGCGTGTGATAGACGAACCCGCGAGAGGCCAACATCGAGCAGAACGAGCAGGTCTTTGCACCTCGCGGCACCCTCGCATAGCGAGGCTTGGCGGGATCGCGCGCCACATTCCGCGCCACCGTCTCGCGCCCCGAGTAGAGGACGAAGCGCTGCAGCGAACCTGACAGGACTGCGAGTGTCTGGCCCTGATTCGGGGACCAGAGATGCCCGGCTTCACGGCGAACCGTTGCGGCCATCTGCTCCTCGGGGAACGTGCTGGCAGTCTGGGCAAAGTACGAGCCGCCAACCTGACCAGCTCGGACTTCCTCGTACCACTCAGCGGCCACCGTTGCGGCCACGTCGCCATACTCACGCACCAGTGCCGGGACGATCTCTAGCAGGGCGTCGCGGACAGCCTCAGGGTTCGCCAGGTTCAGCGACCCGAACGCCGCCGCAAGGTCACGACGTGCGAGCTCGACTATGCGTGTCGATGCACCACGAAGGCGCTCAACGTCACTGCGGGTTGTCATCGGAGACCGGCTCCGCAGCAGGTGCATTCAGGACGCGATCAAGGACACGCTGCGAGTTGCCGCGAGTGCGCTCAGTGCGCACTTCCTCGATCTCACCCTGAGACAGTCCAAGGCGACGCTGAACAACCGTCGAGCCCTTCAAGGACTCATCCGCACCAACAGCCTTAATGGCCCAATCGGATGCGGCCTGCGGAGATACGTAGCGGCAAGGCGTCCAGTTAACGTTGACCGACCACGACTCAGGCGGCGGCTCAGACAGGCCCTCGGAAAGCATGATGACGTTCTGCTGAATCCGGCGAAGGCGAGGCGTGAAGATGCGCCACTGGTACTCGCCTTCCTCCGACAGCGCGGCCTCGGCGGCCTGCATGGCCTCGGCGGACGCGGGGTTGTCGGCGAACAGGCCCACGCTCGACTGAGGCAGTCCCGTCTCGGCGCAGAACTGCTGCGCCTGCTGGCGGTACATCTCAAGGTGCGGCTGCGGAGACACGGCAGAGAAGGTGCCAACCGAAGGCTTCTCGCCCTCCTCGTTATTGTCAAGCGCCAACATGCGGCCCATGACAGCCTTCCACCGGTCCATATCCGCGAAAGCATCCTCACGAGCGCCGATGACATAACGCTGCGGGGCAGAGAAGAACTCCGCCGAAACCTCAGTGCGAACCATCGTGCGAATCGCGGCATCGGTCAGATAGCGAACAGTGCGCGTAATGCGCGAGTGACCAAACGGGCGCGACAACTGCGGGTCATACACCAGCGGCTCAACCAGCACGCGGCCCGTGCGGTTCTCCTGCCGGTCAACCACGCGCCACGTTCCAAGGTTGTTCACCATGCGAATCACGGCATCGCGAGTGTAGAGGGTCACATCTGACGGGTCGCCCGAGTCAGTCGCGGCAGTGATGGCCAACGCGGCAGACAACTCGCGGCGGCGCTTGTCCCAAATGGCACTCGACCACTCGGCATCGCGGGCCTGAATGACAACCTCGGGCTCACCGATGGACGTATCGCCCGCCGTGGTAGTGACGAACGAGACAGAATGCTTGTACGCGCTCGTCACGCCCTGCACAAACTCAGTCGCGAACTCGTTACGGTCCATCAGCTCAGAGACGCCGAACGGGTCCGTACTGCCACCCATCGAGAAGCCCTCAAGAACGTGCTTGCGGGCCAGCGCGCTCACGGCCTTCTGTGGCCAGCCCAGCGCAACCTTGACCGTCTTGAGCGCAGGAGGAATCGAGATCCCGAAATCCTGGAGGCCCCGGTGCCCGTCGTAATACACGCCCAGCAGCAAGTTCTTGCGACGCTTGTCCCGCCACGTCGAGAGGCACCCAGCAAGCGAGTCGCGCTCATCGTCGGTTAGTCCAAGAGTGCGTATGGGGGCGGAGATCACAGCACCTTCACCCCTCTTCCAGGCTTCGACGGATTACGTTTCGTGATGCGCGCACCCCAATGGGCGAACGTGATGGCGTTGAGCATGAGCACGGATTCGCCCTCTGGCGCTGTCCAACCGAAGCCGCCCGCCTTGCCGATAGGCATCTTTCGGGCAGCGGTAACCTGGCGCGTGAGTGCGTCGTCGTCAAGGTGCGTCAACTCGGCGGCCTTGATGGCCTCCTCGAACATGGCGTGTGCGGCAACCGTCTCCGTGAAGCCCGGCACCAAAATCACTTTCTTATTCCGCACGCCACCGTCATGCAAGCTGTTGACCAAAGCCTCAGCCATGCCCTTACCGTGGACCACGATCTGTGCGGCCTCTGCATGACGCTCGATCAGCCACTCTGACAGCCAGCGCGTACCCTCGCCCATCGGAGCCTGACGGATGCCCTCAACATGCACAGGACCATCAGCCGGACGTAGGGCCGCAGCGAGCGCGACCCCCGAGCCATCCCACGCAAACTCCACCGCATAGACCTTGCGGCCAGTGGCGGGGATTGCGTCCTCAGCGATCGAAAGTGACTTCCACGACGACGGAGCAAACACAGTCGGGCCATCCTTCGCTGCGTCATGCCACTGGCCCAGACGTTCACGGCAGAACCCCTCAGGACTCATCGCGCCGTGCTCGTCCTCGATGGTCAGAATGTTTAGTCGTCGACCAAGAGCCGGGTTCGTGTCAGCGGCAAGCGTGCGCCACTTCCGCACAGCCTCCTCGACGGGCATGTCGTCAGGAATCGACCACTCATGCCACGACAGGCGCTTGGCCTTCTTCGCGACGCCATCACGGCGAACGCGCACAAACACATCGCCGGGGCCACGGGGGACAGGTGGCGTTCCCGTGTAAATCTGCTGCGGGTCACCAGACGGGGCAGACGAAATCGCCGGGAGTAGCGCCTCAAGTTGCTCATCGGTGAGCTCCTGCGCCTCGTCCAGCACCAGGTCATCAACAGTGAATCCACGACCTGAGCCACGCGAACGGGCAATGAACTCAACCGACCCGCCATTGGTCAGCAGGATTGCTTCCTGGCCATTGGTCTGCCGGATCGAATCCACCAGGGCCGCGAGCTCGGGATACTTGCGGTCGTTCTCGAAGAATGACTTGAGCCGCAGGAACGCCTTACGAGTCGTCTTGACCTCATGCGCAGTGTGCAGGATCTTCCGACCCTGAACCACGATCTTGTACAACTCGACGACCTCGAGAACGCCATTCTTGCCGTTCTGGCGAGGCACTGCGAGCCCACAACGGCCAGCAGTCAAGCGGCCCTTGCGATCCTCACCCAGCCAATCCGAGATGATGTCGAACTGCCACGGGTCCGGCGTGAGGCCATACGACGAAGCTAAGAATGCCGCATCGTCGCCAGCAGACCAATGATGCGTCGGCGCGTACTGAATACGCGGGGCCTGGTTGCCGGTGGTGACGACGGTTGACATCGGCACCTCCAGTTAGGCCGAACGTTCCTTTCGGCGGCGCGACAGTTCATCGAGAGGGTTCTTGGGCTTGGACTCATCGGCGACAGGCCCGGCTAGTTCGTCGATCTCCGCGAGCGTCGCCCGATACTGAGCGGCCAGGGGAGCACGCGAATAGGGCGGGCACTCGTCGAGCGAATCCCGCAACAGGTCACGCAGGGATTCCAGTTCCTCGAGGCGCGTGGACATCAGCGACCTCCAAGGATTAGTGCGCGAAACGGTGTCCCGTGACGGCTATGAAGCGGGCTCGCGTGTAGCGCTCGACGCTGATTCCATCAACGGTGCGCTTCCAGCCGGGGGCCTCGTCGGCCTGGATGAATACATGGACGCCCGCGCCGGACATCGACCGCTCGGTGTACAGGATGGGCTCGGTGATCGTGGCAATGAAGCGTCGAGCCTCATCGTCGGTCACGTGGTCGAGGTCGTAGCACCCCAGGCCGTCACCGAGCATGATCCCAATGCCGTCGCCCTCGCCGGACTGGACCGCCGCGAACGTCGACCATGTGCTCGGGTCTGTCGTAGAGGCGGCACGGCCATCAACACGAATGGGGCGCTTACGATCGTGGCAAGTCCAGGTAGCGCGTGAGGTCAGCGCTGCGGGAATCGGGTTGCGGCTCGCACGCTTGCGGCACGTCTGGCCACAGAAGCGACGAGGGCGACCAGTCGAGGCGCGCTTAAGCTGGCGTCCGCACTGCTCGCACTCTGTCATAACTGACAGTTTAGCAGGTATTTGTCACGAAACTAAGGTGTGGCAAAGAATGGCTTACGTTGTGAGCGTGCATCGTACCTGGTAAAAGGGCGATTTGGGGGGAGGGGCCGTTTTTGCGGATACCCTCGGGGGGATATACCT
>CAZHTO010000116.1:0-6665 GCA_964535845.1 uncultured Demequinaceae bacterium | reverse complement strand
CTGCTGATATGCGGCTTGTTGCTGAGATTGATTGTGGTCGCGGGGAATCATTGGCTGCCGCGACGGGTTAGCAGAGTTGGGACCCGGCTGTGACTGCTGATGGGCAGGATGTTGAACGGGAGGCTGACCGTGTGCGGCGCCGGGCTGCTGCTGGCGCGGCTCAGGCGCGCCTTGTGGCATGAACGACGTCATCGTCTAAATCCCCTCGAAAAGGCCATTTGGCCGAAACCTACTGATATGAACCATAGCCACGCACCCACCACCGGTTTCAAGTTGCTGTGGTGCATTCAACACCGCGCCGGCATATGGCTTAAGGAACCGCTTACTTAACAACACGTAATAGCTCCTCTACAGAGGTGGTGCCTTCGAGTACCTTTGCCCAGCCGTCCATCAGCAAGGTCTCCATGCCGTTAGCCTTCGCGGCCCGGGCGATGTCGCTCGTGGAAGATCTGGCAACAGCGAGTCGCTCAAGGTCCTCGTCCACAACCATCACTTCGTGCAGCGCGACACGGCCGCGGTACCCGGTGTTCGAGCAGCGGGAGCAACCGTGCGGGCGCTTGATGGTGGGCAGCGGCTTTGACACATCAAGCTCGACGCCGGTGGGCAGTTCGGAGGGGGACGCGACGGTGTACTCGACCGCACAATAGCTACACAGGCGACGGGCAAGTCGCTGGGCGACAACGCAGTCAATCGCGGATCCCACTAGGAACGGCTCGATGTCCATCTCGATCAACCGGGTCAGAGCCGAGGGCGCGTCGTTGGTGTGAAGCGTAGACAGCACCAAGTGACCAGTAAGTGCGGCCTCGATAGCGATCTGCGCCGTTTCGTGGTCACGGATCTCACCCACCAGCACCACATCGGGGTCGGCACGCAGAATGGACCGCAATGCGGATGCGAACGTGAGCCCCGCCTTGGGGTTGACTTGAACCTGGTTGATACCAGGGATACGGTACTCGACCGGGTCCTCAACAGTAATGACGTTGATTTCTGGGCGAGTGATCTGGTTGAGCGTCGCATACAGCGTGGTCGACTTACCCGAGCCGGTGGGCCCGGTCACCAGAATCATGCCGTAAGGCTTAGTGAACGTCTCTGAATAAGCGTCGTAGTTGCTCTGCCTAATCCCTAGGTCTTCAAGGTCGAGCGTGGCCGTCGAGTTGTCGAGAATACGCATCACGATTTTCTCGCCCCACACGGTGGGCAGGGTTGCCACACGCAAGTCAATTTTGCGCCCCTGGTGGTTGACCGACAGGCGGCCGTCTTGAGGCTTGCGGCGCTCCGCGATGTCGATGTCCGACATGATCTTGAGACGGCTCGTGACACCGGCCGCGATGTTCTTGGGCGCCTGCTGCATCTCGTGCAACACACCGTCAATGCGGTAGCGCACGCGCAGTTCTCTTTCGGTGGGCTCAATGTGAATATCCGAGGCCCGGTCTTGCACTGCCTGCGTAATCAGCAAGTTCACAAAGCGCACAATCGGGGCGTCGTCTTCAGGCATTGCCGAGAAGGATTCGGTGTCAATGCTGACCTCAGCCTCGGTCAACTCTTCACGGAGGTCCTCAAGCTCAGCATCCGAGCGGCAATACCGGTCAATCGCCGTCATCACATCATCGTGAGCGGCCACCATGGTTGCTACGTTCATGCCTGCGACGGCCCGGAAGTCATCGAGTGCCTCAACGTTGCCGGGGTTCGACAACGCTACATAGAGCACTCCGGCTTCCATCTTGACAGGCAGCGCAGTGTGGCGGCGGCATAGGGATGCGGGTACCGCGGCGACGGCGGTGCGCTCCACGGGGTAGTCAGCCAGATCGACAAACTCCATGCCCACCTGGTGTGCAAGTGCGCGCACCAACTGACCCTCAGAGATGAATCCCAGTTCGACGAGCGTGCGCCCCAGAGTGTCCCCGCGGAGCTGCTGCTCGTCGATGGCATCCATTAACTGATCTTCAGTCAGAATCCCTTCTTCGAGCAGGATCGTTCCAAGCTGCTTCACAAGCTACCCCTCACAGAGCCATCTGTAACTGCGTTATGTCGCAATCTACATCGGCCCATGAGGCGGGTCACCTCAATGTGAAAGATGTCACTCTAGAGGCGTCAGGCGGGGGGTAGGGCTCCTTCGAGCGCTCGAGACATCGCATCCAGAGGCGCCTCGCGACCCGTCATGAGCCGCACCTGCTCCCCCGCCTGGTGAAGCAACATGCGGGTTCCACGCACAAAGGTGCCGCCAGCCTGCTCCCACGCCACACCTAACGGTGTATCCAGCGGAGAGTACACAGCGTCAAGCAAAACACCTGAGATATCAGGCGGTACCTGTGCTACCAGCGCTGCTCCCGCATCGGCCGGAATGGTCGACACCACCGCGTGCGCCGCTCGCAAGTACTCCCCCACCGACTCGAAATCTACGAGCCGGGGTTCGATCCCCATTTTGGATGCCGCCCGCAAAACACCGCCCGCACGCGCACGAGACCTCACCGCAACGACCGGATGAGTCACCCCCAGGCGTCCAAGCGCAGCGACCGCAGACGTCGCAGTCGCGCCGCCGCCCAGCACCACGCCTGAGCGAGCCTGCTCGACGCCGCCCTCCCCTAACGCCGCCACAATCCCATGCACGTCCGTATTGGCTCCGACGAGTTGGCGCCCAAAGGCGACCGGTTGCACCAGCACGGTGTTGATGGCGCCCACGAGCTTGGCCATGGGCTCCACGAACTCGACTAGCGGCATCGCCGTCACCTTGAGCGGCATCGTGAGCGACAACCCTGCCCACGAATTATCCAGCGCCGCCACAAAGTCCGGCAACGTCTGTTCAGTCACATCGTGGGCGTTGTACTGCCAGTCGAGCCCCAAACTTGCATATGCGGCGCGGTGCAGCACAGGCGACAGCGAGTGATCAATGGGGTGACCCAGCACGCCAGCACGGCGCCCAGGCTGCGCCTGACCAGCCAAAGCGTCAGTCAGTGGTCTCTTCGCTTTCGCGCCTGTCGCGCTCTGCCTGCGACCACTGCTGAAGCTCGATCACGTTCTTCTGGTGGTCATCGAAGTTCTCGGCGTACTTAGTTTCACCAGTGTTGGTGTTGACCGTCACAAAGAACAGATAGTCGTGCTGCGCGGGAGCAGTTGCCGCCTTAATCGCAGCCTCTCCCGGAGCCGCAATCGGACCCGGCGGCAGTCCCGTATACATGTACGTGTTGTACGGCGAATCAATAGCGCGATCGTCCGCAGTGGTGAACACGCCCTCGGTGGGGTTGATGTACTTGACGGTCGAGTCCATCTCGAGCCTCATGTCGATGTCAAGGCGGTTGTAGATCACGCCAGCCACCATGGGACGGTCGTCCTGGAGCCGTGCCTCGCGCTCGATGATCGAGGCAATCGTCAGAATCTTGTGGCGATCAGCGGGTGCCACACCGTTTTCGTCAAGCTTGGTAATGGTCTGAGAGATCATCCGAGCCAAGATGTCTGCCGGTTGGGCATCCGGGGTGAACGTGTAGGTCGAGGGGAACAACCAACCTTCGAGGTTGCCGTCCGCTTCTGCAGGCAGACCAAGCGCGTCCGTGTCTTCAGCAATCGCGGCAATCTCTTCTTCGGTGTAATCCGTGAGATTAGCTATCGCTTCAAAGTACTGACCCTGAGTACGACCCTCAGGAATGGTGATGGTGAGCTCGTTCTTGTTGCCGGGATCCAGCAGCGCAGTCAACGCATACTCCGCCCGCATCTCACGCTGCAAAAAGTAGTGCCCCGGAGTGATATCACCAGACTCAGGGTTCGCATTGGCCGCCTGAATGAACGCCTGCGGGGACGCAATTACACCAGCGGCATAAAGCGTCTGGGCAATATCGGCGCCCGTGTCACCCTGTTCCACAACCACTTGGACCACACCTTGGCCCGCACCCTCAAAGTCCGCAATCTGATTGCCCTCTGAGTCCACAAAGCCCTGCACGTAGTTCCACGCGATGGACCCGCCTACCGCGAGCAACACGAGCGCTACCGCAGAGAACACCAGCGTCCACTTGTGACGAGTCTGGCGTCGCTTTTGGCGTTGCAACCGTCGCAGGTCAAGCGACGAGGTTGTTGTCGCGTCTACATCGGAGTGGAACAGGTCAGTCATTATGCCCCTTGGGATCTGGCTCGTAGGTCACCCTATCGAGGTTTCCCTGTCGTTCAATATCTAGTGCACTTTCCAAAATCACGACGGCCGCCGCTTGGTCAATCACTTGCCGCTGCTGCCGGGAGTTACGTCCCGCTTGCCGCATCGCTTGTTGCGCGGTGGCCGTAGAAAAACGCTCGTCCACCAAACGAACCATAGCGCTTGTGCGTTCCGATAATGCCACCGCAAACTCGTGAGCAAAGGCTGCGCTTGCGCCGTCCTTGCCGGACAGTTTGCGGGGTAGCCCCACAAACACCCGGGTAGCGCCCCGTTCGCGCGCAATCTCGGCGACCTTGTCGACGTCGCCGTCACCGCGTACCACCGTTTCGACAGGAAAAGCCATGAGCCCTTCCGGGTCTGACGCAGCGACACCAATGCGGACTGTGCCCACATCGATGCCCAAACGCACTCCCCTTTCCACGGCGATACCTACCGCGATTGGATCTCGTTGCGAATAGCCACCAGCGCATCGGTGATGCGCTCTGGGTTTTGCCCACCGCCTTGCGCAAGGTCGGGCTTACCTCCACCACCACCGCCCAATACGGCCGATGCGATCTTGACTAGATCTCCAGCCCTCACCCCAGCATCGCGGGCAGGCTGGTTAGTGCCCACCACAATCTGCGGGCGCCCGTTGATTGCCGCCACGGCAGCCACCACAGTGGGGTTCGCATCGCCCAGTCGCCCCCGCACATCCGTGACCAGCGTGCGCAAGTCGTCACTGTCGGTTGCCGACGTCGACTCGTGCGCCACCAGTGTGATGCCCGCGACATCCGTTGCCGTGTCGACCAACTGAGACGCCACCTGCTGCATTGCCTGCTGACGGTACTGAGTCAGTTGCTTTTCCGCATCCGACAACCGCGACAGCAAACTGCCGATGCGGTCGCTCAGTTCGTCAGGACGAACCTTGAGCGTGGTGGTGAGTTCAGACACAATCGAGCGTTCTGCTGCCAAGTTCGCAAACGCATCGGCCCCCACTAGCGCCTCAATACGGCGTGCACCGGAGCCCACTGAACCCTCAGACGTGACGCTGAGCAGGCCAATCTGTGCCGAGTTGTCCACATGCGTACCGGCGCAGAGCTCGCGCGAGAACGGTCCGCCAATCTCGACCACCCGCACGCTGTCGCCATACTTCTCGCCAAAGAGCGCCATCGCGCCCAGTTCTTTAGCCTTGTCCAGGCTCATCACATTGGTGGCGACCGGAAGTTCTTCGCGGATAGCGCGGTTGGCAATACCCTCGATCTCTTCGCGCGCAGTGTGCGTGACTCCCTGACGCCATGCAAAGTCCAAACGCATGTAGCCAGGCTTGTTGAATGAGCCTGCCTGAACCGCGTCTTCGCCAAGCACCTCATGAATCGCAGCGTGAATCAAGTGGGTCGCAGAGTGAGCCTTCGACGCCAAACTGCGGTTGGTGGGATCGACCTCGGCAGCAACCTGGTCGCCCACCGCAATCTCACCTTCATCAACCGTGACCGTGTGCACAATCACGTTCGCCACTGGTTTTTGGACATCAATCACGTCAAGAGTCGCGTTTGGCCCGCGGATCTCGCCCGAGTCAGCGTCTTGGCCGCCCGACTCGGGGTAGAACGGCGTCGCTTCAAGGATGACCTCGACAGTGTCGCCCGCAACCGCGACTGGCACCTCGACGCCATTCTTAATGACAGCCACGACCGACGTTGCCGCACTCAGCTCGTCGTAACCCCTAAACACGGTGGGGTTCTTAGCGCCCAACTGTTGATACACCTGGACATCCGCGTGGCCGCCCTTCTTAGCCCGCGCATCGGCCCTTGCCCGCTCCCGCTGCTCAGCCATAAGCGAGCGGAAGCCCTCCTCGTCGACGCTTACGCCCTGCTCAGCGGCCATCTCGAGCGTGATGTCAATGGGGAAGCCATACGTGTCGTGCAACTGGAACGCGTCGGTGCCCGACAACGTGGTGCCACCTGCGCTCTTGGTGTTGGCGACCGCAGTGTCAAAAATGGTGGTGCCCTGCACGAGCGTGCGACGGAACGCCTCTTCTTCACCGCTCGCTGTCGAGCGAATGCGGTCAATGTTCTTAGCGAGGTCGGGATACGACGCGCTCATGGCGTCAAAAGACGTATTGACGAGCGTCACAAGCGACGGCTCAGTCACACCCAGCAAACGCATGGCGCGCACCGTACGGCGAATCAGACGGCGCAACACATAACCGCGACCCTCATTACCGGGAACAATGCCGTCGTCAATCAGCATCAATGCCGAGCGAGTGTGGTCGGCAACCACGCGCATACGTACATCGTCATCGTGGTTGGCGCCATACGTGCGGCCCGAAAGCTCTTGCACTTCCTCGATGACGGGGAACACCTCGTCAGTCTCGAACATGTTGTTGACGCCCTGCTTGAGGTACGCAATGCGCTCCAGGCCCGCGCCGGTGTCAATAGCCTTCTGGTCAAGCTCACGGATAAGCGGGTAGTCCATACCCGTGCCGGGGCCGCGCAAGAACTGGTCGAACACCAGGTTCCAAATCTCGAGATAGCGGTCGCCAATCTCGTCG
>CAZHTO010000115.1:0-6683 GCA_964535845.1 uncultured Demequinaceae bacterium | reverse complement strand
CGTGGCCTCGGTGCGCACCTGCGAACCGCCCCACGAGAGGCCCTTACCGGTCAAAACACCCGACTCATAGCGGTTGGTGATGCGCTTGTACTGACCAAACAGGTAGCCGAGCTCGCGACCACCCACACCGGTGTCACCGGCCGGCACGTCGGTGTACTCGCCAATGTGGCGGTACAGCTCCGTCATAAACGACTGGCAGAACCGCATGATCTCGGCATCAGAACGCCCCTTGGGGTCAAAGTCCGAGCCACCCTTACCGCCACCGATCGGCAGGCCGGTCAGTGAGTTCTTAAAGATCTGCTCAAAGCCAAGGAACTTCACAATCCCTAGATAAACGCTGGGGTGAAAGCGCAAACCACCCTTGTAGGGACCAAGCGCAGAGTTGAATTCCACGCGGAACCCACGGTTCAGTTGCACCTGGCCCGAGTCGTCAACCCACGGCACCCGGAAGATGATCTGGCGCTCTGGTTCGCACTGGCGGCTGATCACTTGCGAGTCCACGTAATCGGGGCGTTTAGCAACGACCGGACCTAGGCTTTCGAGTACCTCGCGTGAAGCCTGGTGGAATTCGTGTTCGCCAGGGTTGCGGCGCACTACCTCGTCGAGAACAGGCGCGAGCTTTTCATGGAGAACGGGCATGGGTCGTTCCTTTCACAACGCATGCCAGGCATACGTCTTACGTTCAGTGTGTCGCGCGTTAGCTCTTAAAGTCAGCTGACGGGCGAGGCGGCCACAATCACAATGGTGCGGTTGCCGCGGGGCGCCACAAAGGTCACTTCTTCCCCTACGCGCCGGCCATCGACGGCAGCGCCCAGCGGCGATTGGATGGAAAGAATGGTCACGTCGTCGCCAAGATCGTCAGCGAGCAGAGTCCGGTCACCCAGCACAAACGTGGTCTCTACCGAGTCGTCCGCACCGCGCACAGTGACGTTCATTCCAGACTCGACCAGGCCATCATCCGGGCGGGTACCAATCTCGACGTTGCTCAGCAGAGTACGTAATTCGACTAGACGCGCACGCTCGCCGGCGTCCGCCTCAGAGCCGCGCGCCTCTAGCGCCGCAAGCTCCTCAGTCAATCGGCTGTGCGCCTCGGGGGTTACCCAGGTCGTCTCTTCAGCCACGATGTACTCTCCAGTTCCGCCTCGACCCGAATAGACGCGAGGCATCGTCACGAGAGCGTACCGCAGTAGCCCCCATTTACGTTCCTGATTATACGGCCTCAGGTCACCCACAGCGCCGTGCCAGATAGATATCGCCACATATTCGTCCCATGCGCCAGCCACCCAACCTTTCTGCAACGTTGGTCGTCTCACTTGCATGGACACCATGAGACCCCCAGAGGCCGCCCGCCAGCACTCCGCGCGACGTACCACCGTCATTGCTGGAGTGATCGCCACTCTCACCGTGCTCGCCGGCTGCTCTTCGTCAGGAGACTCGGCCGAGATGGGATGGGACACGGGTGGCTCAGAGCCCAGTTATGTCACCGGAGAGGACTTCTACGCGGGGGACGAGGACTTCTACGCGACCGGAGAGGCCGAGGGGAGCGCCACAGAGCACAGGCCCGCGGCGGAACGGGCCGAGCGCGACCGGTCAGTAATTGTGACCGGCGAGCTATACATCACAGTCGATAACCCCATCGAAGCCGCAAAAGAGGCCACGGATATTGTGCGTGACGGGGGCGGACGGGTCGATGGCCGGAGCGAAACATCCCCCTATGAGGGCCACGGCGGCTCCGCCGAGTTGACGCTACGCATTCCTGCGGACCAACTGGACGCGACCATCTCTCAGTTACGTGAACTCGGAACGGTCGATGAGTACCGCACCGACTCATACGACGTCACCACCGAGGTCACAGACCTTGAGGCTCAAATTTCAACCCTGCGCGCGTCGACCAAACGCATCGAGGCGCTACTCACTGAGGCTGCAGACATCTCGGACATCATCAAGCTCGAGAGCGAACTAGATGGCCGTCAGGCAAAGCTGGAGGGCCTCGAGGCGCGCCAGCGGGGCCTCAACGACCAGGTGTCAATGTCCACCATCGAGATGTCGCTGACCACAGAGCCGGTTGTCATTGTCGACAACGAGCCCACGTCGTTCTGGGACGGCCTGGTATCAGGCTGGAACGGGTTGGTGAGCTTCTTGACCGGCGCGCTAGTGGCTATCGGAATGTTGCTCCCCTGGATTGCGCTCATCGCGATCGTCACACTGGTGGTGGTAGTCGCGATTCGGGCTCGGATTGCACGTGGTAAGCGTCGCAACTCGTCAGCGCCTCAAGCAACAGCTGCCCCCGCTCAGGCGACAGATCCAGTAGCCAACTCAGGCGAATAGCGCGTCACGCGAGCGGCGCCCACGCGCACTTAGATGTTCAGCACACTCAGAGATCGAGCGCACTCAGACGTTCAGCACCCTCAGACGTCCAGCACACTCAGACATCGAGAACACCGCGCGTGACGGACTCTCCACTGTGCGTGGGCACGCCGTCGAACGGCTCGACTGAGATGTCCACAATGGGGAACCCTGCGACGTCAAAGCCAGCGGGGATCTCGAACTCACCACTGCCCTGCGTGAGGTGACCAAGGCTCACCATGCCCTCGATGGATTCGTCGATGAGCCACACCTCAAGGTAGGCGTCGTCGACCTCAGGCGCATCCGCATCGATGACCAGTACCTGCGTGCCATCTGAGCGCGTCTGGATGACCGCGTCACCTGCAGGTTGCTCAGTTGCAAGGTCTGTGAGCAATGCAGAGGCGACGATTTGTCCCTGTTCAGCAGGGCCTGAGCTCAATAGCCCTGCGACCGCAACCCCACCGATCACCACGCCAGCGGCAGCGGCGCTCAGCATCGTCCAGGTCGACGACCTTTTTGCACGTCGACCGGCCAGTTCGTCTGTGCCGCCAAGTTGCCGCGTGGCCCCGGGCGACGTTGTTTGCCCGTTCGCGTCAGGCGCGATCGTTTGGTCGTTCGCGACCTGGGCACTAATCGCTTCCCATACGCGCGCAGGGGGCGTCTCTAGGGCCTGCACGGGCCCACTGGCACTCATGGCCTGCATCAGGTCTTGTAAGTCTTGGAGCTCGGCGGCGCACGTGGGGCACTCACGCAGGTGGGACTCGTCGGCGGCGCTGGCATCGCCAATGGCGACAGCCGCGAGCACGTCATCATCAAGATGCGACACGAGACACCTCCCATCGGTGACGAAGTTCAGTTAATCCACGTCTGATATGGCTCTTGACCGTACCCAACGGCATATCGAGCCGCTCGGCGATCCGCTCATGGGTTTCACCTTCAAAGAATGCCAGGGCGACAATTGTGGCCCGCGGATCACCTAGTGCGTCAACCTCGTAAGCCAACAGCACCTTGTCCGCATCATCCGGCACGGATTCTGCGACAGGAGCCGCCTCCTGAACCGCTTCTAGCCGCCGGTACTCACGCGAGCGAGCCTCAAGCGCATCGGCAATCCGGCGCTTGGCAATGCCCACTAACCAGCCGCGTAACTCGCCTTTCACGGGGTCAAAACCTTCCCTCCCGCGCCATGCCGAGACAAAGGTCTGTTGGGTGACATCCTCGGCGTCTGGCGCCGACCCTAGTGCGCGTAGCGCCATGGTGTAGACCAGGGGTGAAACATCTCGGTATAGCTCTTCGAGGGCATGGTCGTCGCCGGCGGCAAATGATTGCGCCAGAGCATCGCGGTCGGGCTGCGACGCGAGAACGACTGCCATCGAATAGTGCCCCTTCTGGGTGAGAACGCGACTTACCGCGCGGGCGCATTGGTCTTAGTAGCGTAAACCACGACGTTGTCGTCATAGTGACCCGCATCCCGGTTCCAGCGCCCACCGCATGTCACCAACACCAGTTGGTGCTCGCCCCCGCGGTCAAACACGGTGTCCATATCGACCACTTGCTTGTCGGTTTGCTCCACCCGATCCACTTGGTAGGCCACGTCCTCACCGTTGGCGTTCGTGACTACTATTTGGGCCCCTACCTCGATCTCTAGCAACCGGTAGAAGGGTCCAAGCCCTATCTGTGCATCGTCCACATGTGCAGCAAGCACAGCGTTTCCAGCACCTGAGCCTGGCGCTGGGCCGTAGCGATACCAACCTGCAACCGCTGCGGACTCTGGAATTTCCATCGAGCCATCCGGTTCTAGGCCCACATCAGTCACGACCATGTCGATCCCGAGGGCCTCGATCGCGAGCCCAGTCGGCGCCGGCATACGTTCTTCGATTACTCGCTCGGGCGAGGTGTCCTGGATGGGCACTTCGCCAAGCACCACTGGTGCTCGTACGCCGTCCACAACACTTGAGCGAGGAGTGGGGGCGGCCGATGCGGTGGCTGAGTTGTCGCCATTGCCCTCCTCAGAAGCTGCTGAGCAGCCCACCAAGGAAAGGCCGATAAGAACGGCCAAGAAGGTGCGCATCGGATTCCTTTCGGGTGGATAGAGAGCGGAACGGAGGGCGCGCCGGGGAACTGTGGCGCGCCCTCCGCAAGGTCGCTCGGTCAGCGGCGAGCGGCCACCTGGCGAACGGTCACTCCAGCTGCGAGAGCCAGTGCCAACGCAATGGCTGCCAGAGTGCCTGCTGACATTGCACCCTGATCGGCGAGACCCTGCGTTCCGGCGGGCACGCTCGAGGGGTTAGAGGCGTGGGTGTCCACGGTCTGTACTGCGAGGTCAAGGTTGCCTGCCTCGGCGCTGCCCCAGGCGTACACAATGGTGTTCACGCCGTCAGCGATCTCCACATCTGTGGGCCCAAGCACGGGGTCAGTTTCGCCGGTGAGCGACACGGCCGTCTCGTAGGTGTCGGCTGGGACGTCGCCCATGACTTCGTTGGGGTTAGCGAGGTTCGAGAACAGCACGTCACCGTTCGCCCAGACGTCCACTGCGGGAGCGGCGGCGACGTGACGCACGGTTAGTCGCCCTTCTCCTGCAGCAGTCTCAGAGATGTCGTTGGTGAACATGTTTGCTGTGGGGTCGCCCGATGCGTCGAGGTGAGCCACAACTGTGTAGCTCATGTCTGCTTCAAGGGTCAGGTCAATGGGGCCCAAGATGGGCTCCGAGTCATCAGCTGCGTCGGGCGCCGTCAGGGCCACGGAGTAAGTTCCGGGCTCAAGCTCTAGCGGCCCAGCGAGGTCACCTGGCTGGAAATCGTCGATGGTGTTCGAGCCGTTGACGTATACATCGACGGGGGTGTCAGGGATTCCGTGGAGCACTGAGAACTCCACCATTCCGTCTTCGACGGCGAGGGCGGGGGCTGCGACTCCCGCGGCGATAAGAGCACCGGCTGCGGCACCGGCGATTGCTGACTTGCGCATGGTCTTACTCCTTCTTGGGTGGAGAGGTTACGGGTTGTAACCTCCTTCACCCCGTACTTCCGGCTGAAGGAACCATTTAGATGCAGACACATCAAAAAACTTTTGAAAAAAGTTTGAGGCCGCCCTGCCACCAGGCAGGACGGCCTCAAAAAGAGTGATGAATTGACTAGACCGTGGCGGTCACATGCACCACTGAGCCGGGCGCTGCGTAAGGAACATGAGTGCCTTCGACCGCTTCGCCATCAACTGTGAGTGACACCTCGGTTCCACCAGAGTTACGCACCTCGATCACGTACTCGGCGCCACGGATGGTGCGACGGACCGTGAACTCCTCGACCTCCGCGCCAATGGACGGGGACACGATCAGACCGTCGTAGTCAGGTCGCACACCAAGCAGATACTGCGAGACAACCACGAAGTTCCACGACGCCGTGCCGGTGAGCCACGAGTTCTTGGCTTCTCCGTGACGCGGTGCGTCCTTGCCGGCGATCATCTGCGCGTACACGTACGGCTCAAGGCGGTGGACCTCAGAAATCTCTTCACGGTAAGCCGGCGTGATCTGCTTGTAGTACTCCCACGCATGTTCGGGGCGTCCCACAATCGTTTCCGCGATGATGATCCACGGGTTGTTGTGGCAGAAAATGCCGGCGTTCTCTTTGTAGCCCGGAGGGTATGTCGAGATTTCGCCCAGCTCTACCTGGTACTCCTTGAACGCGGGGTTGAGCAGCACAATGCCGTGGGGCGTGTTGAGGCGCTCACGCACAGAGTCGAGTGCCTTGACTGCCTTCCCGTCCTCCACACCAATGCCGCCCATGATGCAGTAGCCCTGCGGCTCAATCCAGATCTGGCCGTCTTCGTTTTCGTGGCTACCGACCTTGCCGCCGTAGTAGTCGTACGCACGCAAGAACCATTCGCCGTCCCAGCCATGCTCAGTGACGGCTTCACGCATCTTGGTGATGGCCGCATCGGCCCTATTCGCCTCTTCTTCGTCACCACGGCGACGTGCGAGCGCAACATACTCGGGACCAATCGCGCAGAACATACCGGCAATGAAGATGGACTCCGCAAC
The DNA here is from genome assembly GCA_964535845.1 of uncultured Demequinaceae bacterium. GTDB lineage: Bacteria > Actinomycetota > Actinomycetes > Actinomycetales > Demequinaceae > Demequina. The sequence goes on along the minus strand of CAZHTO010000115.1, from coordinate 307 downwards.
ACCACCGGTCTTGTTCTCGGTGGTCTGGAAGGACTCGCCCGGGGTGGTGGAGAACGCGTTCAGGTTGAGGCAGTCGTTCCAGTCCGCGCGCCCAATCAGCGGGAGGCCGTGCGGGCCAGACTTCTCGAGCGGGTGGTTGAAGCTGCGACGCAAGTGCTCCATGAGCGTTGCTGACTTGGACTCGTCGTTGTCGAACGGCACCATCTCGTCAAGAATCTCGAAATCGCCGGTTTCCTTAACGTACGCCGCGACACCCAAGATGAGCCACAACGGGTCATCGTTGAAGCCAGAGCCAATGGCGTCATTA
>CAZHTO010000114.1:1161-6821 GCA_964535845.1 uncultured Demequinaceae bacterium | reverse complement strand
CATACGATCTTTCCTATCTTTACTGCCCGGGAGACGGGAAGCGCAAACACCGTGCTTGCGCTCGTCGCCGCAATGTCACTCCCCGGGTCAATAAAGACCGGTTCTTGCACACTACGTTCTTGCAACCACCCTAAGTGTGCCACGGATTATGGCGCAGGGGGAGTATCTGGGCGCTGTTGTTCAAGGAATCTCTCAAATTCCGCACCCAACTCCTCCGCTGACGGAAGCGGCCCATCCAACGAAAGTCCGCCTTCACGTTCTTCACGGTAAGCGTCGTACTGTTGTTCGAGTTGTGCCACTAATGCTTGCACCTCGTCTGATTCAGCCGTTTGACGCTCGATCTCCGTCGTAACGCGTTGCGCCTCGAGAGCGAACCCGGCTGAACCCAATTGCAAGCCCGAGATGCCCTCGATTTCTTCGACAGCTTTTTGTGCTGCCTGCGGAAACGGGGACTGCGCGAGGTAATGCGGTACGTGGACCGCCACATTGAGCGCCGCCATGCCCCATTGTCCAAATCGGTACTCCATCAAGTTCTGGGCACTTGCCGGTACCGCAACTGTGCCAAACAGGGTGGGAGCGCCAGGCATCAAATCTTGACGGGTGCCATGCACGGTCGCTGTCAGCGGGCGCGTGTGCGGCGCCGCCATGGGAATCCCTTGAATACCGAGCGTCAGTTCAACACCCAAGCGGTCCACGACCTCGCGCATTGACCGAATGTAATGTTCCCAACGGATATCTGGCTCGAAACCATGCAAGATCAAAAACGGCCGGCCTTCCTCGTCGTGCACGAGGTCGATGTCAAGGTGCGGCTCGTCGTACTCGGTCCATTGATTCACGGAAAAAGTCATCTCCGGACGCCGTGACCGATAGTCGAGCAATTGGTCGATATCGAAGCTTGCGACACGCACCGGCTCAGACTCGTCGAGGATGTGTTGCGCCACCAAACCACCCGCACGCCCGGCGTCGATGAAACCGCGCAGTGCGTGGACAAGCACTGCGCCTTCTTTTGGAGCAGTATTTGCCCACGCCTCGATACCGTCGGGGTTCCAGTTGACCAGCGGAGTATTCATAATCTTTTCATTCTCCCATGCCCCCATGTTTAACTTCGGCTTATCGACACCTTCACGCTCACCGCGAAAACCCAGATGACGGCCGATGCGCGGGCGGCTCTCGCTTAACTCTGAAGTTCGCAGGTGGTCGCGTGAGCGTCCTCAGACGGGGATAATAGAGGACTGCCTTGACAGGACAACACCAAGGCAGCGAGAGGTATGCCAATGCATGAGGACCCCGCCCTTGCCGTGGAGCGTCGCGGCCTGAATGCCGAACAGCATGTGGTGGACGGGCTTTATCAGCGGCTCGACGAGATCCGTGACGAGTCGCAGCGCCGTCTCACCGAAATACGCCGTGTAGGACCGTCAGGTTCGCCGCAAAACCGCTCCGAGAGAGACGCGTTCGCGACCCTGTACGAAGACCGCATTATGCAACTCGACGCAGTCGAAGACCGGCTCTGTTTTGGGCGGCTCGACATGAGCGACGGCGAACGCTTTTACGTCGGACGAATTGGCCTTTCCGATCAAGACCACGCTCCCCTGCTCACCGACTGGCGCGCCCCTGCCGCGCGTGCCTTCTATGCCGCAACCGCCGCCCAGCCCGGTGGCGTGGTGAACCGTCGGCACCTGACTACCCGTGGGCGTACCGTCATCGCGATCGAGGACGACGTCCTTGATGTCGAGCGGCTCGCAGAGGCCGGCCTGGAAGGCAACCTCGCTGGCGAAGGGGCTTTGCTGGCAGCGCTCGGTGCGCGCCGCACCGGCCGCATGGGCGACATCGTTGCGACCATCCAGTCTGAACAAGATGACGTGATCCGTGCTCCTATGCACGGTGCGCTTGTAGTCCAAGGTGGCCCCGGCACGGGCAAGACCGCCGTCGCGCTCCACAGAGCGGCGTTTTTGCTTTACCACCATCGCGAGCAACTCGAGCGTCGTGGCGTACTGCTCATCGGGCCGTCGAGCCAGTTCTTGCGCTACATCGACCACGTGTTGCCTTCACTTGGAGAGACGGGCGCCGTTGCCACGACTCTCGCAGGCCTGGTGCCAGGAACCCGGATCACAGAGGTGGACTCCGACCAGGTGGCATCGATTAAGGGCCGCACCGAGATGGCCGCAGTCATCAAAGCCGCTGTGCGCGAACGCCAGCGGGCGCCAAAGCGAAACCAAGAGATCCGCATCGACGGGCGTACGGTCGTGATTCGCCGCTCTGATGTGAAAGAAGCGCAAGCCCGTGCACGGCGCGACGGCCGCCCACACAACGAGGCTCGTGCCACATTCGCGAAAGACATGATTTCTCGGCTTACCAACCAATTGATGGAGCAACTCGAAACCCACCTGGACGCCGACGACCGGCGCGACCTCGAGCGGGATGTGCGTGACTCGAAAGAGGTACGGGTCGCCCTCAACCTCTGCTGGCTCCCTATCACCCCCACCCAATTGCTACGGGACCTGTGGTCAAAAGCACACCTGCTCGACCATGCCGCCCCAGGCTTCGATAGAGCTGAGCGGGACGCATTGTTGCGCCCTGCATCGGCCCCCTTCACTGAATCCGATATCCCACTCTTGGACGAAGCGGCAGAGTTACTGGGCGACATGCCAAGCAACGCTCCCCGAAGCCGTGGCGACGAGGCGAGTGAAGAAGAACTGGACTACGCCCGTTCGGTGTTGGACTCCTTTGATAGCGACGGGCTGGTCACAGCAGAAAACCTCGCGGCACGCATGAGGGGTAGCGAGGGCCGGCTCACTGTGGCCGAACGCGCAAGCCGTGACCGGTCCTGGACCTACGGACATGTCGTAGTCGACGAGGCGCAAGAGCTCTCCCCTATGGCCTGGCGCATGCTACTAAGGCGTTGCCCTACCCGTTCGTTCACGATCGTGGGGGATGTCGCACAGGTCAGTTCTGCAGCCGGAACCCGTTGGTGGCCCGAGACTATGGACCCGCTCTTTGGAGACTCGTGGCACCTTCGCGACCTCACTATCTCTTATCGCATTCCAGCGGCGGTCGCCCAGGCGGCTCAAGGATTCGCCAAGGCCGCTCAGTTGCCGGTCAGTGCTCTCACAGCTGCGCGTGAACTTGAAGATGCGCTCGCTTATACCCGCGTCGACACGGCCGATGCGCTACTCACCACCGCAGCCCGGCTCGCGGCACAGCACGCGAACCAGATGGCCGATGGCGAGGGCGGACTCGTGGGGGTCATTGTGCCCAACGGCATGCTGGCACAGGCGCGGGCAATCGTCGCAAGATCCGAAATCGAAGGCACTGCGGTCGAAGTGCACTCCGCGCGTGAATCGAAAGGGCTCGAATACGACGTCGCGATCGTGGTCGAACCTGGACACATCGCAGACCGGCTCGGAGACCTGTATGTAGCGCTCACTCGCCCCACGCGCCGGTTAGAGATTGTGCACGCAAAAGACCTGCCTGCGGGCCTCAATCAGCAGTAACGAACGTTTACTGCGTTGGCTGCGGCCATTATTGACATGCGCCATTGCCCGCGACGGCGAGCCCTGCTAAGTCTCCAGGTCCCCACGTGGTCATGGTCCCGTTCTCGTGGTTCATAAGTTCAGTGTCGTCTTCCACATGCGCCAAACCAATGACGTGCGCAAGCTCGTGTTTGATCACAGCTGTCGACATATCCAGGCCTTGGGGTGTGGCCATGAGACCACTAATGTCCTCACTGTCCAGGATGACGACGCCCGCAGCGAGGTAGCGTTGCTCGCCATACGCGCCATTCACTGAGCTCGATCCGCCCAGTCCGGTGACAGACCCGGCCAGTTCCGGGGTTTCCGCTGCGTTCGACCAGCCGACGATGATGGGCGCGAATCCCTCTCCATACCGGTCTTGGAACAGCGCCCTATCAAACGATGCCACTTCGTCTGTCTCGCCCAGGTACTCGAAGGCTAATCCTGAGGAACGACCCACCTCGGCCACCGCTTTATCGATCAGGCCATGTGCTCCCTCCGGCATCCCGGCGGGGTTCAGCACCCACTCAAGAGGACGGCACGGGTCATACCGGGTAGGGCCTTGTCCACGCTCCTCAAACATAAAAGCGTAGTTACCGGTGGTGGTGACTGGAACGCTTGGCTGCTGCCTGGTCGACGGACCGTCCGGTAATGGGATGCGGATTTGCTGCCCCTCGACTTGGAGCACGTTACGAGGGGTCCCAAAGTTGCGCAGATCCGTAAGATCCATCCCACTTGCGTACACCCCTGCCCCCACGACGGCGACTCCCACCAACATGAGTAAGCCGATGCGGCCAAGTTTGGTCATCCGGATAGCCTCCCATGCCAGCGGAGCCCCAGGTGGCACCCGGCTGAGCATTCAGGCCATATGAGTTTGGTAACACGCACCTAGATGCGCCACACTAAGCCTCGTGAGAGCCCTACTTCTAGAGAACCTTCATGCCAAGGCAACCGAGATCTTCAATGCTGCCGACATCTCCGTCGAGGCCCACACGGGCGCGATGGACGAAGACGAGTTGATTGAAGCCCTCGACGGTGTCGAGCTGCTTGGTCTGCGATCGAAGACCCAGCTCACCGAACGAGTCATCGAAGCATCGCCTTCGTTGATCGCGGTGGGTGCCTTCTCGATTGGCACCAACCAGATTGACCTGACGGCCGCAGCAAAGCGCGGCATCGCCGCATTTAACGCGCCGTTCTCCAACACCCGGTCTGTCGTTGAGATGGCCATCGCAGAGATGGTCTCGCTTACCCGCCGCCTCCAAGTACATAACCGCTTGATGCATGAGGGTGTGTGGAACAAGAGCGCGGAGGGGTCTCACGAGATTCGGGGCCGCACGCTAGGAATCGTGGGCTACGGAAACATTGGCTCACAGTTGTCCGTCGTCGCCGAGGCTCTGGGTATGAACGTCATCTTCTATGACAGCGACGAGAAACTAGCGTTAGGTAACGCCACCCGCATGCCGTCGCTGAGCAGCCTGCTCCAGGCAGCCGACATTGTGACCTTGCACGTCGATGGCCGGGCCGGCAACCAGGGGTTCTTTGGCCGCGAGCAGTTCGAATCAATGAAGCCTGGCGCATTATTCTTGAACCTTTCGCGCGGCTTCATTGTGGATGTCGAAGCACTCCGCGAAGGGCTCCTGTCCGGGGCCATTGGTGGAGCTGCGATCGACGTGTTCCCTGAAGAGCCCAAAAAGAAGGGGGACCCTTTTGTTTCCCCTCTTCAGAACATCCCGAACGTCATCCTGACGCCCCACATCGGCGGGTCAACAGAAGAGGCGCAACGAGACATCGGCATCTTTGTCGCCACCCGCTTGCGGGACTATGTCCAGCACGGTTCCACTTCCCTCAGCGTCAACATGCCTAACCTCCAGTTGGCGCAACGCCGCGGCACCCATCGGATCGCGCACTTGCACGAGAATATTCCGGGTGTACTCGCTGCCGTGAACCGCGAGCTCGCAGAGCACGATGTCAACATCGAGGGCCAACTGCTGGCGACCCGTGGCGAGATCGGCTACGTCGTCACTGACATCGCTGCCGGACTTACGGATGACGCGGTGGCTGCACTTGGAGCGATGCCGGGAACAGTCCGCCTCAGAGTGTTGTCGTAACGGCGCTGTGTTGTCGTAACGGCGCTGTGTTGTCGTAACGGCG
>CAZHTO010000114.1:0-1061 GCA_964535845.1 uncultured Demequinaceae bacterium | reverse complement strand
GTGTTGTCGTAACGGCGCTGTGTTGTCGTAACGGCGCTGTGTTGTCGTAACGGCGCTGTTACTCGAGGTCACCGGGCGAGTTCGAGTGCTTGCCCGCAGCGTCTTCGGCGCGCAACCGTGCGATGGCCCCTTCGAAGTCTTCGAGGCTTTCGAATGCCTGGTAAACACTGGCAAAGCGCAGGTAGGCAATTTCGTCGAGTTCGCGTAACGGCGGCAATATTGCCAGGCCAATGTCGGTCGCATCGATCTCTGCTTGCCCCGAGGCGCGGATGGACTCTTCAACCCGATGTGCGAGCACAGCCAGGTCATCTTCACTGACGGGACGTCCTTGGCACGCCTTGCGAACCCCCGTCATGACCTTTTCTCGACTGAAGGACTCTGCCACACCATTTCGTTTGAGGACGGTGAGGCTTGCTTTTTCTAGAGTAGAGAAACGCTTGCCACAATTGGGGCACTCTCGCCGGCGGCGTATAGACGAGCCGTCTTCTGCTGTGCGTGAGTCAACAACGCGGGAGTCGGTATGACGACAGAACGGGCAGTGCATGGCACTACTCTCCCACGAATGGGCCGGTATCTTCACTCTCGTCACGCAAAGAGCGCAAACTGTCCCGCCGAACAGTCGCATCGACGGGAACTATGGGGCTAGCGCTCCAACGCAGGTATGACGAGCTGGTCGCCAGCACGCAGACTTGAACCACTCATCGTGTTGAGCGTTTGGAGTGTTGAGACGGTCTGCTGAACGTCGTCTCCAGGCGCGGTCAGTGCACTGGCGATTGACCAGAGTGATTCCCCTTGCGCCACGGTGTACGTGTCTAGCATCACAGCAGAACCTTGCTCATCCCCCGCAAATGCCCGCGGCGCAAACATCGCAAGTACCGCGAGAACAATGATGACCAACGTAATGCGACGCGCACGGGCTGCTGGAGTGTGAATGGCGTGGAGCTGACGGCCGGGCCGTGAAACCTTTGCCGTGCCGCGATTCCCCACTGCTGTGCCCCTGTCCATTCGTACCGGGCGATGCTTAGCGACAGATTGCATAGCGACAGATTGCATAGCGACAG
>CAZHTO010000113.1:0-6843 GCA_964535845.1 uncultured Demequinaceae bacterium | reverse complement strand
GCGTTTGCGCGCCCGGTCTCGCTAAACACACGGCCCCATTAAGCCGCCTGCCCCGTTAAGCCGCGCAGCAGGAACGCCTCAAGCCGCGCGGCTTAACGTGCATGCTCGGGGCGAGCAGTTTAGATGTGGCGGAGCTCCGCAATGAGTTCAATCTCAACTGGGGCGCCAAGCGGCAACGCTGCGACGCCTACAGCCGAGCGGGCGTGCCTGCCGTGCTCACCAAACACGTCTGCCAAAATGCCGCTCGCACCGTTGAGGATCGCGGGCTGACTGATAAAGCCTGGCGCCGATGCGATAAAGCCCGTCAGCTTGATGATGCCCAAGATCTCGTTAAGCCCACCCGCGATGTCGGCGGTAGCGGCGAGTGCGTTGAGTACTGCGGCCCGCGCACACTCGATCGCCCGCTCGGGGGTCACATCGCTTGCACGTTGACCCACCACACCGGTCGCGATCAGTTGGCCATCGACAAGCGGGAGTTGGCCTGACGTATACACAATGTTTCCCACGCGCCGCGCTGGCGTGTAGGTGCCGACAGGGACGGATACGTGAGGAAGCCTGAGGCCGAGGTCGTGCAGTCTGGCCTGCGCATTCATGGGCGAGGGCGCTTGAAGTAAGCAACCAGGCCGCCGGTGGGCCCCGTAATTACTTGCACCAGTTCCCAGCCGTCCTCGCCCCACTGGTCGAGGATCTGCTTGGTGACGTGGTCAATGAGCGGTACAGTCGCGTATTCCCAAGTGGTCATGTGACGAGAGTAACGCGAGACACTCGCAACACTCCACGCGTGCTGTGCGTTGATCACGAGACGTGTGCAATATAAGGCACAGGACTAAGGTTGGTGCATGGGTTTTTTGAGTTCGAGTGGGGTGCGCCGTGACGGACGGGTGACGGCCGTCCAGTTACTCTCCGCGCTGTTCATGTTCGTGGCGTTCTCCGTCATCGGTGGATTTCTGCTTGCCGGCATTGCTTTACCAGCAGTGACGGTCGCGGGCTCTGCCGCCAATGGCTCGGCTGAGCTTTTCGAGGAGCTCCCAGATGAGCTTGCGAACCCCCAGCTCCCACAGCAGTCAAACATCTATGCGCGTGACGGTAGGACTCTGCTCGCCACGTTCTTCTCGCAGAACCGGACCGTTGTTCCCCTCGAAGAGATCTCTCCGTGGATGCAGATGGCCGTCGTCGCGATTGAGGACAAACGCTTTTGGGAACACAACGGTGTGGACGGCGAAGGCCTGCTCCGTGCCGCTTACATCAACCTGACGTCTCCAAACAACCCAGGCGCCTCGACTCTCACCCAGCAATTGGTGAAGAACACACTTCTCACCGATGCAGAAAGCAAGCCAGAAAACTCTGACGAGCGCAAAGAAGCGATCAAGGCGGCCACCGAGACAACGCTGCCGCGTAAAATTCGCGAGTGGCGCTTGGCCCTTGCTTTCGAAGAGAACCTCAACAACCGCTTGGGCGACAAGTGCGACCCTGAAAACCCCGGTGTCGACTGTGGCAAGGAAGAGGTGCTCCAGCAGTACCTCAACATCGCCCAGTTTGGTTCGAACCGACTGTATGGCGTTGAGGCTGCCGCTCAGTACTACTTCTCTAAGCCCGCAGCTGAGCTCAACGCAGTCGAAGCCGCGACCATTGCAGGAGTAACCCAGAACCCTTCGCGCTGGGACCCCACGCGTACTTTTGGTGACGGCGAGAATAACTACGACCAGGCCGAGACCCGGCGCGACACGGTGCTGCTGACCATGAACCAGCAGGGCATGATCACGGACGCAGAGTTCAAGGAGTATCTGGCGATTCCCATCGAAGATACCCTCAACGTGTCGCAGCCCAAGTTCTCTTGCGCGGCTGCAGCCGATGCGCCGTTCTTCTGCGATTACGTGACCAAGATCATTCGTTACGACGACGTCTTCAACTCTGACGGCGAATCGGGTTACAACCTGTTGCTCACGGGTGGCCTCGACATTGTGACGACGTTGGACGTCAAGAAGCAGAAGATCGCCAACGAAGAACTTCGTAACACGTTGCCGCCAGACGATCCGTCCGGGATGGCGATGGCGATGGTCGCGATTGATCCTGCTACAGGCCAAATTTTGGCGATGGCCCAAAACCGGGACTTCGACCCTACGGCCAAGGCCCCCAACTCGACATCGATCAACTATTCGGCAGACCGAAAAATGGGTGGCTCGCGCGGCTTCTCGCCAGGGTCAACTTTCAAGCCGATCATTTTGGCCGAATGGCTTAATACGGGTCACGCGCTACGCCAGACCGTCTCGGGCTCCAAACGCGACTGGAAGGGCGACGACTGGACGGCTGCGTGCCTGGGAGACGGTCCTGTCTTTAGCGGCACCTGGAGCCCCGGTAACGTCGGTGGCACTGGTGCGGGCCAGATGTCTGTGCTGTCTGCCACCGCCCGCTCCATCAACACCGCCTACGTAGCGATGGCCAACCAGCTAGACCTCTGTGACATTGGCACCATGGCTGAACGGCTGGGCTTTGAGCGAGCGGATGGAAACCCCTACGAGCCAGTCGCCTCGTCCGTGCTGGGGTCCCAGAACGCCTCGCCGCTGACCATGACGTCCGTGATGCAGACCTTCGCAAACCAGGGCATTAGCTGTGAGCCCATCGCAATCTTGTCAGTCACGCGCCCGGACGGCAGCGAGGTTCCCGTGCCGCAAGAGGACTGCCGCCAAGCGATCTCGGCTGAAGTCGCTAACGGTGTGACGTACGCACTGCAAGAAGTGATGAAGACAGGCTCTGGGCGTGCCAACCAGCTTGCAGGAAGGCCTTCCGCGGGTAAGACCGGTACCGCCCAAGACAACACCCACACTTGGTTCGCGGGCTACACCCCGCAGTTGGCGTCAGTGGTGTGGTTGGGACACCCGGACAATGACGTGCCTCAGCAGCGCATGAGCATCGGTGGGCGCTACGAGAACTACTTCTATGGCTCGACGCTCGCTCTTCCCACGTGGGAAGCCTTTATGGATCGCGCTCTCGAGGGTGCGGACGTGTTGCGCTTCCCCGAAGTGACCTCCGACATGCTTAACGGTGTCCCGGTGCGGGTGCCTGATGTGAGGGGTGAATCAGAGTCTTCCGCACGGTGGACGGCAAACGATGCCGGATTCTTGTTCCAGGTATCTGACCAGCCGGTATTCACTACGGAGTACCCTGCGGGCACCATCGCTGCGCAGTCCCCGCAAGCAGGTAGCCGTATGACACCAGGCAGCACCCTGACTGTGTACGTCGCCACCGATCGGTACCCAGACTGGTGGTACAACTGGCCTCAAGGCTGGGACCGCAGCACGCCGCCGGACGGATACTGGGGCTCAACGTGGCCTCCTTCTGAGTTCTCCTCCAACCCGCCAAATGGCTGGGTGCAGCAGTGCACCGATGGTGACCGCTTTAACGAGGACACGGGCCAGCCGTGCCCTGGTTTTGAGGACGACGATCACCGAGGTGGCCCCGGTGGTGGCCCAGGGGGCGATGATCGGCCTGGCCGAGGTAACCGCGGAAGCGACGACTGAGAAAGTTCAATGACATCGTTGAGTAAGGCCGCTGGAGCGGTCGTCGCTGTTGGCGCGGGTGCGTTGGCGTGGAGCCTTGTTGAGGCGCAGTCGTATGTGGTGCGCCAACTGACCGCGCCGGTCCTGGACCCCGGCAGTAAGCCGGTGCGGATTCTGCATGTGTCAGACCTGCACCTCACGCCCACGTCTACTCGTCGGGTCAATTGGGTGCGTTCGCTTGCGCGCTACCGGCCCGACCTGGTGGTGAACACAGGCGACAACCTGGCGCACGTCGATGCTGTCCCAGTGGCAATGCATGCGCTTGAGCCGCTCCTCGACTTCCCAGGAGTGTTCGTCCACGGGTCTAACGATTACTTTGCTCCGCGTTTCAAGAACCCGCTTACTTATGTGCGCAGGCCCACCGAGGTGCGCGAAGATGCCGTTGCGCTCGACTCCGAGGCATTGACACGGGGCTTCACCAATGCAGGCTGGCTTGACCTCAACAATGCTCGCGGTGAGCTTGAGCTAGGCGGACGTCTGGTGACATTCGTGGGCTTGGACGATGCGCACATTGGCCGTGAACAGGTGCCGACCGGGGGCGCGTCGCAAGGAGCGGACGTTCACATTGGCGTCACGCACGCTCCGTACACGCGGGCCTTGGAACTGCTCAAGGGAGACGGTGCGCAGGTACTGCTGGCAGGTCACACGCACGGCGGGCAGGTACGCGTACCGGGCTACGGCGCGCTCACCACCAACTCTGATCTCGATAATGCCCGGGCACGGGGCCTTCATGGCTGGCCAGGGCCTAGGCCCGATGCGCCTGGCGGCTCAGCAAGTGCGTGGCTTCACGTGTCGGCGGGCGCGGGAACGTCGCCCTACACGCCTATTAGGTTCGCTTGCCGGCCTGAAGCGACCATGCTCACACTGATGCCGCGGGAAGGGTAACGGTCGGTTAGGTTCGGGACCCGCGCATCGGGTATCCTGGCACGGCTTCAAACGGGGTGTGGCGCAGCTTGGTAGCGCGCGTCGTTCGGGACGACGAGGTCGCAGGTTCAAATCCTGTCACCCCGACTTTTAGATGTCACCAGACATCATCCGCTGCAGGCCTCTCCTTCGGGAGGGGCCTTTAGTGTTTCCAGGCCCGCTCGTGCCCCACACCATCGCGCCCGCACACCAGCACGCCACCGCGCCACCACAGCACTTCTGCACACACCTGTGACTGGTGGTGTTGGTGTGGCTGGTGTGCTGCCTCACCAGCCCCGTGCGTCACTTGAGTCACAGGTGTGTGCAGAAGTGGCGGGGCCGGATGGCGCGAGGGGCCGGGTGGCGGCAGTGGCGGGGCCGGGTGGCGCGCGGGGCGCGCGGGGCGCAGGTGGCGGGATCAGGTGGCGCACAGGGCCACGTCACAGCCTGCACGAGGGCACAGAAAAAGGCCCCTCCCTAAGGACGGACCTCTCTCTGTGGGTGTTGCTATGTGGTCTTTAGTAGGCTGATGCGGCGGCGCGGTATTGCTCCCGGATCACCGGTCGGTGGTCGGCAGCAGGGGTTGCGACGGTCTGAACCTCCCACTGCGGACGGGAGCCGGTAAGCACCCAGGCAGCCTGAGCCGCCGCGCCGAGTGCCACGTACTCCGCGGGCTCTGGAATCTCGACAGGTACGTCGAACACCTGCGCTGCGATGGCCTGGACTGCGGGGTTCTGTGCGGCGCCACCGACAAACAGCAGGCGACGCGGCTCGAGACCTTGCGCACGCACTGCGTCGAGTCCGTCGGCTAGGGCGCACAACATCCCTTCGACCGATGCGCGGGCAAGGTTCTCGCGGGTTGTGGACGCGAGGGTGAGACCAGACAGCGTGGCCTTGGCGTTGGGAAGGTTGGGGGTGCGCTCACCTTCGAAGTAGGGCACGAGCACAGCGCCGCCGGCCCCTGGCTCCGCAGCGAGTGCGAGGTCGCCCAGCTCGTTGTGGTCCACGCCCAGTACCCGAGCAATCGCATCCAGGACTCGGGCTGCGTTGAGGGTCGCCACGAGAGGCAGGAACTGGCCCGAGGCATCCGCGAAACCTGCAACAGCTCCCGACTCGTCGCGTGCGGGGACACCGGTGACGGCAAACACGGTGCCTGACGTACCGATCGACACGACAGCGTCGCCTTCGCCTGCTCCCAGACCTAGCGCCGCACCTGCGTTATCGCCTGCGCCGGGGCCTACCACCGCATCGGCCGCACTTGAATATCCAGGCACGCCAGTGCCAGCGGATTCGCTGGGCCCAAGCACGCGCGGCAACACAGCGTCGCGGCCTAGAGCGGCGATGAGCAAGTCACGGTCATACTCGCCGCTCGCGGGGCTCCAATAGCCGGTTCCCGATGCATCAGAGCGGTCTGTCGTGAGTTCCTCGAGCACGGGGCCAAGCGGGCTTTCGTCGGCGGGGCCGTAGCCGCGCAGGCGCCACGTGAGCCAGTCGTGCGGCAGGGCCACAGCGGCGACGCGGGCGGCATTCTCGGGCTCGTTGTCGCGCAACCAGCGAAGTTTGGTCGAGGTGAACGAGGCGACAGGCACCAGGCCAGTGCGCTCGGCCAGCGCACTCGCGCCAAACTCTTCGATCAGGTCGGCGGCGGCGCCAGCGGAACGGGTGTCGTTCCACAGCAGCGCATCACGAATAACGCGGCCTTCTGCGTCCAGTACGACCATGCCGTGCTGCTGGCCGCCAACGGACACGGCAGCGACATCGTCGAGGCCACCGGCATCGTCGAGAGCGACGCGCAGTGCCTCCCACCAGGCGGCGGGCGCCACTTCGGTGCCGTCAGGGTGGGTGGCGCGACCAGAACGCACCACCTCACCAGTGTCGAGGTCGCGAACGACCACCTTGCAACTCTGGGTCGAGGAGTCGACTCCGGCGACGAGCGTCATCGCGCGTCCTTTCTGTGGAAATGAAAAGGGTCTAGATGGCAGTTCGCCCGCCCCCGCCAAGGAGGAGGGCGGGGGCGGGCGAACTGGGTGGAGCGGGTGTTTAGCGAGCGCCCATGAGGTGCTCGGATGCCAGCTGCTGCAGGCGGACAAAGCCAAAGCCGTTGCCACCGAAGTAGGCGTCGGTGTCGAAGTCCTCGAACGCCGAGCGGTCGGCGAGCAGGTCGTTGTAGGTCTCGCCCTCGGCCAGAGTGGACTTGCCGAGCTCGTAGACCTTGGCCTCCTCGAGAGCCTCCTGGACCTCGGGGTCTGCACGGAACGCCTGAGCGCGTTCGCGAAGCATCAGGTACATGGCCATGTTGGCACGCACCGATTCCCACACGCCCTTGATGTCCTCGGTACGCGAGGGCTTGTAGTCGAAGTGCACGGGGCCGTCGTACTTGGGG
>CAZHTO010000112.1:1519-6919 GCA_964535845.1 uncultured Demequinaceae bacterium | reverse complement strand
GCACCCTCCACATTCACAAGCCACTCACTACACACATCCTGACGCACAAACCGATTCCGAGGAGCATCTGGCCCCCCGGAAGCGTTCAGGCTAGTTAACCCTGGCTCTTGCATTCGCTCTTCAGCTCTAGCGGACACGTGTGAGCCAGACGTGGCGGCATCCCATTCGTACTGTTCCGAGTCAGTGGTACGTGCATAACCTACGGATGTGGTTGCCAGCACCACCGTGAAAATGGAGGCAAGAGCGCCAACCGTGGCAATCATGGAACCTCTGCGCATCAGGACAGCCGCTCCGAACCGACATCGTGAATTTCCCAATGGTCGCCGTTATGAGACATTTCCACGGCCACTCGATAATTGCGTTCGGGAACCTCGGCGATTTCACCGCCTGCACTGTCGTTGATAACGGCATGTTCGACAATCATCTCGAACTCGAGGTGCCATAGTCCGTCCTCTTGCAGTCCACCTTGGGGAAGTTCACTCACGATTGTAATCTGCCCCCCGCTTAAGGTCTCGCCGGAATCCTTCAGCGATTTGGCATACTGCAAGGTATTTGCGCAGAAGGTGCATTGGGGTGTGGACATGGCTTCAAATAAACCCCAGTCACCGCTGGGAATCATTGCGCGAGACTGCACTACGAGTGCGCTCGCGTAGGAGAAGGCGCCAAATAGATCGGGATGCATGGTGCCTTCGGGAAGCAGCTCTTCGACTTCTTCTGGGGTGAGCTCCGTTGGCGTGGGCGAGGGTGATGGAGCCGCAGTCTCGGTTGGCGTTGGCGTTGGTGTCGGTGAGGGTGTCACCACGGGGTCGGGATCGTTGTTGCATCCGCCGACCATTAGTGCCGTCAACATCAGCACGCCTACAACGTATACCTGTCCCCGCCTACGATTCATGGCCGTGACACTACCGACATCTGAGTTCCAGCAACAGGGCAAACCTGCAACCTGTGGACAAAACCCACACAAGTCCCCGGCGTCAACCGCGCTCAACGACCCCCAGGACGCACCAGACCCCCGAAACTCAACACTGAGCGACCCCTACGGCGCTAAGGTGCGGAAATGGCGGGGTGGGGCGAGTGGCGGGGTGGGGCGAGACGGCGCAGGTCAGGCGGGGGCTGAGGTCAGGCGGGCGAGCGGGGTGGGGCGCGACGGCGCAGGTCAGGCGAGCGGCGGGGTGGGGCGAGCGGCGGTGGGCCGGTTAGTCGGTGAGGATTCTGGGGCGCGCGTCTTCGGCTGGCGGCGACCATTCACTGGCATCCGCGGGCACCTGGTCGCCAGAACGAATGTCTTTGACCTCACCATCCGAGTCCTGACCCGGGAACCACACGAACGGGATGCCCCGCTTGTCCGCGAACTGAATCTGCTTACCGAACTTCGCAGCAGAGGGAGACACCTCGGCGGCAATTCCCCGGGCACGCAGTGCATCCGCAATGCGTGATGACTCCCCACGCGAACCTTCATCAATGACGGCAACGAGCACCGCGGTCGGCACCCCCCGCGAAGCACGCGCAAGGCCCGCCCCGAGCATGCGGCTCACAAGCCGGCTCACGCCAATGGACATGCCAACACCGGGGAATGCACCGCCCGCGACAAGCGAGTCGTAGCGCCCGCCCGAGCAAATCGACCCCAGGTCCTCGTGCCCTTCAAGGAACGTCTCATACACAGCACCCGTGTAGTAATCGAGGCCCCGCGCAATCCGCAGATCAACCACGGCGGTCCCTGGCACGGCAGCGTTGACACCATCGACCAGCGCCACCAACTGAGCAAGCCCGTCACGCATCTCAGCCTCGGCAGCCGCCACGTCAACACCTTCTGGCGTCACGGTCGTTGCCCACAGGTCCTCAACCGCCTCAACAAAAGCCGCATCGGAGGCGCTGATGCGTGCCAACTCCAAAACCGCATCGGCCGCAGTGGACGAAACCGACTTGTCAGCGAGCTCAGCCCGAACCCCATCGGGCCCAATCTTGTCGAGCTTGTCGACGCTACGCAGGGTCCCCGCGATATCTTCGATACCCACGCCGCGATAGAACCCTTCGACCAGGCGGCGGTTATTGACCCGCATGGTGACGGCCGGAATGGGCAGCGCCGCCAGTGCACGCGCCATGACCACCGCTACCTCAACTTCGAGGTGCGCAGGTAGCGTCTCGCGCGCGACCACATCAATGTCCGCCTGATAGAACTCGCGATAACGACCCTCTTGCGGACGCTCTCCACGCCACACCTTCTGGATCTGAAACCGCTTGAACGGAAATGCCAACTCGTTCTGAAACTCTTCGACGTACCGCGCAAAAGGCACCGTCAGGTCAAAGTGGAGCCCAAGTTTGGACTCAGCATCCGCATCGGCCCCAAGCCTGCCCAGGGTGTAAATCTCTTTCGCCGCATCGGAGCCGCCCGCAAGCCGGCTGAGCGGCTCGACCGCCCGGGTTTGGATTTCTGCAAAGCCGTGAAGGCTAAACACTTCGCTGAGCGTCGCGAGCACCTGCGCCTCGACAACGCGCTCTGAAGGGGTCCACTCGGGGTAACCAGAAAGGGGTCGCACTCGTGCCATGGCGACATTGTTCCATCTTGCGGGTGCAAAGAATGCCCGCTTAGCCTTCTAGACTGGATGAATCCTCGTCACACCTGTGAAAGAAGCACATGTCTCACAAGCGATCCAAGAGCTCCGCGAAAGCCTACGAGGAGCGCCGCCGCACCGACCTTGAACGCAAGCATGCCGAGCGCGCTGCCGCGTCGAAGGCACGCAACCGCAAAATCGGGCTCATCATTGGGGGCTTAGTAGTGACGGCGCTCGTGTTGTGGGGCGTTCTCACCTTGCTAGGTGACAATACGGCCGATGCGGGGGCTGAGCCGGCACCAGCGACGACAGATAGCGGCGACCAGGCACAGCAAACTCCGCCGGCCACCACTGGTGAGGCGGCGGCATCGAACATCGCGCCTGACCTGGCGCTTGCGGAGGACCGCGTGTGGACCGCGACGTTGGCGACCAATCAAGGCGACATCGAAGTTGAGCTCGACGGGGTCAACGCGCCTCAAGCCGTTGCCAGCTTTGTGACACTAGCCAACGAGGGTTTCTTTAACCAGACCGACTGCCACCGCCTTACCACCGCAGGCATCTTTGTTCTCCAGTGCGGCGACCCTAGCGGGAACGGCACCGGCGGCCCCGGTTACCGCTTTGGCCCCATCGAAGCGGCACCCGAAGACGACATCTACCCGGCAGGCACACTTGCAATGGCTCGCGTTGGGGGCGATGGTGAATCTATGGGAAGCCAGTTTTTCATTGTCTACGAAGACTCGAACATCCCGTCCGATCCCGCCGGTGGCTACACCGTGTTTGGGCAGGTCACTTCAGGTTTGAGTATTGTTGAGGACGTTGCCAATGCCGGAACGATTACTGGCCAGCCCGACGGACGCCCGGCGCAGTCCGTCATCGTGAACGAGGTATCTGCATCATGACCGCTCCTAAGCCCAAGCCGATCCCCAAGCCTGCTCCCCCGGTACGCGGCGCTAGTCCCGCGGTCGTCGCGGCTCATGCGACTCATCCCGTCAAGGTTCCCGTAGCGTCTGACTTCACTGAAGAAGAGCGTGCAGAGGCTGCCAAGCACGGCGCTGTCACCGGCGAAGAAGTGACTGTCACCGACGAAGACGACACCCGCGTGGTGGGCCCCGCCCGTGGTGAAGACCCCCTCGCTCCGTACATCAAGGCCTACTTTGAGCTCAAGGCTTCGGTCGAGCGTTTTCAGGCGCGCCTTGCCTCGGCAGAACTGTCTCCCAAAGATATTGACGATGCGCTCAAAGGCTTGAAGGAGTCACTCGCCGAACCTCATGTCGTCGGTGACCTTGCGGCACTGCGCACTCGCTTTGAAGAAGTCACTACCGAGGCGAATGAGGTGCGGGAGCGCATTCAGGAAGAGCGTCGCGTGGCTCGTGAGGCCGCAGTAGCGGAGCGAGAGAAGATTGTCGCGCGCGCAGAAGAGATCGCCGCGCGCCCCGCCGCCCAAGTCCACTGGAAGAACGACACCACCGAGCTGCGGTCACTCCTCGATGAGTGGAAGGCAGCGCAGCGAAGCAAAACGCGCATTCCAAAGGACGCTGAGAAGGCTTTGTGGAAGCGGTTCACGACCGCGCGATCCTCATTCGAGAAGGCCCGCAAGCAACACTTCGCTGAGTTGGACCGTGAAAACTCGGGCGTGGCTACACGCAAGGAACAGCTGGTCGAGAAGGCTGAACGTCTTGCAGAGTCCACCGACTGGGACCGCACTGCACGCGAGTTCCGTGATCTCATGGGGGAATGGAAGCGTGCTGGCCGTGGACGCCGTAGCGTCGACGATGCGCTGTGGAAGAGGTTCCAGACTGCCCAAGACGCATTCTTTGAAGCGCGACGCAATGCATCCGAGGCTGAAGACGCTGCTCTCGCGGGCAACGTAGAGGCCAAAGAAGCCGCAGTAGTCGAAGCCGAGTCACTATTGCCCATTAAGGACCTCAACGCGGCCAAGCGGGCCCTACGCACCGCACAGGACCGCTTTGAAGACGCTGGCATGGTTCCTCGCCCCGATGTCGCCCGCCTAAACAAGCGAATGGCCGCTGTCGAGAAGGCAGTGCGAGACGCAGAAGACGCCCAGTGGCACAGCCGCAACCCCGAGCTCGAGGCGCGGGCGACCGGCGCGGCAGCGCAGCTCGAGGCCGCAATCGCAGGTCTCGAGAGCGACCTCGAAGAGGCGAAGGCTAAAGGCGATAAGCGCAAGATCAAAGAAGCGGAAGATGCGCTGGCTGCCCGCCGTAGCTGGCTAGAACAGATCCAGGGCGTAGTTTCCTAAACCCGTGCTGCTCTAAACCGTTGCTGTTTTTGTTCTAAGGGTGTCTTCACCAGCGAGTTATCCACAGACTGGCGCCTGCGCTCAGCGGCCCTGATCACGCACGTGTCAGACTGCGCGGCATGTGGATCATAGAGCGCGATTCAGTAGGTGTAGTGGCGTATGGGCGCATGCAACGCGATGGAGTCATTCGTACCGTCATCCCAGGGCTTGCGTTGCCCCACGACGTTCCAGACTCCCCCGCGCTGCGTCGCTGGGCGCTACGACGGTGTTTCCCCGCGCACGGACAACTGACCGGTCTAGGGGTGCTGTGGGTCCACGGTCACATCGACTGCCTAGAACAACTCAACGTACGCACAGCACCCGGGCGCCATGTGCGGCATTGGCGTGGACCCCTGCCGGTCAGGTTCCACACCTCTGGCATTATCAGCGCCCCGGCCCCGCGCAGCGAGGGCGCACTAGCTGACAACGCCTTCGCTCCCCTGGCTGTCAGCATTGCCGATGCTTTGCGCTGGTCTCCCCTAGATAGGGCCATTCCGGCTGCGATCCGCGCGCTCGAGGCATGTAACAGCGCTGGTTTGTGGGACAGCG
>CAZHTO010000112.1:0-1419 GCA_964535845.1 uncultured Demequinaceae bacterium | reverse complement strand
TTGTGGGACAGCGTGGCCAGTCACATCGGGACTCACCGACGTGCACAATCCGCGTGGGCCGCCATCCAGGGCGTCACTACTGAGATCGCTCAGGAGGGACGGCGGGCGCCAGTGATGCGTCGAGCGTCATAAACGCCATCGATTTTGCGCACCGCACCGATGACTGCACCCAGGTGCGAGGGGTCTGCCATCTCGAACGTGAACGTGTTAAGCGCAACCCGGTCAGCGGAGGTCGAGATGTTAGCGCCAAGAATGTTGACGTGGTAGTCCGACAATGCCTTCACCACATCACTGAGCAGTCGGTTGCGGTCGAGCGCCTCGACCTCAATCTGCACGAGGAACGGCGTGCTTGCCATACCCGTCCACTGCACGTCGATGAGTCGCTCTTGTTGCGACTCGAGTGCGCTCAGATTCTGACAGTCCGCACGGTGCACACTCACACCGCTACCACGTGTCACATAGCCACGAATAGGGTCACCTGGCACGGGTGTGCAGCAACGGGCCAGTTTGACTACAACATCGCTGAGCCCGTGCACCGAGATGCCAGGGTCACCGCGCCTTGCACGGCCGCTCGCGGTGCCGGGACGGGTGATCTCGGTGACGTCTTCGTCGGCGCCCTCGGTGCCTCCTACCGCCTCCACCATGCGTGCCACTACATCTGAGGCCTGCTCTTTATGCTCGCCAACGGCGGCGTAAAGCGCATCGACATCTTCGTAGTGCAACTCTTTGGCCAGGGCGAGCAGTGTCGACTTGGACATCAGGCGTTGCATTGGCAAGTGCTGACGGCGGATAGCGCGCGCCAACATGTCGCGGCCTGTCTCGATGGACTCTTCGCGGCGTTCCCGGGTGAACCATTGGCGAATCTTGTTACGCGCGCGGGTGGACTGTACAAAGTCCAACCAGTCCCGGTTGGGGTGGGCGTTCTCGTCCGACGTGGTGAGTACCTCGACGGTGTCACCGTTATCAAGTGTCGAGTCGAGCGGGACCAGCCGGCCATTCACCTTGGCACCAATGGTCTTGTGTCCCACCTCGGTGTGAACCGCATAAGCAAAGTCCACTGGAGAGGCACCCTGTGGAAGGGCGATAAGCCGGCCACCTGGCGTAAAGACATAGACCTCAGCGCGCGAGATCTCGCCGCGTAGCGAGTCTAAGAACTCGGTTGGGTCGGCTGTCTCTTGCTGCCAGTCTGCGATTTGGCGCAACCAGCCCATGTCGCCTTGGCCGCCCTGACTAGAACCCCGCTCTTTGTAGCGCCAGTGCGAGGCCAAGCCATATTCTGCGCGGCGGTGCATCTCGTGGGTGCGGATCTGTAGCTCTACCGGCTTGCCGCTCGCACCAATCACCGTCGTGTGAAGCGACTGGTAGAGGTTGAACTTAGGCATGGCGATGTAGTCCTTGAACCGCCCCGGAACCGGCTGG
>CAZHTO010000111.1:0-6965 GCA_964535845.1 uncultured Demequinaceae bacterium | reverse complement strand
CCAGAAGTAGTCATCGACGTCAGCGTGCGGAACCGCCCAGTGATCCGCGAGGTCCCGCGCTAGGGTCGTGGTCCCCGAGCCGCTGGCGCCAACTACGTGCACGCGTGAACGCTTCAAGGCATCTCCTCCGGCGGACGCTGGTCGATGTACTCGCCTCCACCCTGGCACGGACGGATCGGCAAAATTATAGCTGTAGCGGAACTCCGCCACGCTCTATAGTCGACGACCATCATCCAAGCAACGGTTTCACCATGATGAGGCACGGCGTTCCCTCACCCCACAAGTCCGTCTCCTCAAGCGGCAGGAATCCACGGCGCTCGTAAAAATCGCGGGTCTGCGCGTAGGCGCGGTCGGGATGGGAGGCACCGAGCGTCTTGACCATCAGCATCTTCACCCCGCGGTCTACAGAGTCACGCTCGATGCCGTCGATCATCGCCGTGCCAATCCCCGAACCATGCAGCGCGCGGTCCGCCACGATGAGGTGCGTCTCGGCCACATGAGGAAAATGACGGTCCACGAGAGTCACGCCAACGACGCGACCAGTCAAGTCTCGGACGGTCCATGTCTCCTTGGTGCGCGCGGCCTCCACGTACTCGGCGTTGGACTCGACCCTGCCAAACCACTCGGGGACCGTCAGGAGCAGGCGCGCGACGTCATCTGGGACGGGGTCGTCCACGGCCGCCACCCACCGCGGCTTCGTCACGCCACCTGCAGCGGCGTGATCGTCGCCATCTCGTCCCGCAAAGCGCGGCGTTCGACTCGCAGCTCATAGTGGGACTGCAGGTTCATCCAGAACTCCTCAGAGGTCCCGAAGTACCGCGCCAGGCGAATCGCCGTGTCTGCAGTGACACCCCGCTTGCCATGCACTATCTCGTTGATCCGGCGCGGCGGCACACCAATCGACACGGCGAGCTTGTTCTGGGTGATCCCGAACCCGTTGATGAAGTCCTCCATTAGGATCTCCCCCGGGTGGATCGGCTCGATCAGGTCCTTCTCAGTGGTAGTCGACGAGTTCGACATCGTCCGCTCCTCCTTCTCTCCATACGAAGCAGATGCGCCACTGCCCGTTGA
Organism: uncultured Demequinaceae bacterium; assembly: GCA_964535845.1. Taxonomy (GTDB): domain Bacteria; phylum Actinomycetota; class Actinomycetes; order Actinomycetales; family Demequinaceae; genus Demequina. The sequence continues at coordinate 5,894 of CAZHTO010000111.1, read as the reverse complement.
CCCGGATGCTGTGCTGGCCCCGACGATCGCCGACGAGTCGCTCCAGGCGATTCCCCGGCGGGATCCTCAGATCCTCGACGTCTTTCGCCGCGTGGATCAGCTCGAGCTTCCGCAGAGCCGCTCGTTGCACCGTCCGGTCAACGCGCTTGACGTACTGCTCATGCCAGATGCGCTCGGTTTCCTTGCTGCCGAACGATCTGATCACGCGACAAGTATATGACGGGCTCCGTTAATAACGCTAGACGTTAAACCGGAACTCCACCACATTCCGTAGCCGAATAACGTCACGTGAGCAGTGGGTCCACACCTCCCAGGGAACTCTCCGAGACCACTGGCAGCATCGAGCACCCTCAGGGACGTCTGACTGCGGCAAGGATCTCGTCTGCAGAGGCATCAAGCTTGGGCAGTAGCAGGTACTGCTTGCGGCGCTTGCGGCCGTCCCGGGAGGTGAACTTAATCCGGTCTTGGGTGAAGAGGCCGTTGCCCGCAACGAAGTCAGCCTCGGTACTGCGGCGGCCCCACCGCAGTTCCGGCCTCCAACGACCAAACAGTGTCATCCGGTCCATCGGCCCGAGCACGACGTGGTCGTCAGTGACGGTGAGCGCGACATCTGGAAGCGAAGGGGTACGGCGCAGCTGTCGAGCCCCCAGGACAACTACCCACACTGGCAAGACCGCCAGCACAATGAGTAGCAGGAAGTCCTTCCACGTCACGAGTTCACGCTCTACCACGTACACGAACAACGGGGCGGCGATCATTGGTATCGCAAGGGCGAAACCCAAGGCAATCAAGGAGATGGCTTGGCCACGCAGCACCGGGATCGCCTTGGCCCGAAACTCCTCGTGCGCCTCGGGCCTGAAGCGCACGACGAGCCGGGTCGAGTCAGAACCCATGGCCATCTCCGCGACGGTCTGCCTGGTCTGGGTCAAGCTCGTGCACGTGACCCCAGCCTGAAAGCCTCTCTTGCGCGATGATGGATTGCGTTCGGTCGGCCATATGCACAATCTCGGCAGCGTCGCTCTGGGCCTGTTCTGGAGTCACCGCCACGTCGGGCTGAGTATCTTGAAGGCTCGTCACACGCTCATCGAGTGCCGCACGCTCCTCTTCCGTCACGGTGTCAGGGGAACTCGAGGCAACAAGCGACTCCCCGAACTGTTGGGTCCAACGCGGGTCGTGCAAGAGAGTTCGCAAGGGTCGGGCCCCTTTCGCAACAAGACATAGTCGGCTCGCGTATGCCGGGTCGTCCGTTTCGCTCGCCAATTCTTCCAACCGGTCCTTGAGCGCGCTGCGAAAGCGCTCGCCACTCAACCGCCGTAGGAGTGGTGATATCTCTGGCCCCGTCACGTCATACCTCCGGAAGTCGAATGAACTCAATCTCTTGCCTCGCTGAACCCAAGCCCGCCCCGACCGCGATGAAAGTGGAAGCTGCGGTCATGGTCAGACTCCAAGCTGCGGACAGAGCCTGCGTCAAGGCGATGGTCGCGCTCACAACCCCCGCGGGAATGGTCGCGCCCGCTGTCAAGGGGGCGAGGAGAATCTCGCCGATGCTCTTACCAGTGAGCGCGGCGGCGATCCAGGCGTCTACTAGTGCGTCAACCGCCGACATCACGGCCTGGCACCCCGCGAAGGCTGCCCATGCAGCGTTCGTGTACTTCGTGTCCAGATCGGCATAGGCGGCGGTCTGACGGGCCATGACCGCCACAAGCTCGGCGAAGTACTCGCCGGCCACGTCGGCCCCTGCACCGTCTGACCATTCTGAGAACACGTCGACGCCCACATCGTTCAACGCGTCGGACACCGCTGCATAGTAGTTCCCCAAGTGACCGAAGGCACTGCCCGCAATGGCAACTTGGTCCCAGTCACCGCTCAGAATGTGGATGGCATATTCCAGAGGATCCCGGCCTTGGAAGAGGTGAGGCGCGAAGATGTTGACCACCACCCTGAGTGCCTGGCGTAGCCAGTGCGACACCGAGAGGTAGCTGGGCCAGTTGAGCACGTCCCACACGACCACGAAGGCCGGATCTGACATCGCCGACGTGGGCGTGACGAGCGCACTCGACGGCTCCGTCACGCCCCGACCCCGTCGCGGCGTCGACCCAGTAATGGCCTCCGGTGACGTCGAATCGTCCAGAGCGCTGAACAGCTCACGAATCAAGGCCTGAGCATCCGCCTCAGACGAGTCGTAGAGACTACCGGCCTGACCCAAAGCCGCAGAAGTCGACCGCAAGCACTTCCGGGTAGCCATCAGCCCATCGTCGATACTCGCCACAAACTCTGGATGGTGCTGCAGCAGTGTCTCCATCAAGACGCCCTTGACCCAAGCCTGCGACCCATCAATGTGCTGATCGAGGTAGTCAAAGGCCTTCGAAACATCAGCCGCAAGGTCCTGGACCGCGGCCTCGCCCCCATAGATCACGTTCGTCGCGTGTTTGATCACCGGTTCCCCCCTCCGACGAGCACCGACGGTAGCAGAAGCACTAGGCGACGGGCACGCGCACCGCACGGATGTGGAAAACTGATGGGACTGCTGAAGGTTTCGTCGTCATCCCGACCTGCTCAATGGGCGGGTCCGCCCCGAAGACAGCGGAGGACGTCCGCCCTCTGCTGACGTCGTCCGTACTGGAGATCGCGCTAGAGGTTAGAGCGCAAAACGAAACTCCACCACGTTCCGTAGTCGAATAACCTCTTGACAAGCGCCCGCCGACAGCTAGGTGATGCCCCCAAGGCTCCCGCAGGAGGGTGGGGATCACACCAGTCGACCTACGCTGGAGCAGACGCGAGTCACCTCATCACTCAGCGGACCGACCTAGAGCTCGGGGTCGTCTACGTCTCTCGTCTGGTCATGCGTGACCTCCGAACGCTAGTGCCTCAGTCCGGGAAACTGAGACTCTCTGCCGGGGCGCTTGGTCCGCTACGCGCCAGCCTTTGTCACCGTCTCAAGGCGGGGTTCGATGCTGTCTGCCATCATCGACACCTCGCGTGCGGGGATGCCGTGTCGAGCAGCACGCTCACGCCAGTGCTTCAGCGCGGCAGCCACGTGTGCGAAGCGCTGACGTGCCTGATCCAGCGTCACGCCAGCGTCGTCGGCCAGGGCGAGCAGCCCTTCGATCTCGTCGTCGTGGTCGGTCGCTCCCGCGATGGACGTCGCCCGGGACTTGGCGAGGTCGGGGTTGGGGTTGACGTCGAACGCAGGACTGAGCGCCCACCGCGGACCTGCAGCCACGAACCCGTGGTTGCGCAGGTGGTCATCGGTGTTGCCCAAGACCACCGATGCGATCACTCGGTCGTACAGCTCGCGCGCCTCGTCTCGCGGCGCGTCTGCCATGTCTCGCAGCGCAGCGAAGATGTCCACGTAGTCGCGGCGGTCACCGTCGCGCGAGCCGGTCGCCGTCATTGCAGAGACGTATGCGCGGCGCGCACTGTGCGGGTCGCGGTCGAAGCGGCGCAGCAGCAGGATGCTGCGGTCCGCGACGCGTACACGCTGATGCTGAGCGACACGGATGCCTGCGTCGCTCAGCAGGTCGAGTGCCACAGCCTCCCAAGCGATCACGTCCCACTGATCCGAGGCGTGAGGGAACTTCGCGATCCCGAGCGAGCCGTCCTCGAGCAGCACAGAGGCCTTGGGACGCGCGCCGCCGAGACCCGTGGTGCCGGTGTCGAGCAGCTCCTTGACCGCTTCGGTGGCTTCGGCGTCGGCGGCGAGTTGGTCGCTGGCATGCAGCAGGTGGGGCAGCGAGATGTGCTGGGGGACACGGGACGGTTCGCCCACGAACTCAGCGGCTCCTCCGAGCCGGAAGCGCAGGGCACCTTGGCGTGTGTTGTCCGACACCGCGAGCAAGTAGTCCACGTCATCGTGAGAGCGCGGCCGGCGGTCCTGCTCGCGCGCACGCGCGCGCTCCGCCCTGTCGATGAGATTCCTGCCCCAACGATCGGGCGCCGTGTCAGCGAAGGCTGGCAGCAGTCCAGCGACGTGCTGGGCGCCCTCGACCAGCAACAGCGACGGGTCGATGTTGATGCTGTCGCGGTCGCCAAGGTAGCCAGGGTGGTAGCGGAACGTGGTGGACACGGTGCCGCGGCTGCGGGTGAAGTCGGCGCGGCCGACCAGACGCGTCTGGCCGTGCAGGTCGATGAACGTCTCGATCGTGGTCATCGTGCACGCTTCCTTGTCAGGCTGTCGGCCCGCAGCCGACCAATGTCGCTGTTCAGCGGATCGAGCGCAGCCACCACATTGTCGAGCTGACCCAGCGCTCTGAGGACCTGGGCCATCGAGGCGAAGCTCACGCCACCGTCGCCGCTCTCGATTCTGCGCAACGTCGGGCGCGTGATGTCCGCGCGCTCGCACACCTGCTGGGCGGTGAGGTTCAGCACCATCCGCCAGCCGCGCACATGCTCGCCGAACTCGCGCATCTCTCGATCGATCCTGTATCCACTCATCGCTTCCTCCTATGGCACTCATCCTATCCTTAATATGCAATAACGGATAGGGAGCGTTACATAGTGGCGCACAAGAAAAGGCAACCTCCGTCGCGGTGCTCGTCAGAGCGCGTGCAACGGGGGTCATCGGGGTGCCAGATGCCGAACATCGCCTCGAGGGTCTTCACCATGAGGTAGATGTCGAAGCTGTCGGGGCTGCACCAACAGCGGCACGAGGCCGATCTCTACGGGTGTGGCCCGAGCCGGGAATCGCGCCACAAGGCAAGAGGTGGATCACACGTTGAAGCGGAACTCCACCACGTTCCTTAGCCGAATAGCGTCTCGGCGAGTGCCTCCGTTCAGTGCGACAAGCGCCCCAGTGCAAGCTGTGCCCCTATTGGCGCTCAAGCCACCACAGGAGAATTCTGGCTTCCTTCTTCTTAACCGTCACCAGCTGCGACCCCAAGCGAACTGCTACGTATCGTGAGAGCACCCGCTCGATACGCACATCTCTAGCATCCAGCACGCCCACGGGCTCTATCGCCGGCTTCCTTCGGTCCACCAGTCGCCCGACGTGCACCTCACCGTTGCCCAAACCAATCCAGATCCACGGTGTGCCGGTCGTCAACTGAGGAACCGACGTCCCAAAGGCGAAGAGAAGCCGAAGGTAGCCGGCACACAGTTGGCGCCGAGTGGCAGCAACATCCAGCTCGGAGAAGAGGATGGCCGCCGTGAAGTCCTCGGCCCAGTAGAAGAAGCGCCCACCGTTGGTGTAGCTCGCACTTGGCGGCCGCGACTTCAGGCGAGAACTCACGGGGCTCCTCCTACGTGGTCGGCCATTCGCAGCTCGACGGTCACGGTGCATCCGTAGCGGAATCGCCTCACGCGAGACTCACCGTCCCACCAACTCAGCGACGCCACGGGCCGCATCAGCCAGTTGCTCGCCTGCCTCGATCTGGAGTTGCGCTTGAACCTTCCAGCCCTGCGGCACGGTCGACTCCCTGAGAAGAATGTCGAGTTGGATGTGCCCGTCATGGGTCGCAACGATTCGAAGGTCCGACTCGACGGATTCGAATATGCGCTCCCTGCTCCAGCCCCGCCAGGCCTCGGCCAACGCCGCGAAGTACCGACCAAGGCCAGCGAAACCAACGGTCCAGCCCCCGTAAACTTGGCGACTGGCTGAGAGCTCTGGCCCCTCGATGGTCACGCTGACAAAGTCCACGACGCTGTGCGAACTGATCGGTTCGCTGAAGGTCAGACGTGTTCGTCCGTCGAAGATCGCCACACTAGCCACGGACCCATTGTGGCAACCCATCGCTCGCCGTGCGAATACCGTTTCTAGTGGCTACGGTTGGATGCGGCTATACGTTGAAACGAAATTCGACCAAGTTCCGTGGCCGAATAGCCTCTGGACAAGTGTTGGCGATCGGCCGTGCGATCTTCCCAGGAGCGATGGCAACCACACCCGTCAACCAACGCTG
>CAZHTO010000110.1:0-7044 GCA_964535845.1 uncultured Demequinaceae bacterium | reverse complement strand
ATGCGGTGGTCGGCTCACTCTCGGAAGCCCTGGAGGCCGCGGCTCGCCTTTCGCCAACCACGGACGTGTGGGTCATTGGTGGTGGGCGGGTGTATGCCGATGCCATGGATCAGCTTGACCACCTCGAAGTCACCGAAATTGACCTTGAGGTAGACGGCGACACCTTTGCGCCCGACATTGACACGGATAAGTGGCACGTCGCCCACGAGGGTCCCTGGCACACCTCCCGCACCGATATGCGGTATCGCTTTGTCACGTACACACGCCCATGACGTACGCCGTCCCGCACCGCATTGAGACCGAACGGCTGGTGATACGGCGCTACGTGGCCGAAGACGCAGAGCAACTCGCCGCCGTGGTGACCAAAAACGTGGACCACCTGCGTCGTTTTATGGAGTGGATCAAGTTCGAGCCGCAGAGCGTCGAGCAGCGCCGCGAGTTCATCGCCGACGTGGGCCGCAAATTCGATACGGGCGAAGACTACGCGCTCGGCATGTTCGACACTGGCGGCACACTACTCGGCGGGACCGGATTCCACGTCTTCCACCCACCCAGCCGGCTTGAGACCGGGTATTGGATTGACCAGGCACACGAGGGACGCGGCCTGGTCACAGAAGCCTGCGCGGCCCTCACCCAGGTGGGCCTTCAGATCGCGGGGGCACGCATCGTTGGCATCTCCCACGCCCCAGACAATGTGCGCAGCGCGAGCATCCCCCAGCGGCTGGGCTACACCCGCCAAGAGGCACCTGCACACCCGTGCATTGACAGCGGTATCAAGGTTCCCGGAGTGACGTGGTGGGCGACCTACGACACCCTGGCTCGCGAGCCGCTCGCGTCGACGCCACGCCCGCGAGTATTCGACGAGCATGGCGCCCTCATCGCCTGGCCACACTGACCCCTGAGCTCATGTCAGGATGAGCCTATGTCGCGCGTGATCCCCCGCCGGCTCGACCCGGCGCGTCAGCAAGCGCTGTCCGTGTCCCTTGCGACCGGTGCCTATGCCCTCAGTTTTGGGGCACTTTCTGTTGCCGCTGGGCTGGACATTTGGCAGACGTTGGCGCTCAGCCTGCTGGTCTTCTCCGGCGGTTCACAGTTCGCATTCGTGGGGGTCATAGGAGCTGGCGGTGGCGCCGTCGCCGCTATTGCCACCAGCACGTTCCTGGGTGTGCGTAACGGTATCTACGGAGTGGCCCTCGCCCCAGTCTTACGGCCAATCCACGGAATGCGGCGAGCATGGGCCGCTCAAGTCACCATTGACGAGGCCACCGCGGTCTCACTCGCGCAACCTGCCAACAACCTCCCTGCTAGGCGCGCAGGGTTCTGGTGGACCGGCGTGGGCGTATTCGTCGCGTGGAACATCATTACCGTGGTGGGCGCCGTTCTCGGGGCCCGCATAGGCGACCCGGGCCAATGGGGTCTTGACGCAGCCGCCGCCGCAGCTTTCTTAGGGCTCCTGTGGCCCCGCCTGGCGTCAAGTCGCGCTCAAGCCGTTGCCGCCGCATCGGCCATATTGGCACTGGCCCTGACGCCGGTACTGCCGGCCGGACTGCCTATTCTCGCCGCCGCACTTGTTGCGGTCGTTGCTGGGTGGCGGGCCCCCTCCTCGACGGATGAGGTGCCCGAATGACCCCCTACATCCTGATGTGGATCGCCATCGTCGTGGCCGGAGTGCTCGCATGGGCCACCAAATTTGCCGGACACATTGTGCCCGAGTCATGGCTAGAAAACCCCCGCGTGCACCGCATCGCGGCCTTCGTCACCGTCGCACTACTCGCCGCGTTGTTTGGCGTGCAAGGCTTCACGTCCGGCACTGCGGTTGTGATCGATGCGCGGCTCGTAGCGGTTGCAGTCGCCGCCGTACTGCTATGGCAGCGGGTGCCATTCGTGATCGTGGTGTTCGGTGCGGCCGGCGTCGCAGCCGGACTGCGCCTGCTTGGCTGGGGCTAACCGCTCTTAGAGCAGTTCGTGTAATAGAAACGCCACGACGAACCCTGCCGCAGTTAATAGCCCGGTAGCGCGGTGCTCAAGCTCGTAGGCCTCGGGCAACATCGCGTTCGCCACCATCGCGAGTAGCGCACCAGCGCCAAAGGCCTGCGCAATAGCCACCACCTCGTCGCCCGCACCCTCCATGAACGCCGCACTCAAGGCGGCCACGGCAATGCAGGCAAGGGCGATCCCGCCCCAGATACCGAACGCCCGACCAGCCGAGCGGCCTGACTTCTTTAGCGGCACAGTGCCTGCGAGGCCTTCTGGAATGTTTCCTAGCGCCACGGCTGCGACGATGGCTACAGGGAAGTTTCCACCCACCGCTGCAAGACCAATCACAATCGCCTCGGGGATCCCATCTAACAGTGCACCGGTAGCGATGGGTGCAATGCCGCCCTCGGAATCACCGCCACGTTTAGCAGTGGCGTTACGGCCTCGTTTATGTTCCTCGTGTTCCTGGTGCTTTTGCGACAGACGCGTCACGCCGGCATCAGCCGCCACATATAGCCCAGCACCCACCCCAAACGCGAGCGCCACAAGCCACGGGCCCGAGGCCTTTTGGGCCTCATCGACAAGCGCGAGCGCAAGCGTGGCAATCAGCACGCCCGCGCCAATAGCGAGGACCGCCGCGACCAACTTTTTTGGCACATCCCATACCCACGCGATGGTGGTGCCGATCAGTAACGAGCCAAGACCAATCGTGGCCGCGAGAACTGCGAGCAGGACTCCCATCTGTCCACACTAACCATGTTTCCTTTGCGCGTAGGGTTGAGACCATGCCTACCGCAGACGTCTCCGCCCGCCCCGCCGTCCTAGGCGACGAAGAGGCGATCGCGTCCATTCAGTTGGCTGCCTGGCGCGAGACGCTTGGACCCGAATCCGTTGAGGCAATTCCTTACGACGACGTCCTGAATGCGTGGGGCTCAGCCATCGAATCTCCCCCGTCGCGCGCGCACCGAGTCTTTGTCGCCACCGATGGCCCGCTCGTCGTGGGTTTCGCGGCGCTCGCGCCCGCAGGCGAGATCATTGCCCTCGAGGTCGCTCCCGAACACCGCCGGCTAGGCCACGGCTCTCGTTTGCTCGCCGCCTGCGTGGACACCCTGCGTATCACCGGCGGCACGTCCATTAAGGCCTGGGCCGTCGAGGGGGACGATGCGCGGGAAGGCTTTCTCACCGCAGCCGGCTTAGGCGAGGGCGGGGTACGCCGCGGTATGGACACCCCTCGCGGCGAAGTCATGGAAAAGATGTTCCGCGCCGAGCTGGGTCAATAGCATCTGTACCGCAGTCCGGGGCGAGACGTAAGCGCTACCCCGCCCGCGCATCGGCCGCTAACGGAGCGGGCGCTCCGCACGGCGCTCGGCCCGGAACAGGTCTGCCGCATGGCGCATTGACCGGCGCGCCATCGAGCGGTCCTTGTTGGCCTCGTAGGCATGCGCAACGTGGAACCACGCGGCCCAGTCGTCAGGCCTGTCTTCTGTGGCACGACGTGCGACCTCGAAAAGAGCAGTCGCCCCGTCTTCGGTAAGCCGTCCCGCTGAATCCGTCTCGCCATCGTGAATAGGGAGCCTGCCCTCGTTCTCAAGCCGGTTCGCCATGCGTTGAATAGTGGTGCCCAGGCGCCACTCGTGGAACAGCCACCACACCCCCACCAACGGCAAAAGAATGAGTGCCGCACCCAGTCCCCGGGCAGCCCACTCATCGGTGCGAATAAACGCAAAAGCAAAGTCCGCAACTAGCGCGAAATACAACGCCACAATGGCCGTCATCGCAACGGCTGCGAGGAAAGCGGGATTGCGAAAGGCTCCCATTTACAGGCTCATATAGTTGTCGAGACCCACGGTCAGGCCAGGGTGATTGGCCACCTCGCGAATGCCCAACAGGACGCCAGGCATAAACGACACGCGGTCAAAACTGTCGGTACGAATGGTGAACTGCTCGCCCTCGTTGCCAAACAGCACCTCTTCGTGCGCCACAAGGCCACGCAAGCGGACCGCGTGCACGTGGACGCCATCGATCTGCGCGCCGCGAGCACCGTGCGGATCGTCTGTCGTGGCATCGGGGATAGCAGGAAGGCCTGCCTTGGCACGTGCGGCCGCGATCCCCTGCACCGTGTGAAGTGCTGTGCCCGACGGTGCATCGACCTTATCTGGGTGATGAAGCTCGACCACCTCGGCGGACTCAAAGTAAGGCGCAGCAGCAGCAGCGAAACGCATCGCAAGCACTGCACCAATAGCAAAGTTGGGGGCAATCAACACACCCACATCGGGGCGCTCCCGCAAGTGCTCTTCAACTGCTGTGAGCGCCTCAGGGGACCACCCCGTAGTCCCCACCACCGCATGAATACCGGCGTCAATGAGGGCGTGGACGTTAGCCTCAGTGACGCTCGGGACCGTGAAGTCGACCGCCACGTGGGCCTTAGCGCGAGCCACAAGCGAGATGTCGTCACCCACATCGACACTGGCCACCACCGCCATGTCACCGGCCGCCTCTACCGCCTTAACTGCGTGAGTCCCCATGCGCCCCGCGGCGCCCAATATCGCGACATTAATCATGCGTCTACTCTACGGCCGCAGGTGACTCAGGCTTGCGCAGGGCCTACCCGCACACTCGTGCGATCGCGCCCGGCCAGATCTGCTGCCAACTCCACCACCGCATCGGCCGTCACCGCGTGAACCTCTTCGAGCACTTCACCAATGCTCCACAGCTCACCGAAGATCAACTCGGCCCGGCCTAGCCGCGACATGCGGGCGTACGAGCTTTCAAGGCGCAGCACCGTAGTGCCCGCGATCTGGCCCTGGGCCTTTGTCAGCTCCTCTTGCGTGATGCCCTGTGCCATGCGCTCGAGTTCCGTTGCAAGCAGGTGCTCCACCTCGCCAGCCACCTTGGGGTTACACGCGGCATACATGCCCCACACGCCCGTCTCTGCACTGGGCGCACCAAACGAGTACACCGCATACGTCAGCCCGCGCTTCTCACGAATCTCCTGGAACAAGCGCGACGACATTCCGCCACCCAAAATCGCGTTGAACACGCTCAGGGTGCTACGGCGCTGGTCGACCGCGCTAAAGCCCCTAGTGCCCAACAAGACATGGGCCTGTTCTAGATCGCGAGTGATACGGACCTCGGGCACGCTCGTCGCATCAACCAGAGCGTGAGTGTCTCGCCTTGCCACCGGTGCAACATCGCTGGTGAGATCCCAGCCGCCCTCAATCAGCGCATCGGCCACAAGCTTGCAAACTACGTCGTGGTCCACATTGCCCGCGATCGTCACGATCAGCTCATCTGGACGGTAGTGCTCTTGATAGTGGTCCCACACCGCGTCCCGGCTCACCGAGCGAATAATGTCTGGCGTGCCGCCAATGGGACGGCCAAGCGGGTGACCGGACAACAGCGCCTCGGTGAGCTTCTCGTGTGCCACATCCGCGGGGTCATCCTCAGCCATAGCAAGCTCTTCGAGAATGACACCCCGCTCCATTTCGAAGTCGGCATTGTCAAGCTTGGCGGACGTGACCATGTCCAAAATCACGTCGACAGCCAGCGGCAGGTCCGTATCAATAGTGCGCGCGTAATAGCACGTGAACTCTTTACCGGTCATGGCGTTGGTCTGACCACCCACCCGGTCAAAAGCCTCAGCAATGTCCAGGGCGCTGCGCTTAGTAGTTCCCTTGAAAAGCAAGTGCTCCAAAAAGTGCGTGGACCCCGCGTGCTCGGGAGTCTCATCACGCGAACCCACCCCTACCCATGCGCCCAAGGACACTGACCGCATACCCGGGATGTGCTCCGTAATGACCCGCACACCACCGGGAAGAACGCTGCGCTTGATGACTGCGCCGGCATCTTGCTCAACGGTGAGGTGGGCACCGACGGAAGACGAAGAAACGAGAGGGAGTCCATGAGGCATGGGGTGAGCCTAACGGGTTGCAGGGGTGTTTAACTGCGAGCCGGCCAGTGACGTGGACATTGAGGGGACTTTCGCTCAGGTGACCCAGTACTGGTGAGCCAAGCGTCAGACGGTGAGCCGCGCATCGGCCCTACTACAGCCCGGCCATGATCCAAGAGCGGCTCCGCTACCACCTTTGGCTAGCAGAAGCCGACCACGCTGCCGCAAGGTCCGCGTCACTCACCGTCACGAGGCACGTCGTCAGCTTGTCTACCGACTTGTGACGCGCCAATAGTTCCCATCGGGGTCGAAGCACCGGAAGTCTCGGAGCCCCCACGGCCTCAAACCCAGCGCGGTATCGACTTCAAGTCCCGCCGACTGGGCCCGTACGTACTCGGCGTCGATATCGTCGACTTCAAGCACGATCTCAACGGACCAGCGGGCGAGCGTCGGTGAACTCGGCTCCTTGGGCCCCGATCCAAGTCCGAGTCGCACCGTGCCCCGCACTAGCGACACGTAGTTGGTCGCTCGATCACGATCATCGCGATCGACACGGAATCCCAAGATCTCCGTATAGAAGGAGACGGAGGACTCGAGATCCCTTGGAAAAAGTTCGACCCGCAACGACTCTTTCATGCGGTTCACAATACCTTGGCGCGCCATCTCGCTGTGATTGGTGGAGCCCCGGGCGGATGTGCTTCGCGTGGCGCCCCGGACATAGCACGAGGGCGGCCCCAGCTTGTGCCGGAACCGCCCTCGTGAGCGTCAGATGGTGACAGCGATTACTCGCCGGCTCCTTCTTCAGACTCTTCAACTACGCCGAGCGACAGCTTGCCGCGCGGGTCAACCTCGTTGATCTCAACCTGGATTTTCTGGCCCACCGAGAGCACGTCTTCGACGTTCTCGACGCGCTGGCCGCCCACAAGCTTGCGGATCTGCGAGATGTGCAACAGTCCGTCCTTGCCGGGGCTCAGCGAGATGAACGCACCGAAGGCGACAGTCTTGACGACCGTACCGACAAAGCGCTCTCCCACCTCAGGCACGTGCGGGTTAGCAATCGCGTTGATCGCCGAGCGCGCGGCCTCAGCCGACGGGCCGTCAACCGCACCAATGAACACGGTGCCGTCATCTTCAATCGAGATGTCCGCACCCGTGTCGTCCTGGATCTGGTTGATCAT
>CAZHTO010000109.1:0-7071 GCA_964535845.1 uncultured Demequinaceae bacterium | reverse complement strand
ACCGTGATCAGCACGCTTGCTGTGAGGGAGGACGCATGACCGAGTCGACTAGCCCCAGCATCGAAGGGCTCGAAGTCGGCCAAGTGGTGGCCGAACGTGAACTGATTTTCACTCGCGACACCCTGGTCCGGTACGCCGGCGCATCCGGTGATTTCAACCCCATCCACTACAACGACGTTGTCGCCGAGGCCGTGGGTTTGCCCGGGGTGATCGCGCACGGGATGCTGACCATGGGAGCGGGAGCCTCAGTGGTCGAAGAGTGGGCAGGCGCTGGAAATGTGGTGGATTACCAGGTGAGGTTTACCCGCCCCATACCTGTGCCAAACCCTGGTGAGGCGCAAGTCCAGGTGGTGGCGCGCATCGGCGCTATCAACGAAGAGCTCACGTCAGTTCGCGTGGACCTCACTGTGACTCACGACGACACGCGCGTGCTTGGCAAGGCGCAAGCCGTCGTCGACTGCACGTAACCCGCGGCGAATCTAGTCGTTAGTCGTGACCCTCGCAGTCGAGGACCCAGCGCGGAACTCGAGCGGCATCAGCACTCGTGACGGGTTCTCACCATTGAGCAGGTGCTTCACTTCGAGCGCTATCGCCTTGCCCTTTTCCACGCCGTCCTGAACGATCGTGGTCAGGTCAAGCGGCGAAAGCCACGGCAAGTCAACACCGTCAAAGCCAGTGATCGAGACGTCGTGCGGCACGGAAAGATCGAGCTCGCGGGCCGCCAACACGGCGCCGGCAGCCAAAATGTCAGACTGCGCCACGATTGCTGTGGGACGAGACTCGTGAGTGAGTGCAATATGGCCGGCAGCAATGCCTTCGGCCACCATCGACTCGCGCGCCTCGACAACCACGCACGGCTCGACGCCCGCGACGCGGAAGGCTTCGAGACGGTTGTGCATGGGAGCCCATGCAGACTCGGGCATGTAGTCGGGGGGACGCAACGCGGTGTCGTGCCCAGGCCCGTGGGGCAAAGTGATGGTGCCAATGCGCTCGTGCCCTAGCTCGCGTAAGTGGTCGATGAGCTGAACTGTCGCGCTCAGGTCGTCAATGGACACCTGGCCCGCACCCGCCGGCGCGTCGCCATCCATCACGACAAAGGGCACGGCGCGCTTGCGCAGCAACTCCATGGCCGGGTCGCCGTGATCGCGTACGCGCAGCACCACTGCCGCGTCCATGGGCGAGATCTCGAGCAAAGGGGGAGCGTCGCCATCCGCTGTGGGGCTGGGTAGCAGCAGCACGCCAAGGCCCATCTCGCCTAACTCGGAGATGAGGCCATCCATCACGTTGACGATGTGGGGTGCGCGGAACGCGAGGTTAAAGGCGTCGTGAATAACCACGCCGACAACGTGAGAGCGCCCTGACCTCAAAGCGCGAGCCTGTGCAGACGGGCCTGTGTAGCCCAAGTCCATCGCGGCACGTTCAACTCGCTCCTTCATCGCAGGCGAGATTGGGCCTGCGCCCGAATATGCGAGTGACACAGTCGAGAGCGACACGCTCGCGCGTGCCGCCACATCAGCCATGGTGGGTCGCCTCTTTGCAGCCACGTTGTCCCTTTCGTTTTTGCGCTTTACTCAGCGTAGCCGCACAATAGAGATCGGCCCTGCCTTCTGTGCGGACCGTCACTCGTGCCAACGATGGCCGCCCAGGGCGCCAAGCGCCCCCCTTTTAATGTCAGGACATCATGCCTTTCACCTTTGGCTACGCGCCCACGACCAAGCCCACTGTGGCTCGCGTACGCTCAGCGCGCTTTGGGGTGCTCGGACTCTTCGCCCTCATGGGTGCCATGCTGTCCACCTTCTTATCGCGTATGCCGTCGGTTCGAGACGAGCTCGGCGTTTCCGTGTCTGGGCTCGCCAACCTCATTGTGGTGGGCGCCTTTGGCGCGCTCGCAGGCTTGCTGGTCACAGGGTGGGCGGTAGCGAAGTTTGGCACCCGTGCGGTGCTGTGGTGGTCGAGCTTTAGCTATTTGGCGGCGTTCTCGCTGGTCGCGGCGTCCACGGCAGTGACCTCTCCGGTCATGTTCGCCGTGGGGCAGTTCTTTGTCAGTTTTTCGTTCGCGTTCACCAACGTCGCCATGAATGCGGAGGCAGCCGAGGTCGAGCGGAAGATGGACAAAGCTGTGATGTCCCAGTTCCACGGTGCTTTTTCGGTGGGAATGGCGGCCGCGCTGGCACTGGGTGCGGTTGTCTCGCACTACGGCATTGCTCCCGTGTGGCACTTCTTGATCGTGGGCGGTTTGCTCACGGTCGTGCGGCTTGCGATCATCCCTGCCGCCACCATGGATGGGATGCCAGACCCTGACACTGCAGGTGCGGCGCTGGGTGGTCCGTTTGCGACCGCGCGCGCCGAGTACCGGGACAAGCGGGTGGTGCTCATTGGTGTGATCCTGTTCGCCGCCTCGATGACAGAAATGACAGCTGCCCAGTGGATGGCGCTGTCCGTCGTGGATGACTTCGGTAAGACGGAGGCCATCGGCGACCTCATCTACTGGGTATTCGTTGTCGCAATGGTGTCGGTGCGCTGGTTTGGCGCCCCCATCATTGCGCGCTTGGGCCGCGTGGTCGCATTGCGTGCAAGCGCGGTTTCAGTGGTGTGCGGGCTCTTGCTCTTTGCCTTCACACCCGTGTTCTGGCTTGCGCCTGTCGCCGCTGCCCTATGGGGTGTGGGTGCGGCGCTCGGCGTGCCCATCGGCTTCTCCGCTGCTGCAGACGACAAGCGCCGTGCGGCCGCTCGGGTTGCCGCCGTGGCATCGTTCTCGACCGTCGCCGGCTTGATGGTGCCGCCGCTCATTGGCAACTTGGCCGAGTTCGTACCTCTGCAAATCGCACTACTGGTGGTGGCAGTGGCCTCGACCGCATCGTTCACCCTGGCCCGGGCGGTACGCAAGGACGGCGGCCTCTTTGGGAGCCGCGGAGCAGCTGCTCGCCGGGTGGGCCAAGCCAGGCTCGCGCTTGCGAACAAAGACACGGCCAACCCTGAGATGTCGGACCAACCGGATGTAGCACCTGGCTCCACTACCGCTGGGGGCGCACCGGATGCTCCCCTTCGAAGCGACTGACAGCCGCCCCGCTAGCCTAAAGACATGAGCCCCTCGCTTGCTGATCGCACAACGCTTGCTGATCGCACAACGCTTGCTGATCTCACAACCCTTCGCGTGGGCGGCCCTATCGGGTCGCTCGTCGAGCCGGCAAGTGAACGCGACCTGATCGATACCATCCAATCCCTCGACCGCGACGGCGAGCCGTTGTTGGTACTCGGCGGCGGCTCAAACATCGTCGCAAGCGACGCGGGCTTCCCAGGCACGGTTGTGCGCGACGCGCGCAGGGACATTTCTGTGCAAGACGACGGAGCGTGCGGGGGAGTGTCCGTTACTGTTGCCGCCGGCGTGCCATGGGACCACATCGTGGAACGTGCAGTCACTGAAGGCTGGATAGGTATCGAGGCCCTGTCGGGGATCCCTGGCGCGACGGGCGCCACTCCTATCCAGAACGTGGGCGCCTATGGTGCCGAGGTCGCGGACGTGATCGCCTTGGTGCGGGTGTGGGACCGGCTTGAAGAGCGGGTGCGGTCGATCCCGCGCGTGGACTGCCAGTTTTCCTACCGAGATTCTGTGTTTAAGCGGTCGTTGACAGGCGGGGCCGCTGATGGCGGCGTGTGGCACCCGACGCCCCGCTACGTGGTGCTTGATGTGACATTCCAGATGCGCCAGGGCACCCTGTCCGCACCTATTCGTTATGCCCAGTTAGCCGCGGCTCTTGACGTGACTGAAGGTGACAGAGCCCCGCTTGCGGATGTGCGACGCGCAGTGCTTGCTGTGCGCGGCTCTAAGGGCATGGTGCTCGACGTGAGCGATCACGACACCTGGAGTGCGGGATCGTTCTTCACCAACCCCATTCTTGAAGCCGATGCGGCAGCGCAGTTACCTGCAGACGCGCCCCGGTTCGCGGCACATGACGGACACGTGAAGACTTCTGCAGCGTGGCTTATCGAGCGGGCTGGCTTTGGCCGCGGTTTCGCAGTCGAGCCCGATGCGCGGGCGACGCTGTCGACTAAGCACACGTTGGCCATCACTAATCGGGGCGGCGCTAGCGGCGACGACGTGGTGACGCTTGCGCGCACTGTCAGGGATGGCGTGCGTGACCGCTTTGGAATCGAACTTAAGCCCGAGCCAGTGCTTGTAGGGCACCAGCTCTAGCCTGACGCACGGTGGCCACGAAGCGCGGCGTCGTGGCCACCGTGCGTCACGGATTAACCGTCGGCGGCAATGGCTTTCAGAATGTCGAGGCGTGAGGCGCGCCATGCCGGCCACAGTGCGGCCACCACGCCCGCGATAGCCGCAAGCACCGTATAGATCACCAGCCACATCCACGGAATAGTGGGATCTTGGAACCCAAAGTCCTCGAGCGCGAGCACCAGCGCAGAGCCCAAAGACACACCCAGGATCATTCCAAGAATGGTGCCGAACACCGCCATGACCATGGACTCGACCGTGATCATGCGCCACACGGAAGATCTCTTGAGCCCCACCGCCCGCAGTAGTCCGATCTCGCGTGTGCGCTCGGTCACCGAAAGCAAAAGCGTGTTGGCCACTCCTAGTACGGCGATCACGAGGGCGCTCGCGAGCAGGGCTGAGATGATGCCCAGTAGTAGGTCGATGAACTGGTTTGCAAATTGTTCAAGTTCGCTTGGTGACTGCAAGAAGACCAGGGGATAGTTTTCCGCAAGCGCGTCTTGAATCACCGCTTGTGCTTCGGTGGCGTCTTCACCGTCTTCGAGGACCACGAGGCCCTGGAACATGTCTGCCGTGCCGAGCAGTTCTTCGCCCTGTGCTTGGTCGAGAATAAAGCTGGCGTCGCCACCAAGCTTGTACTGCCCGGTGACTTCAAGGGTGATGGTGTTTCCCCTTGCTTCGAGGGTGACCTCGTCCCCGACCTCAACACCAGCACTCACCACTGTGGGGCCAATGTAGACGCCGCCATTGATCTCAGTGAGTGGCGGCTCTGCGTTGTAGTCGAAGGCGCGTTCAAGGTTGGCGGCGTCGACGACTGCGATCACATGGGTGGTGTCCTGGTACGAGACTGCGTCGCCAGCGATACCGGTCACGAGTTCGACTCCGTCGACGCCTTGGATTACCTCGAGGGCTCCGGGTGGAATTGGGCCTTGGGCAGATATTGCAAAGAAATCAGCTTTGGCTTGTCCTAACTGAGCGGTCACAACGGTCTTGAGCGACTCAGTGAATGTCGCTACCAAGGCAAGTAGCATCACGCCAATCATGAGTGCCGCCGCGGTGTTGGCGCTACGACGCGGCTCGCGCCTAATGTTGTTGGCCGCCAATTTGCCGTCGACGCCGAACATTCGGGTGAGGAGGCTTCGGAGCCCATAAGCCATCGGCACCAGCACCTGTGCCGCGAGTAATGTTGCGCCTAGAACCAGCAGTACTGCACCCACGCCAACATAGATGTAGGGCCGTTGGACACCGGTGAAAAGGCCGATGGCGATCGTGATCACACCGCTGAGGCCCATCGCAGTACCGACGATGTTGCGTACCTTGAGAGGTTTTTTGCCGCTTGTGGCAGACTCGCGCAGCGCCTCCATGGGGGAAATGCGCGATGCGGTGATGGCAGGCATGAGAGCAGAGATGAGCGTCACGAGCGTGCCAAGCACGTAAGACCACGCTACGGCCGACAACGGCAATGTGAGGGTCCCAAAAACGTCTTCCACAAATTGAGACACGCCCCACGAGGCGGCGAGCGCCAGCAGGTAACCCACCACGATGCCAATGGTGGACGCGATGATCGCGACTACCAAGGCCTCCAGCAGAATCATGGTGCGCACTTGGCGTCCGGTGACACCGATAGCGCGCATCAGGCCAAACTCGCGAGTGCGCTGCGTCACGATAATGCGGAAGGTGTTGACGATGATGTACGCGCCCACAAAGAGGGAGATCAGGGCGAAGGCGATGGCAAAGACATCGATATAGCCCAAGACTTCGTCGAGAAGCTGGGCTTGCTCCACCGCTTTATCTTCGCCGGTGATAGCCCGAGCGCCCTCCGGTAGCAGTTCTTGGATGCGTGTCGCCACGGTGGCAGGGTCGGATCCGTCAGCGATGATGACGCTGATGGTTTGGAACTCGGCGGCATCTGCCAATGCAAAGGCATCTTCAGTGGTGATGAACGCGAGGTTTGCGCCTTGAAGACTGTTTGACGACCCAAAGCGAACGGTTCCCACCAGTTCATACGCGCTCACGCCCCCCGCGGCTGCGATGAAGACCTGGTCGCCTAGCTCGTAGCCGAGTGCAGGGGCGGAGTCGATGTCGAGCACAATTTCACCGTTTGCCTCAGGCCCGCGGCCCTCGATGATGGTGGATTGGTCTACGTCAGACACTCCGGCCCAGTTATAGATCTGGCTGGACGCACCGCCCGAGTCGAGGAGGTCGGTGGTTTGCTCCGAATAGTCAGGGGGAAGGATGGAGCCACGTACTTGAATGCCACCAAAGGCCGCGTCAACGCCTTCGACGGCTAAGACATCGTCGACCACCGAATCGTCAAAAATGCCTTCAGCAGGAGCAAACGGGCTTCCACCAGCAGGGTCCGCGTTAGCCGGATCTTGCTCCACGAGGACGTCAGTTGCTGAGTAGATCTCAGAGAAGAGTTCAGAGAAGCCAGATGAAAGTGAATTCGTGAATGTGTGTGACGCGGTCACGAGCGACACCCCTAGTGCTACCGCGATGGCGGTGAGGATAAGCCGCTTGGGGTTGTGGCGTACTGACTTGACTGCAAGGCGGAACATAGCGGCCTAGCGCCCCATCTTCTTCATGCGGTCAAGTACGAGTTCTGCTGTGGGCTCGCGCATTTCGTCCACGATGGTGCCGTCTTCAAGGAACAGAATCCGGTCCGCATACGACGCCGCCGTGGGGTCGTGGGTCACCATCACGATGGTTTGGCCAAAGTCGTCCACAGCACTCTTCATAAAGCTCAGCAGTTCGGCGCCTGAGCGCGAGTCGAGGTTTCCTGACGGCTCGTCGGCAAAGATGATTTCTGGACGTGCTACCAGTGCGCGAGCGACGGCAAC
>CAZHTO010000108.1:0-7076 GCA_964535845.1 uncultured Demequinaceae bacterium | reverse complement strand
AAACGGTGTCCACACGGCTGCTCACAGCACCCACGATTTCCAGCACATCCTCAGGCAGCATGCCGCCGTTGGTGTCGCACAGGCACAGCACGTCTGCGCCGCCGTTCACACCAGCTTGGAGCGCACGCACTGCGTATTCGGGGTCGTAGCGGTAGCCGTCAAAGAAGTGTTCGGCGTCCATGATGACGCGGCGTCCCTCGCCGGCCAGGAAGGCGAAGGTCTCTTCGATCATGCGCAGGTTTTCGTTGGGCTCGACCCGTAACGCACGCTCAGCGTGACGGATGTCTGACTTGCATACGAGAGTGATGATGGGAGCTTCAGAGTCCAGCAGTGCTCTCACCTGGGGGTCAGCCGCGGGGGAAGAGCCCGCTTTACAGGTCATCCCAAAGGCTGCGAGCTGTGCGTTGCGGAAAGTCAGTTCCTTAGCTGCGAGCGCAAAGAACTCGGTGTCCTTGGGGACTGCACCGGGCCATCCGCCCTCAATGACTCCTACGCCCAACTCGTCGAGCAGGGGGGCAATCGCCATCTTGTCCGCTACGGACAGGTTCATGCCTTCCTGCTGTGCGCCGTCGCGCAGAGTGGTGTCGTAGACCTCGACTGTGAGATCCGTCATCGCAGTGCTCCTCTTGTTTGCCATCATGCCGCTCGCCGCAGTTCACTTTCCCAATAAAAAAGCCCCCCAGGGTACGGGAGGCTGCGCATCGGGATAGTTTCGCCGATGCGCTACGGAATGATGATCGCGGTAAACATCGCCTTTAGTATGCCACACGGCTTGCACCATAGGGCCGATGCGTGGGCTGGGTAAGCATCGCGCTAACGCGCGTACACCTGAATGTTGGCCTCGCCGTCCTTGATGTCCACGTCCACAATGTAGTCATAACTCCGGTCGTATCGATCGCCCGTCCCGTCAAAAATGAACTCTGCGCGTGCACCCCGTGCGATAAGGGATGTCTCGACCTGTTCCACCGTTGGGTACTCAAGGACTTCCCAGGTTCCTTGGTCTCCCATAAACAGCAAGGGACAGCCATGCAATACATGATCGTCCGTAGCCAATTCGACGCACTCATCAAAGGCCTCGTTCACCTGCTGTTGGGCTTGTTCAATAAGCGCTGGGGTGGGAACGGCCTCAACGGGCTCTGGGCTTTCCTCACCAGTCACCACAAAGACGTCTTCTGCCAAGTCCATATAAGTGGGGTCTATGGCCGCAACTGGGTAGACGGCAGGAAAGAGATACACCTGGGGAGTCGTGGACTTTAGGTGCACGCCGGCCAGTTCCACGTCGACGTCGTTGGTGGCAATAGGCGTGACACTCACCTTATCCGGGAGTTCTACCTGGTAGGTCTTGAGAAACCCCCACTCAGGTTCACCTTCGCGAACATTGAACGTTTGGGTATACCGCTGACCGTTCAGGGTGAAAGAGCCCTCCAGGGTTGGTGAGGGCCCGCCGGCAACCGTCACCACCGAGATATCGCTGATGAGCTCTTCCGCATTGGCCAGTACCTCATCCGTGAGCAGGTCTGGACCGGGACTTGGTGTCCGCTCGGCCTCCAGCAACGACGCAGCCGTGGTCGCGTCCCCGGCAGCAAGTGCGTGCAGGTACTGCTCCAAAGTTGCGTGGGCGTTGCGCTCTTTGTTCAGGACTGTCACCACCACAAACGCGGCGACCACTAACAGCACCAGTACGCCCAGGGCGATGACCCATGTCGGCGCCGTACGGCTCTGCTTACGTACCATCAACGTGGCCTCCGCCGGTCTTCGAGGCTTTGAATTCTGATTTTGCCATCCCAGATATAGAACGTTGCCCTCACGGCCACTTCCTGCGTCATCTCGATAGGCCCCCCTCCACCTTCTTCGTGCCGCGGGGTAAAAGCCGCGCGCCCGTCACGCGCATCAGCAAAATATCGCCCACCAAACTGGCCGATTTCTACGGTCGGGTATTCGAGGATCTCCCACGTCCCTGTGACCAATTTCCCCACGCTGTGCTCAACATCGGGGTGCTCAACATACAGGGGGCACGTTGCGGCGGGGCTCCCGGCCCATCTCGTATACTCCACACAGGTGTCGATCTCTTGGTCAATCCACTCCTGCAGTTCTGCCAGGAGCTGCTCCGTGGGAGCTAACTCGAGGTCGGGAACTAGACCCACCCCTGTCACTACAAGTTCAGCTTCTGTGACGTCTAGGTACGTCGGATCCACTGCCGCAACTGGGTATACGGCGGGAAAGAGTTGCGTCCACGGGGCCTTGTCGCCGACCCATGCATCTGGGATGAGTTCAGCGGCGAGTTCAGTGCCGGAGTGGACAGGTACGCCCGCGACCGTGAACGTGCGCGGTTCATAGGCGGGGAAGGATGCCCACGGCGCAAAGCGTTGGGGAATCAGATATTTGTTGCCCGGTTCTCGCTTGAGGGTTAGCGGGAATGTGTGCGTCTCGCCAGCGAGCGTGTACGACACCTTTACTTTTTGGTTGTGCTCGTCAGCGGGGTCGTCTGCCGCAACCACCTTGACATCGCTGATGAGCTCAACCGCGCTGGCCAAAACCTCGTCGGTAAGAAGATCGGGACCATCACTTGGTTGGCGTAACACCGGGTCTAGGTCCGGGTCGTAACCTTCGGTCAACGCCAGCGCAGTACTCGCATCCCCTGCAGCTAACGCTTCAAAGTATTCCTGCGCAATAGCCACGGCCGTACGGTCCCGGTTGAGAATCGTGACAGCAGCCACTGCGGCTATCGCAACGACTACTACGGTCGCAAACGCGATGATCCATCCACGAGAAATACGGCGCGCGCGTGTTGTGGTCTCCCCCATGGCCGAAACTCTAGCAAACACCAAATGCAAGTCGACTCACGGAGCTTGATGCGTGGCCGCTCACAGAGGCGATGCGCTCGCGGAAAGATCGCAAAACTGGCTCAACTGAAGCCTCCGGGTGGCGCGGGAGCAAGTTCGGGGCCTGTGCGCTCCAAGAAGCGCACCTTGATCTCGCCAGACACGGAACCGTCGTCCATTGCATACCGTATGACGACTCGCTCGGCGCTGTATTGACCGCCGTCAGGGAGAATGGTGACGTGCTTGGGCCTGAGCCCTTCAAGAAAATCTTCTGTATTACCGTCTCCGCCGGCCTCTTTTTTTTCCCAGGTCTCGAACATTTTGGCAGGCGCACTGCCGCGGCGATGGATGCCCGCTGAGATGGTCTCGAGTCCCACTTTCTGAAGAGGCTCAAGCTGGTCGATCACCACATCGACGTCGTTGATGACTGATCCATTTAGTCTTCCGGGGAAATCAATCTCTAGGCGCACCGCAAGCGCACCGTTGGCAAATGGCACGGAAGCATCCATCGCACCACCGCCGGGGCCCCCGTCGAGGTCAATGGGTCCAAGGTGACGACTTTCCATGGTTGTCACACTCCTGACGTGGAATAGTTCACGGCCCCGGCTGCCTGCATTTTTTCGATCTCTGCCCTGTTGTCGACGTCGGTGTTGAAGTAGTCCTCCACCGTCAACTCAAAGAGTTCACGACCCCGGTCGTACTCTTCTACCGTTCGTCTAAAATTCACCGCCATCACCCGGTGGACCTTGCTCACTGAATTGTGGATCCCGTTGACACCGATACCCACGCCTACATTACGCGGAGTGGGGTTATCGTCGGCACCTGTTCCAAGACGGGACCGCGCGTCTTCTATTACGGTCTGGATGTCCTTCATTGCACGACTGACAGTGTCGGCCTTGTCCTGCTGCATCGCTATGGTGTCAACATCGTGGACGTACGTATCCAACGGGGTCTCGCGAAGGTTGTAACGTTTGCGGTTATCACTCAAATCCGCATCTGCATTATTGATATGCTCGAGGAGTTTCCTTTCTTGTTTGGTGAGCAACTTGTTGAACTCCTGCAAAGCACGGGCTAGGGACCCCAGAATATCGTCGTAACTATTTCCTGGAACTTCTTTCGGTAGTTCCTCGCTGCCAATCGCGAGAGCACCTGCGGTGAGCGTTATCCCGCCGATCACTAGCGCGCCAGAACCTGCTGTCAAGGCAGCCGCTACAGCTGTCATCACAGCAGACAAGACAGTGAGCGTAAACTCCCTCGATTCCGCCGCGCTACTGTCAGCGTGCAAGGACCAGGCTCCTGCGGCTGCTTCGCAGAGATCAACGAGGTCTCTACGTGCGGCATCCCACATATCACGCTGCGCTGCGTAGGTCGCTTCAAGCAAGGAACTCACCGCAACCGTACCTTCAACAACGAGCGAAAATTCCTTATGGTACTTGAAGAGGAATGGCGTCGTAAAACTACCGCTGATAGGACCTGTCAGCGCGTTATCGATATACCCGTTACAGAGACCGATCTCACTAGAGGAAGATTCCGACTTTTCGGAGTCCTGTGCACCTAGTTTTGCGAGTGCCGAGCCAACCTCGGCGCGTATGCCTTCAGATGCTGAGCCATCAGGCAGGTAACGCCATGTCCGCATCATGCCATCAATAGTTCCGCGGATAGTTTCAAATTCGCGTAAGAACGGGTTTCCCCATTGAAAACTGTATCCCCCACCAAAGCCGGACGAGGTGGGCCGAGTAACACGGTCAAATCCTGATAACCACGACCATCCCCACTTATGGTACCAATCATCGTCTGGGGACGCCGGATAGTAGCCTGCGTCTGCCATATATGAGTCAATTGCCGCTCTCTTCATCTTGCCGATAGCGGTATCGAGTTCATGGTGATCTGCCATGTTCGTAAACTTCCCCCTTGTTAAAGCTCTCCCCCGTTCCGTACCGCACCGGGCTATACGGCACGACCTAGAACGGATCTCATCATCGATCAGCAAAGATCTTACACAGCATCAAAGAGCCTTCAAGCGCTGGGCTCGGGACCCGTTAAAGTTACGGCCCACGGTTGTGAGTCGCGCGAACCCACTCGGTACAGCGAGTTCTGAAGAGACGCGATTTACTTAGTGTTGGGCGATATCTAGTTCGACTTTCCCGTCAATCACCCGCACCTGTGAGCCAAACTCAATACCTCGGTAGGTGTCCACTGGCTCTCCCCCGCCCCACGGCGTGAAGCGAGCTGCACCACCGCTCGCCATGAAACTACTGCCGTGCGCTCTCAGTTCGATCGTCGGGTACTCAAGGATCTCCCAGGTTCCCAGAGTGCTATCCGCAAAAGGCATGTAGACAAAGAGCGGGCACGCCGAGTCAGCTTTGCCGGTCTCCGTCTGCTGTGCACACTCATCCATGAAGTTGTTTGCCTGGGCTTGAACCTCGGCGACGAGCGCCGCGGTGGGTTCAAAGGTGACCGACACGTCCGTGCCAAGGCCATCGACAACCACTTCGCTTTCTTTCAATTCGAAGAAGTCAGGGTCTGCGGGGGCTACCGGGTACACGCCAGGGAACAAGGACAGCCAGTTGTCTTGATGATCCAATCGATGCCCCGCGAGAGTGAACGCGGCGAGGCCTTGAACATGAAGATAACTGTATTCAACGAATGGTCGCCGCATCTCGAACGTTTGCAGGAAACCCCACTCCGGCTCACCTTGGGGCAGCCAGAGTTCAACGGTATGGCGCTCACCCGCAAGCGTGTACGACACGTTAACGTCGTCGCCTGAATAGCTGAACGTTCCACTGGCAGGGACTACCTTGACGTCGCTGATGAGTTCGGTGGCACTTGCCAACACCTCATCAGTGAGGAATGTGGCGTCGGAGCGGTAATCCGTGTCCGGGTTGCTCAACGCATTCGCAGCGGTAGCGTCCCCCGCGGCTAGTGCCTCGAAGTACTCTTGCGCAGTTGCTTGGCCGGTGCGATTTAGGTTCAGGATTGAGACAGTGACGGCCCCTGCGATGACGAGCAACGCCACCACACCCAATGCGATAAGCCAGACTTTCACGGGCTTCTTCCGGCGACTACTCTCGCTTAGTGAAGTTTCGCCGGGGACCTCTTGCGCGGTGTCTGGCGTGGGCGGGCGCTTATTGTCTTTCACGGCGAGAACACTACCAACCGGAGCAACACAAGTCACTGTTTACGAAGATGGGCCGCATTGTCCGAAAGTTTAAGGGTTTAGCGCGGCTCGGTATGCAACCGGGCGGCGATCTGGTCGACATCGCGCAAGTCACCAGCTGCCACTGCCATGGTCAGGTCGAAAGCCTCGTCGTGTGTCAACGTGACGTTCTGCCCGTTGAGTGCCAAGAATACGGTGAGCGCATGCCAGCCGAGCCTCTTGTTTCCATCACCAAGAGGGTGGTTGGCCACGATGGAGTGCATGAGTGCCGCCGCCTTGATCTCAAGCGAGGGGTAGGCATCTGCCCCCATGAGGGTGGTCTGCGGGCGTTGCGCGCAAGCGTCAAGAAGCCCGATATCGCGCACTGGCCCCACTCCGAGGTCCCGACAGAGGTCAAGCAGATCTTCGAGAGACAAAAACCTAGTGCTCATACGGACCCCAGGCGGTCAAGCACCGGCCCCCACCTTTGCCTCATCTCACGCGAGATTTCGCCAAGATCACGTGCGTGACTGCTGCCGTCGGCTGCAGCTTCTACGGCCCGCACAATGGCCTCGTTCTTGGACACGCCCCAGCGCTCCGCGAGCGCCACGAGCTTTGCGTCTTGTTCTGCCGTCATTCGTACTGTCATCGCCATTCCCCGATGGTATCAAAGTGGTATCACCCACCCCTGAGCAGCCTGACTTACAGCGGGCGTAGCTGTGCCTTACGTTCGCGCCAGTCCGGCAAATGTAAGTCCATCAGGGCGTAGAAGTGCGGGCCATGATTGAGCTCAATCAGATGGCACAGTTCGTGTACCAGCACGTACTCGGTGGACTCAAAGCCCCTGCGCCCCAACTCGGTATTCAAGGTGATGCGCCCCGAGGCCTTACGGCAACTTCCCCACCGCGTGCGCATAATGCGCAATGTCACGTGTGGCTGTTCCACTCCAATGCGGTCGCACCACAGAGGTAGCAACTCTTCGAGCCATTGCCACAGTTGCACATCCAGGGCAGTCGCTTGCGGGCCGGGAGCCAGTGGCGGTTCTTGCTCACAGACCCTTTCCTGCTGGAGCGCAATCCACGCTGCCTTGGACGCCACGAAGACTTCAATCGCGTGAC
>CAZHTO010000107.1:3313-7103 GCA_964535845.1 uncultured Demequinaceae bacterium | reverse complement strand
CCCGCGCATCGGCCCTATGCCTTGATCTCTTAATTGGCGGCTGTCCCCAGACCTAGACCGCCGCGACCTATCCACGGTTGAGGCAAAGCCGCCTGGCGGTGACGCTGCGGGTCTTTTAACGTCGCGGTTATGGGACATCACTTGCATGTGTGGGAAGGGCCAATGCCAAGCTCGGACTTTGACGCGCACACAAAGTTCATGGCGCTCGCGGAGAACTATTTGATGGAAGGCCCAGCGTCTCCACCGACGCCGCGGGTGGCAGCATTTGTTGAGGAAATGCTGTCGATATGGCATGAGGCTGATGGCGACTACTGTCGGTCGAGTCCATGGAAGTGGCCGGCAGGGGAGAGTGCGAGTGGTCCCACGTGGCGTTGCGAATCGAAGTTCTCTGAATGGCGCATCGCTACCGCGGTCGTAGCCGCGCTGGCCGAAAAGCACGGGCTCAATTGGCATGACCCGCAGTACCCAGAACTCAACGCTGGCGTGCGTGCAATCTGGGACCGGCACCCGTCGGTCGCCCCTTGAGCGTAGAAGCTTGGCCCCGTAAAGTAGGTAGGTACCTACTTTGTGGAGGCGCCATGAAATCTGTGAGTGCACAAGAGTTCAACCGCGACGTTTCTGCCGCCAAAAGGGCAGCTGATCGTGGACCAGTAGTCATCACGGATCGTGGCAATCCCGCATACGTGCTGATGTCCATCACCGACTACAGAGCGTTCGAGCGCCCCCGAGCCAGTCTGGCGAGCTTGCTTGCTGCCGACCATGAACTCGAACTCGACCTGCCCGAGCGCACCGTGGATGTGCGCGACCTCACACCATGATGCTGCTCGACACCAACGTCATCTCCGAGTTGGGCAAAGCGCCGGCGCGCAGAGACCCCAAGGTAGTCGCGTGGATGGAGGCTCAAGACTCTGCCTTGGTGTGGACGTCGGTGGTGTGCCTGGAAGAGATCGAGCGTGGTGTCCTGAGTAAAGAGAGGAAGGACCAAGAGGCCGGGCGTGCCCTGCGGGCCTGGTTCGAGAACCAGGTGCTCAGCGTGTTGGGCTCGCGTGCTATCGCCGTCGACGCGAATGTGGCGAGCACCGCCGCCGCGATGGGCGTGCCCGACCCAAGGCCACTCGCAGACCGGCTGATCGCAGCCACAGCGGCGGTTCATGGTCTGAGCGTGGCGACGCGCAACGTCGCGGACTTTGAGCCACTCGGGGTGAGGGTGGTTGACCCGTGGTCAGTTGGCATGGGGTGATGTCTGGCGGCAGCTCAGCAGCGGCAACTCGGTGACGGCCATCGGAGCCAGCCAGCCCGCGCATCGGCCGTAATGGCAGTCAAGGTTGTCCGTCACCAACGTCAGACCGCCGCATGTCCTACCGCCGTTATAACGTGTCTATATGAGCAAAGCCATGGACAAGACCGCCGGCTCGACCGCGCTACCCGAAGACTTTCAGGAGCGCCTATTCAAGGCAATCGCCGTCCAGCGGCCCGCCGTGACAGCGCGCATCAAACAAATGCGCCGCAAGAACCCGCAAGCCACCCCGGCAGAGGTCATGAGGTCCATCGAAAAGCAGTACCTCGCGACCACCACGTCGGCGAGTGCTGCGGCGGGCGCATCGGCCACTATCCCGGCTGTGGGCATCCCTACGGCTATTGGTCTAGGTGTTGCCGATCTGCTGTTCTTTTACGAAGCCACCGCACTGTTCGCCCTCTCCATGGCCGAGCTACGGGGCATCCCTATCGAGGATCCGGAGCGGGCCAAGGCCGTGGTCCTGGGCGCAATGTTGGGGGAGAAGCGCAAGAGCCGCATCACCGAGATGGTCCTGGGCGCGCTACCCGCAGGCGCGACCGTGCGGACGGCGCGCACCGCAGCCGGCACGGTCGCTGGCAAGGTGAACCCCAAGTGGGGAGACCTGCTCGCGCACCAGTTGCCAGACTCGGCGCTCGTGCCGGTCACCATGGTGCTCGCCAAGCAAGCCGTCTCCCAAGGCGCGGTCATGGGTGGCGTTCGCGTGGGCTCAAAAGCCATCCCCGTCATCGGCGCCGTCGCAGGCGGTGCCACCAGTTACTACTTTGGAAAATCCGTAGTGAAGGCCTGCCGCGAAGGGTTTTCCTCTCCAGTCGAGCAGTGGCCGGCTTGGCTTGAGCTTGACGACACTACGGCCGATGCGCCCGACAGCCCTCCCCGCGCACTCACCGCAGTGAAGGGTGCGGCTTCTACAGTCGGCCAGGCCGCAGGCAGTGCTGCAAGCGCGGTTGCCTCGGGTGCCAAGAAGGCCGGAGGAGCCATCGCAGGCACGCTTAAACGCGTCGGAAAACGTTAACGGTTCCCTGTGATCGGGGTACGGCTTAGGAGGTTGTCCCAACGCTGACGCCTACAAAGTGCTCCTGGAATTGCTCGGCGGTGATGGTAAACCGGTCTTCGTCAATGCCGTCGACCATGCCGGCTCTATTGTTTGGCTCCACAAGGGTCACGTTGCCTTGCGGATCGATATCGGCCACCTGATACACGTGGTTGTTGCTAAAGCTCACGGTTCCCTCGACCACGTCTACGGAGCACATGTCGGGGTGCTCTCGGGTTCGCGTCACCGGAATGTCGAACCAGTCCGTGTTGGCGCTGATGTTGCTGTTCGCGGTCATAATCACGTCGTCACGCTGTGACATCTCGGAGTATCGCGCAATCGCATCTCTATCCCAGACGGCGTTGGGGGTAATGAAGTCAGTTTTTGCGCTGTTCCCCGTGAAGAGTTCCATAGACATTGCACCGGTGCCGGCGTTGAGCGCCACATAGTCGCCGCCATACGCCTTAATGGCTGCCTTCTCGACAAGTAGCGGCCACAAGGCCTCGTCGTTGTACGCCCCATTGCCCGAGAAACGCGGTTTACCGTTCTCGCCAATGAGCATGGTGTTGTCTACCTGAATCGACTGCCATTCGCCCTCGACAAACAGCGTGACGGTGTAGGTGCCGTTGCGGTTGTCGCGCACCATCCGCTCGATAGCGCTCGGGTCTTTGTCTGCAAGGGCTGCGAGAGAAGACATAAACCAGCAGTTGCCCAAGTTTCCTTGGTCAACTTGGCTGCCACTGATGGCCCCAGTAGTGCCAAAGAGGTTCCACTCGAGCGGCTTGGCTTCGACGTCCACATAGTCGGTGAACCCGGTGCCATCGCGCGTGACCTCAGTGAGGCCGTCATAAGGATCAAAGGCGTGCGGGTCCTGTCCAATGGCATCTAAGCGAACCCTGCACATCTCCATTGCGCTGCGCATAGCACCAGCTATCCGGTGAGCATTACGCCAACACCCAAAATTGGTATTGAACTCGTACGTGCCGGGAACTGCCGCTTTGACCTGAGCATCGGGGCGCCTGAGGAGCGCTCGCACAGCCCTCTCAAGATCGTTGGCTTGATACCGCAGGTCCCTCATCTCAGCTGCGAACGCGTCGAGCGCCCACGCCGCCTGGTCATAGACCCACTGCGCACGGGCAGCAGTGGCTTTCGCATTGTCCATCTTTGACAGCACCACTTGGGTGTGGCCCGTCATATATGTGTGCGCGAGGCCTCCCCAGGACCGGGTAAGCGACGTGGTCAACGACTCGAACTTGCCCGACGCGTTACGTAGAGCGTCAGCCTCATTCGACACCGCAACATCGTCCAGGTTGCTGTGAGGCACATTGGCTACGTCAATAACAATGGGGTTCCAGCCCATGAAAGTTCCTCCAAGAACCTAGTGGCCAGGATCGCTCAGACGTTTGGTGCCGCCGGACATGATGTCCGCGATGCTTTCAATACGGTCCACGACGTTTTCGCCT
>CAZHTO010000107.1:0-3213 GCA_964535845.1 uncultured Demequinaceae bacterium | reverse complement strand
CTTGGCGTGCGCCGTCTACAACCTCACCGCCAAAATGTATCGCCGCGCCAACCCCCTGCTGGAACCGCTCCACCCCCAGATCGACGACGTTTCCCACAGCGTCAGTGAATTGATCAATGTCACCCTTGATCCGCTCACCTTCACGCACTACATCCCCTACGGCTTGGCGCAACGACCAGTTGGCTTCTTGGGCCTCAGCGAACGGTTTGGTGCGGGTGCCGCCCTCGCGAGCGGCAAGGTCCCGTACGCTCTCGGCCAGTGCGGGTGCCTCAGCATCAAGTAAGGCGGCGACTGCGTCGGTGGCGCGGTCGCACTCCTTGAAGTTGGCCTCAAGCTCGTCGAGCGCGTCGTCAGTCTTCTTAGCCACGTGCAAGGTGGCCTCTGGGTCCACAGCAATGTGCATGGTCGGATGCTATCGAACAAGCGCCCCCGAGTCACTAGGTAAACCGAGAATCCCTAGCCACCATATGCGGCGGTTGGTGAGTCGTGGGCGCCAGCTCATGGGGAGCGAGAGGGTGGGTGGAATGGTGCCCAGCCCGCGCATCGGCCGTATGTACCAGGTGCTTTGTTCGGTTTGCGGCAAATGTCAGACCTCACTGATGTGATGTATCCATGGCCAAAGCACCTGACCCGCTCGCTCCCGCTGGGGGCGCTGGCAGTGCTGCGCCGGGGACGTGGGACGAGCGCGTGCGCGGTGCGTTGATGGAGCGGCGCGAGCTCACGCATGCGGGTGTAAGCGCGATGTCAGAAGACGACCTGGTCGCGCTTGGTGGCGCGCTGGGGATGGTGCGCAAAGATGCGGATCGGATGATGGCCGTCGTGGCCGCAGAGCAGGCTGCGCGCTCGCGTGCCAAGGCTGGTGATGTGGGCGTTGCGCGGCGGCGAGGCAAGGGCGATGAGCGCGGGCTGGTGTCGGGTCAGACAGGTGGCTCCAACGCGGAGGCGGGGCGGCTCATCGAGTTAGGTGAGGCGCTGCGTGATGTGGAACGCGCGAGTGGCAAGAATGCGGCGCCCGCACCGCCCACTCCTGGCGAACCTGAGCCGCCCGCCGTGTTCCCGCACGTGGCAAAGGCCGTGAACGCTGGTGTTTTGGGAGTGGAGGCATCCGCGATGATCTTGCGAATGCTGCGCCGTGTGGCTAAAAGATGTACGGAATACGCGGTCGCAACTGCGGAGCGGGATCTGGTTTTTTCTGCGGGGTATATGCGGCTCGATCGCCTTGCAGGGCTCATTAATCGCACCGAGGCACGCCTGGACCGGCAACATCTTGAGGAGCTCGCGCGGGACAGGCGGGAGCGGCGGTACTTGCGTATTGGGGAGACGCAAGACGGCATGGTGACGGTAAACGGCCGGCTAGATCCCGAGAACGGCGCGCCGCTTGTCGCCGTGATGCAGGCGATGGTGAACCAGAACTTTCGGCTCCGTAAGCGCATGGCAGACGCCGCAAAAGCTGGCGAGGCGGTAGTGGTCGACGAGCGCACGCCTGAGCAGGTCAGGGCCGATGCGATGGGAGATTTCGCACGCCACCTCGCCGGGTGCGAGGTCGAGGTTTTGCCGCGGTCGGGTGTGACGCTGGTGGTGCGGGCCTGGCTCGACGAGTTGCGGGAGAGCGTGGGCGGTGGCTCCATTGACGGTCTTTCGACTTCGGTAGACGCGGGGGCGCTACGCCGTGCCGCCGCCGCTGCGGACGTGATTCCCGAGGTAATGGGCGGGCCGTCAGTGGTGCTGGACCAGGGTCGACGCAAGCGGCACTTCACTTTTGAGCAAAAGCTCGCGCTGGTCGAGCGGGACGGCGGGTGTGCGATGTGTGGCGCCCCGCCCTCGTGGTGCGATGCGCACCACATCCAGCATTGGTCACGCGGCGGGCCTTCAGACCTGGCGAACGGGGTGCTGCTGTGTGTGCGCTGTCATCACGATATTCATCGAGAAGACTGGCAGATCCATGCCACTGCGGACCAAGTGTGGTTCACGCCGCCGGCGACGGTGGACCCGGCACAAAGACGCCGGCCCGGTGGGCGCAGGCTCTTCGACGTGTATCCATTGGAGCCGGATGGGGTGCTCGATGCGTCTGAGGGCCAGGACGATGACGGCCGATGCGCGCTGGCAGTCGGACAACCATGCCTAGTAGTTGCGGTGCCAGTCGATGCCGCTGGCACTCGGGTCGAGAAGCGATGTCCGCAGTCAATTGTCGAGAATGTGATGCGGGTTTCGCTACATACCAGTACGGCTACGACTCAGAGATGCCCTTTTCCAAAACTCTCTCGTAAACGCGTTCCACGATGGTCGAGGCGATCATGCCCAAGATCAAGGTGGGGCCCGCAATCACGAGAGCGAACAGGCCGTTCCCCTCCCCACTGACATCCTTGTCTTCCGCAAGCATCGTCAAGAACAGCCAAGAGGCGATCCAGGCCAACACCGTAAGGACTGCCCACGTGATGTAGTGGCGCCTCACCCGGTAGCGGTACGCGTCCTTGCCATCAGCTATGTGGCGACGGCGTTGCCGGTAGAACATCCACACAATGGAGGCGATCATGAAGAAGGGCGCAGTGAATGCCGTCACCGGGAGTGCGAACAGGAGGAGGGTGAGCGGCTCGGCGCTTCTCGCGAGCGCCCACGGAATGAGCGCCAATATTGCAGCAAGTGCGCCAATGGAAATGCCGCGCGAAACGATTTTCATGCTCTCCCTTAAGGCATCCGGTACTCAATGGCTTAAGTTAGCAGAGCAGAGGTACATAGCAGGCGGCACCTGGTACGAGCGGCACCTGGTACGAGCGGCACCTGGTACGAGAGGCACCTGGTACGAGAGGCACCTAGTACGAGCGGCAAGGAGCAAAGCGTGAGCGTTGAACAGGACTTGGCCACCGTGCACCGGCTGCTGGTCTCCGAAGACTCCATTCCAGTGCAACTACGCATGCGTGAGGGTCTCGACGAGAGCGCTTATGTGGAACTCATGGGAGCACTCGAGCGACTCGTGGAGTACTACGGCCCGCGTGCAGAGGTCCCCAAGTCGCTCGCGCTCGCTTTCGTCGACGTGGGACAGCACTTCTTTTTCGAAGAGGGCGCATACCCCGACAGTGAACTCGAACGCATCGAAGATGCTGGTCAGGAGCTTTCCCGGCTGGGCCAGACGCTGTTCGGCGACGACCAGTAGCGCGAGGGCACGGTGACCCTAAGCGTGGCCCTGTAGTGACCGATAGCGCTGTGCTGATCGAT
>CAZHTO010000106.1:0-7201 GCA_964535845.1 uncultured Demequinaceae bacterium | reverse complement strand
TCGATGGTGATCTGGTCGTCAGTAGCGTCGCGCGACTCGATACCGAGGTCGTAGTACTCGAGGTCCACATCGAGGTAGGGGTGAATCAGGCGGTCCTTAATGAACTGCCAAATAATGCGCGTCATCTCGTCGCCATCGAGCTCGACGACCTTGCCTTCGACCTTGATCTTCGCCATGCGTATGCCTCACGATGTTTAGGTGTGGTTTTCGATCTCCAGGCTAGTCCATGCGAGCGCCTCACCAGAGCGGTGATGCGGCAACAGGTGCCACTCACCGGTTAGCATCGCGGCATGCCCTATGTCCGTAATGCGCGGGTAGAAGCTCTGCGAATAGTCGCGATGCTGGCGATTGTCGCGCACCACTACGCCGTCCACGGCGGCGTGCTTCTCCACACGGGATCCGCCAACACTGGAGTGTTTCTACTGGTCTTTGGCGGCTTCGGCAAATGGGGCGTCGACCTCTTTGTGCTGGTAGGCGCGTTCTACATGCTCGGTGCGGCCCGCCGCGGCAAAGCTTTGTCGACTATCTACTCGCAACTGATTCCCATCTCGTGGGGCCTCGCGGTGGGCGCGATGATCGTCACCGGCGCGGTGTTGCCCTGGGAAGACTTGCGCGGCTCACTGTTCCCCGTGATCTTTAGCCAGTACTGGTTTGTGACCGCATACGTGGTGCTTATTTTGATGGCGCCCTACCTCGCGATCATCGTGGAGCGCCTGACCGAACTGCAGTTGCGCCGGCTGATTCTGGTGGGCCTGGTGATGTGGAGCGGCCTGTCCCTCATCGACGGCGTGGGGCTAGGGATCGCCAACCTGGGCTGGTTCGCGCTGCTGTTTTTGATCGCGGCCTATGTACGCGTCAATGAGATCCCAGGCTCCGCGCGCACATGGGGCATCGCGTCGCTCGCCAGCGGCGCGCTCCTCACCTTGACGTTGTTGGTGGCCGGCTATGCACGTTGGGACTATGCGGGTACGGCCGATGCGCTGTCATGGGTAGTCCATAACCTCGCCGAGCAACACTCACCAGTGGTGCTCGCCTTTGCAGTCACGGTTTTTGTATGGGCGCTCAAGAGCCGGCCGTGGAAGTCGCGCGTTCTCAACTATTGGGCCACTGCGGCTTTTGGCGTGTATCTGATCCACGACAACCCCCTCACTCGACGCGTGCTGTGGCGCGACATCGTTGAGACCAGCTCAGCTGCGGGCCAATGGTGGCTCCCCTTACATGCGGTGGCCTGGACACTCGTGGTCTTTGTGGTGGCTAGCGTGGTGATCTTCGTGTTGCGGCCCACCGTGTTTGCGGTGACGCACAAAGTCACCGAGGCCGTGCGCATGCGTGTCGAGAACTGGCTCAAGCGGGGCCCCGAAGACGCCGGCCCGTCGCGCCGCCTGAGCGAGTCGTAGCGCAGTCTTAGCTGCGGCACCTGACAAGATCGGCAAAGGTGCACCACCGCCCTCACTCAAAGGAGACGCTCATGAGCGAGCCAGAACACTCCCCCTCATCCGAAGACATTGTCGAGGCTCAACTTGCTGAGGACCTGGACGGCGATGCCTGGATTGATATGCCCCGCCGTCCGAGCCTGGTGGCCCGCATGTTCGCCGAGGCCGGCGGTACCTTCATCTTGGTCTTCGTGGGACTAGGGACCATGGCGTTTGCCGCAGCCGGCAACAACGGCACCCTCACCACTGCACTCGGGTTTGCGGTTGGTCTCACCATCACGATCGTGATCTTCGGTGGCATCTCTGGCGCACATGTGAACCCTGCTGTGACAGTGGGCTTGTGGCTGAGCGGCAGGTTCCCAGGTATGGACGTGGTCCCTTATGTCATTTCTCAAGTCATTGGCGGCCTTGCGGCCGGCGGGGCGCTGTTCGCCCTCGTGTCGACGCACCCCGAAATCACTGAAGTCAAGGCAATTATGAGTAGCACCGCCACCGGATACGGCGAGCACTCGCCTTTCAACTTTGGGCTAGCGGCGGCCATTGGCATTGAGACCATCCTGGTCGCAATCCTGGTCGCCGTGGTGCTCGCGGTCACCTCCGTACGGGCCGCCATGAACGCGCCATCTGCCCCGCTTGTGATTGGCCTCGCCTTTGGGTTCTTGATGCTGGTCGCAATCCCGATCACAGGCGGCGCCCTGAACCCCGCGCGTGCCACCGGCCCGGCGCTGTTTGCCGACATCTGGGCGCTCCAGCAACTGTGGGTGTTCTGGGTCGCACCAATTGTTGGCGCCGCGATTGCTGGCCTGTTGTTCCGTGCCTTTGGACCAGAAGAAGACCTGATCATCATCGAACAAGTCGACTAACGCACCCGCCCCCGCCGCGCACCCCCGCCGCGCGCACCCACCCCCAGACCCCACCCCCGCCTTAGCGCGGTAGGGGTCGCTGAGTGTCGAACTCGAGGGGTGCGGCACATCCTGGGGGTCGCTGAGTGCTAGTTGGCACGCGTGCAGACAAAAGGCTTAGCCCAGCGGCGTAGTGAGCCCCAAATATGTCAGTGCCAAAGCAAACGTGAGCAACATCATCACGTCAATAACCCGCCGGCGCACCGTGAAGGTACGCCCCGCGGGAACAACCATGCGTAGCACCGCCGCTGCCACAGTGATACCCGCCAGAATCAATGCGGCTACCTGCACGCTGACTAACGCACCAAAAGCCACGACGGCGCACACGATCGCCACCGCCGCGACAGCCGCCGGCACTCGGGTTAAGGGAACGCGTGACATTAGTGAAAGAAGTGCCTGGTACCCGTGTGATACAGAGTGATTCCGGCAGCCTGAGCGGCGTCGATAACCTCGCCGTCACGCACGGAACCGCCAGGCGACACGACTGCGCGCACGCCTGCGTCGATGAGCACCTGTAGGCCATCAGCAAACGGGAAGAACGCGTCTGACGCCGCAACTGAGCCTTGTGCTCGCTCAGCACCCGCACGTTCGACTGCAAGGCGGCATGAGTCGACACGGTTGACCTGACCCATTCCGATGCCCACAGCAGCGCCACCCGACGCCAACAAAATCGCGTTCGACTTCACGGACCGGGATGCCCGCCAGGCGAACTCAAGGTCGGCCAGCGTGGTCTTGTCGACTGCTGGACCCGCCACCAGCTTCCATGCGCTTGCGCTATCGCCAGGTGCATCAATCCAGTCGGCCTGCTGCACCAGTAGCCCGCCAGTAATGCGCCGCCACTCGACATCAAGAGGCGCGGGGTTTACCTCAAGTAGCCGCACGTTCTTGCGTTCGCGCAGAATACTTAGCGCCTCTTCGTCAAAACCAGGTGCCACTACCACCTCGGTGAACACACCCGCGATCTGTCTGGCCGCATCGGCCGAAATGACGCGGTTAGCGGCGATCACGCCACCAAAAGCAGAGACGGGATCCGTCTCGTGCGCCCGCTCGTGCGCCCGCGCAATGGACTCCCCCACCGCAATGCCACAGGGGTTCGCGTGCTTAATCACCGCTACTGCCGGATGCGGCTGGTCGTAAGCCGCCCGTAGCGCGGCATCGGCATCCACATAGTTGTTGAACGACATTTCTTTGCCATGCAACTGGCGCGCATGGGCCAAGCCACCCGCCGCCAATGGGTCCGCATATACGGCGGCTCCCTGGTGCGGATTCTCGCCATAGCGCAACGGACGCAAGCGCGTGAACGACTGAGCAATCCACTCATCACCAGGCTGGTCATCAGGCGCCACGACCGTGGTCATCCAGCTTGCGACATGAATGTCGTAGTCCGCAGTGTGACGGAAGGCTGCTGCCGCAAGCCTCTGCCGCTGAGCAAGCGTGAACCCACCCGCATGCACCTCAGCGACGGCCGCCTCATAATGCGCCGGGTCCACCAGCACCACTACAGACGCATGATTCTTCGCGGCAGCCCGCACCATCGACGGGCCGCCAATGTCGATCTGCTCGACGGTGTCATCCTGGCTCGCACCCGAGGCCACAGTCGCGGCAAACGGATAAAGATTCACCGCCACCAAATCGAATGGCGCAATATTCAAGTCCGCCAATTGCGCCCGGTGCGACTCGAGCCGGCGATCCGCGAGAATTCCCGCATGCACTCGTGGGTGCAACGTCTTCACACGGCCATCAAGGACCTCAGGAAACCCCGTCACATCCTCGACCCGCGTCACCGCAACGCCAGCGGCGGCAATACGCGCAGCCGTAGAACCCGTCGACACAATTTCGACGCCCGCGCTAGCCAAACCCCGTGCAAACTCCTCGATCCCAGTCTTGTCGTAAACCGAAATCAGTGCCCGCCGTACTGCCTGCCGCTCACTCATGAGTTGCCTTCCACATCGCCAATAGTCACTAGTCGTCCCCGCACAGTCCACCCTTCGCGCGCAAGGCGTCCCACCGTCGCGGCAACGAGGCCGCGCTCGACAGTCTTGATGCGCGCGTGGAGGGTTGACTCGGTGTCATCATCCCAGACCTCGACGGCCGCTTGAGCGACGATGGGGCCGGTATCAACACCCTCGTCGACAAGCATCACGGTGCAACCAGTCACTTTAGCCCCGCCCGCGAGCGCATCTCGCACCCCGTGCGCACCTGGATACGCAGGCAACAGCGCCGGGTGCGTGTTGACAATACGGCCACCGAATTCGCGCAAAGACGGCGCGCCCAAAATTTTCATGAACCCCGCGAGCAACACCAAATCTGGTGCGTGCGAGGCGATCTCGTCGGCAAGGGCCTGGTCCCAAGCCGCACGGTCAGCAAAGTCGCCCATCGCCACCACCTGAACCGGAATGTGAGCTTCACGCGCAATATCAAGCCCACGCGCATCGGCCCTGTCCGAGATCACCGCAACGACAACGGCACCGTAAGCGGGATCACGCTGAGCCTCGAGCACCGACTGCAAGGTCGAACCAGCGCCAGAAATGAGCGCAACCACGCGTTTTGGGGAAGTCTGGTTTGTCACGCGCCGAGCCTATAGGCATGCTTAGGCGCATACCTATTTCAAGGAGCACCGTGGCCGACGACGAACGCCCCAAAAGCCCACTGCCCCCAGGGGCACGCCGGGACAGCAAGATTTTCCTCATGTTGTTTGGCGCGACGGTGCTGCTGTACCTACTGTCGCTACCCCTGATCTTTGGCGTGATCCTCACTGGGCCAGTTGCCGCATTCTTCGCCGTCCGCTCGCTATGGCGATCCCGGTCGGTAGCAGGTGTGCTCATGTTCCGCTACACCATGATCGCGGGCACCGCGGCGGTGCTCTTTGCCGCCCTCACCGGCGTGGCCATGATCTTCTTCCACGAGCCCGTACGAGCACTCCAAGAATGCAACTCGCGCGCCATCACCCAAACCGCGCAAGACCAGTGCCAACGCGACTACCAAGAAGGCATCGAAGACGTACTGAACGATCTCCTTGGCGGGTAAGGCGTCAGTTCGGACTAACGTCCTCACGAGCATTTTTCACGGCCGATGCGCCCGTTGGCTTACGCGCACCACTTGACTTGGGTGGGTCGCCAGTAATCCACCCCATGGCATGGTCGATAAGCGTGCCCAAGATCAGCCCGCCCGCGATCAGGCCGAGCACCGCAACAGCAGCCGCGAGTGGCTCCGCCCCCACAGTTTCGAGCCGGCCCGGCCCCACCGAACCCTGCGTGATGACGAACGCTATCGCGGCCACAACGCCTGCAATACCAGCAGCGACGCCATCCGCCGCCAGGTTCATGCGCCATTCAAGACTACGGCGCGCAAGCACCACGCGCACAGCCGCGACCACCACCACAATCACCGTAGGAGCCCACAGCAACAGACCACCCGAGCCCGATGGCAAGGCGCCCAACAGCGGGAGGTGAGGCAGAGCGTCGGTTGCCAGCGCATCGGGCGCATAAGCGGTCCCCACTCCCACCGCAAAACCCTGCCCCGAAAGCCACGCCACCATCCACACCACCAACGTCGGCACGTAGGCGGTCTCGGCCACTGCAAGCACGCCCGCGCTCACAGTGTCGAGCTCCAAACTCGTAGCTGTCTGCGCGATCTGCTGCCTGCCGGCCACTGCCCACAGCGCGCCCGCCACGGCCGCCGCACCCACAACGACCGCAAGGCTCGCGCTCGCACGGCGCACACCTAACCGAACCCAATCAGGAATAGTCGTGAGCCACGCAAGTCCAATCCCATGCGCGCGCCGCACACCTATGCCTACCGCCACTGCGCTCAGCACGGCAGCGACTAACACCGCAGGTAAAACTGTAGAACCCGCGGCATCCGTCGCCGTGACTGAGACCGCAACCACTCCAACCCCAGCCGTATACGTCGCAACCGCGAACCCCCAACTCCCCCACGTACGCGACGTGAACCGGCGAGCAACACCCGCAAGAATTGCTGCGTTCAGCAACGTCAACCCCAACGGCACGAGCGTGATGGAAACACCAGCGACCTCAGCCGCAGCACCGTGACCCAGCAGCCATGTGTGCGTGGCCACAGACACTGCCCCCGACCACTCCGTGGCCGCAACACCCTCCACCGGAGCCGCTGCAGCAACCGCGAGGGTCGGCGCCAAAATCGCAACATACGACAATGCGAGGCCCTGGGCGCCAGTGAGAATTCCACCCAGCCACGCTGGCGCCGCGCGAACAGCCGCGAGAGCGCGACGGCCCATGGCGCGCACATCTGAGGCGAGAGACCGGGACATGCACCTATCGTGGCCCGAGGCTGGCGAGATTGGCCGGAACGGCTCGCCACATTGCCCTCGCCGGCCCCTGCCGCGTTCCCCGCCCTCCGCGCCACCTGCCGCGTTCCCCGCCCTCCGCGCCACCTGCCGCGTTCCCCGCCGCCGCGCCAGTTCTGCACACACCTGTGACAGGTGGGACTCGAGTTGCTCATGTTGCTGCACACCAGCCCCACGTGTCACATCAGCACCAGCCGTGTGCAGAAGTGGTGAACGAGACCGGGTTGGTGGTGTGCAGGCCGGGTCGGTGGCGCGGAACAGGTTGGGTGGCGAGCCGGGGCCGGATTAGGGGTGCGCGCAACAGGTTGGGTGGCGAGCCGGGGCCGGGCTAGCAAGCGCACAGGGCACAGGGCACAGGGCACAGGGCACAGGGCACAGCACAACGGCCCGGCTCCCCACCGCGCTGAATCTCAAGCGTGAGGGAACCGGGCCGCCGCCGCTCGCTATAGAGCTACTTGGTCAGAATCGCCCGCATGAGCTCGGCAGTTTCGGTAGGGGTCTTGCCTACCTTGACGCCGGCAGCCTCAAGGGCCTCCTTCTTG
>CAZHTO010000105.1:0-7280 GCA_964535845.1 uncultured Demequinaceae bacterium | reverse complement strand
ACCGGCAAGGCGCGCGTGAGCTTCATATGCGCCATTGTAGGCGCGCATAGGCTGACCTCTATGGAATACGCGCGACTAGCTGACGAAGGTGTTGATGCGGTTTCGCGAGCGTTGCGCGGAGCAGCCGCGGGCATCGCGGCGCGCACCTCGGGTTCCACTGGTGAGCCACGCGAAGTGTTGCTCAGTTCTCAAGCCATCACCGCATCGGCCGTCGCGACGCTCGAGCGTTTGGGAGGTCCAGGTCACTGGTTGCTCGCGTTGCCTGCTGACCGGATTGCGGGGGCGATGGTGGTTGCCCGTGCGCACGTGGGCGGCACTGCGCTCCTGGCCCCAGACCTCACGCCATTTACCGCCCAGAGCTTTGCGACCGCCACAAATTCAATGCCCGCCGGGCGGCGTTACGTCTCCCTGGTCCCTACCCAGGTGCGCCGCCTCCTCGACGACCCTGAGGGCGCAGCCGCGCTCGCGACCTTTGACGCCGTGCTGGTCGGGGGCGCTCCCCCAGGCCTGGTGCTGCCAGCTAATGCCGTCGAAACATATGGCATGACCGAGACCAGCGGCGGGTGCGTGTACAACGGGGTGCCACTGGCTGGAGTAGGTGTTCACATCGCGGCTGCAGGTCGTATTGAGATCGCAGGGCCGATGCTCGCGGACGGTTTTGCTGATGGCGACAACTCCGTGTTTGTGGAGCGCGATGGCAAACGCTGGTTGCGCACTGCTGACCTTGGCGAGTGGGACGGCGAGCGCCTCACGGTGCTGGGCCGCGCAGACGACGTGATGATTGTGGGCGGGCATAACGTTCACCCGGCAATAGTTGAGCACGCACTGTTGGCGAGTCCCCATATCGCCGATGCGGTGGTCACCTCAGTGCCCGACGTCGAGTGGGGAGAAAAGATCGTCGCGCTTGTGGCACTCGCTCCGGGAAGCAAACTAGATCTCACGCGGTTAACTACCGAGCTGGAGCTTGAGCCACATGCGATTCCACGTAGCGTGATTGCAGTGGGTCATGTGCCGCGCACAGATGCTGGCAAAATCGATCGAGTAGCCGCACGGGAGTACGCCATGCGCGCGGACCTTTAAGACCACTCCCAAGGAGACCCCCATGAGCACCACCACCGCCGACTGGATTGCGGGTGCCCGGCCACGCACACTGTGGACTGCGTTGAGCGCGGTAGCCGTGGGGACTGCGAGCGCGGCGGCTGTGGGCGGCTTCCACTGGCGGCAAGCGCTCTTAGCTTTAGGCGTGGCGTTGGGACTGCAGATTGCCTCGAACTACGCCAACGACTATTCGGATGGCGTGCGCGGAACCGATATTAACCGCGTGGGCCCCGATCGCCTGGTGGCCACGGGACGTGCCACCCCGAGCGCGGTGAAGGGCGCGGCGTTCGTTTCTTTCGCTATTGCCATCGTGCTGGGGCTTACTTTGGTGGTCGAATCGGGCCTGTACTGGCTGTTGATCGTCGGTGTGTTCGCAGTGTGGGCTGCGTGGCATTACACCGGATCGCGCAGGCCGTACGGCTACTCGGGTTGGGGCGAAATCGCGGTGTTCGTGTTCTTTGGGCCCGTTGCGGTGCTTGGCACCATGCTCACGCAAGCGGGTGTGGTCACGTGGTGGGCAGTAGTGGCATCGGTCGGGGTGGGGCTTTACGCGGTGGCCCTATTGCTGGTCAACAATATTCGAGACCTCGAGACCGATGCTGCCGCAGGTAAGCGCACGCTCGCCGTCAAGATTGGCTCTCCCCGAGCGCGGCAACTCTTTGCGGCGACCGTGATGTTGCCGGTGATCTTGGCCGTAATCGTGGCCTTTGTGCGGCCTTGGGCTCTCATGGCCACCGTGGTGGCGCTGCCCAGTTTGTATTTTGGAATCGCGATGCGCATCGATGGCGCAGTGCGTGACCGCCTCAATATGGATACAGGTGGGCTCAAAAAGATCTTTGGCGGGCTTTCGGTCGTGGGCCTGATGTACGGGGCGCTACTCGCGGTCGGTATTTGGATCTGACTTCGTCACCTCAGAAGCACGATCCAGCTCCGCGTCTTCTTCAGCGTTGAGGTCCCTAATGCCGCTCTTGGACCGGTTGAGCATGCTCGCCATTTGTGCGAGTGCCGCTTGCCGTAAGCGGTGTAGAGCCAGGTACGAGATCAGCCACGCCAGCACAAATGCGGCAAAGATCGCGATGATGTCGAACCAGCCAATCAGCCACAGCGCAAGCAACGTCGCGGCAAAGACACCAATTCTCGCGAGTGAGTACCAGACAACTTTCATGTGCCCAATCTACCCGCGGCTATAGTGTCCAAATGGGTCGCGCACTCCTATTCTTTGGTTACATCGCTTTGGCGGCGTACTGCATTGCTGATGCTCTCCAACATCCCGAAGAGCAACCGCATGGGTTGCCCAAGTGGGCATGGGTGCTCATGATCCTGCTGTTCCCCTACATTGGGGCTGCAGCGTGGCTGTATTTGAAGTTCTCTAAGGGTTCAGGGCCGCAGCGCAGGCGCGAGCCAATCGCCCCGGACGATGACCCTGAATACCTCAATTGGTTGCGCGATCAAGAGCGTCGCCGCCGTCGCCAGCGCGGCGAGTAAACCACACGTCTTACGCGCGATACAGCTCGAGTACCTGCTTGCCCACCACTGCGACGTCAAAGCGCTTCACGCGTTCGGCTTGTTCGTCGTGAAGTTCTTCGCGCAACAGCGGGTCCTCAATGAGCCGTGCAAGCGAGTGAGCGAAAGCCTTCGTGTCGCGTGGATCTATGGCTACCTCGGGCTGGTCGCCTAACACCGACAGGTAACCAGGGTTGTTGCCGCCCATGACGACCCCGGTGCCAGAGGCCATCGCCTCGATCAGCACAATTCCAAAACTCTCGCCGCCGGTGG
The DNA here is from genome assembly GCA_964535845.1 of uncultured Demequinaceae bacterium. GTDB lineage: Bacteria > Actinomycetota > Actinomycetes > Actinomycetales > Demequinaceae > Demequina. The sequence goes on along the minus strand of CAZHTO010000105.1, from coordinate 4,406 downwards.
CGGGGAACACTGCAAGGTCTGCGTCAGCATAAAACGAGGGTTTGTCTTCTTCGGACACAAAGCCTTTGAGGGTCACGGTGTCGCTTAGCCCTGCCGTTTCTATTGCTCCCTCGAGCTTGTCACGCAACGGACCTTTTCCGCCGATGCGCACATCAAGTCGCGTTCGCACCTCGGCCGGGAGTGCGGCAACAGCGGCCACCAGCTCTTGCGCGCCCTTTCGTTCCACTAGGCGCCCTAGGAAAGCCACGACTAGGCGACCGTCTGTGGTGGAGGTGCGCCGCGCATCGGCAAAGGCAGTGAGATCCACGCTGTTGGGAATCATGGTGGCGTCAATACCAAAGGCGTGCCGCGCAAACTCGACGGCCGGGGCAGACACTGCACAGAACGCATCGAACTTGCGCAAGTTACGGCGCAGCCAAAAGCCCAACCCACGCGTAGCGGCGGCGCTCACGGGCCCTGCGGGGAGAATGTGGAAGGTGCCCACAATCCGCACTGTGCGGGCGTGCAAACGGCGGGCCTCGTCTACAACGCGGGCAGCAAACAAGGGCGAGTGCGGAATTTGTACGTGGATCACGTCGTACTGCTCGCGCTCTAAGAACTCGCGGAGCTTAGCGCGGGAGGTAGGCAGCGGCACGCGCAAGCCGTTGCCGTTAAACGTCACTCCCACGTTGCGTGCGAGCGAATGCACTGTGATGTCGTCGCGAGTGGCGTCCGAGCACACGTAATGGACTTCGTGGCCTTCGCGCTCAAGGAACGCGCCGAGCGTCAGGACGTATTGCTGGACCCCGTCCGGCCGGTCAATGCTGTCGTCCAGCACCATCGCGATTTTCATGGATGTCATGCGTAACTGTGTAGACCTTGGAACACCATGTTGACCACGGTGAAGTTCAGGATCACGGTGACAATGCCCACGAGTGCGATGTACGCGCTACGCCGGCCAGCCCAGCCTTGGGTGGTGCGGGCGTGCAAGTACGCGGCGTACACAACCCAGATCACAAAGGTCCACACCTCTTTGGGGTCCCAGCCCCAGAACCGGCCCCACGCGTGCTCAGCCCAAATCGATCCAGTGATGAGGGTGAAGGTCCACAGCACAAAACCCACGGCGTGCAAACGGAACGCCAGCGACTCGAGCGCTATTGGCGTGGGCAGCGCTTCGATCCACTTCCAGCGCCTCAGTAGTGTGCGGCCACGGCCTTGTTTCGAGTCCTCCCGGAAGTCGCGCATCAGCTGCAGAATCGACGCGACAGCGCCCACCACGAACACCCCTGTCGCAATGATCGCGATCGACACGTGGATGATGATCCAGAAGCTCTGGAGCGCTGGCTGCAGGCCGGTTGCCTCTTCGTACAGGTAGCGCAGCGCCAACCCAATCGACACCGCGGCAACTCCAGACACGAGCGGCACCAAGAACGCGACATCACGCTTACGTTGCAGCACCACCACCGTCGCCACCGCCACAAGTGCGCCCGTAATGGTGTAGCCGTACATGTTGGACCACGGCACATGAGAGGCCTCGATGCCGCGCGCTATCACGCCCACCAAGTTCAGCAATGCGCCCATGATCAGCGTGGTGCGGGCAATACCGGTTGCCCGGGACTTCACCCGTACATTGATGAGGGCCGATGCGGGCGCGGCTTCCGCACTGCCCTCACCCGCGGTGCCGGCACCGACGGCTACTTTTGCCTGCGTACGTGCCATGCCCCGCGCATCGGCCACGCGCGCTAAATGCACAGATGACGCCACCATCGCAATGGCGTAAAGCGCGGTTGCTCCCCACAGCGCAAACCAGCTGAGTTCCTGTGCGGTCATTGTTCCTCCTTGGGGGTCAAGCGTCCGGTGGCCTGATCGAGGACCGTGTCACGAGCCGTACCCGCATCCGTGTCGTGCGCAGGCGCCCACCACGCTGCGGTGACCACTGTAACCTTTTGGCCCTCCGCTTCGGTGAGCGGTGCCACAAGCCACATGCGCCTGCGGGGCGCGAACAGGCTCAACGCCAGGCCAGCCATCGCAGCCAGCGATGCCGCAAGCAGCCATGGCAGGGACGGATCCCGCCGTAGATCAAACGCCGCAAAACGCGGCAGAGCTTCCCAGGTCACTGAGCCCAAACCATCTGGCAGCTCGATGGTGTCACCGAGCTCCATTGCCACAAGCAGCGGGTTGTTGTCGTCACCACGCACTGGGCTCAATTGCGACTCGTCTAGTTGGTACACGTTTTGCGGAATGCCGTCATCAAGCCCCAGGTCACCGGTATACGCCTTGAGATAAATCACCGGATTGGTGGGCGACGGGTGCACCGAAACCGCAAAGTCCCCATCGATCACAGCGGTAGGCAACAGCGTCGCTGTGAACCCCAGCTGGTCCCCTTCCGTCACATCAGGCACCTTGATCACGCCGTTCGAGGTGTACGTCTCGTCTTGCGGCAAAAATGGCACCGGGCCTGAGAAAGCAATTTCGCCAGCCGAGTCCCTAATGGTGAAGCGCGGCGCGTACCCATTACCTTGCAAATAGATTTTGGCGCCATCAACCTGGATGGGGCGGTTCACTTGCGCCTCGACCTCACGCGGGGCCTTGCCTGGCTCCGTCAACGTGGCAAAAGCAGTGAAATCGGTGGGATTACCGTCGACCCCAAACTGCGCATCAAAACGGTCGAGACTGAGGGTCCACGGATGCAGATCGTCCTCAGAGAACAACATTCCCGACTCGTACGAGTCGTACGCCACCACCGCATTCGTAAACGTGTCACCCTCGACAATGAGCGCTTGCCCCCTGTACGTCAGCAGCGACCCCGCCGCCACCGCAAGCAGCACGCCCACAAGCGAGACGTGAAAAATCAGGTTGCCCAACTCACGCACATGCCCCTTGTGAGCTGACAATGCCAACTCAGCCGGCGCATCGGCCCCATCCCCAGGCCGCTCATCCACACGAATGCGATAGTCCGCAATCCACCGCCACCAGCGAGGCCTACGGAACATCACGCGCTCGCCCATGACGGGCACAAATGTACGGGGGCTCAGCACCTCCCGAGCTTTATCAATGACCACTTGAGCGCTGTCATGGGCCTGTGCGGTGGTGGGGTCGTAACGGTCAAGACGGCTGGGGGTGGGAGGCACCGGGGCGCGCAGCTCGCGCCAATACACCAGGCACCGGGGAACGATGCACCCGATGAGCGAAGCAAACAGCAACAAGTAGATGGCGGTAAACCACGCCGAACCAAACACGTCCAGAAAGCCCGTGCTGTCGAGCAGAGGGCCCCAGAACGGGTTCTCATCAATGAACAGGCGCGTGTCGCCAGGGCTCTGTGGCCATTGCGGAAGAACCGAACCTGGGATAGACGCGAGCGCCAAGAGAATGAGCAAAATCAGAGCCACGCGCATAGACGTGACTTGACGCCACACCCAGCGCAGCCAACCGGTCACGCCTAGACGGGGGACCGCCCGGTACGCATAGTTGTCAATCTTGACGCGCGCCATCAGATCGACACCCAGAATCCGTCAATCCACCCTTGCAACACCCCGGTGAGCCGCACCCACAGACCGGTCACCAACAGCACCCCAAGGATCACCAACATGGCTCCACCAAACAGCTGCAGTCCACGCCGGTGGCGCCGCAGCCAACCCAGGATGGGACCAGAGCGCTCGAACCACACCGCCAGCGCCAAGAACGGCAAGCCCAGCCCCAAGCAGAACACCACCGCAAGGAGGGCTCCCCGCAGCACGGTGCCTTCGTTAAGCCCAAGGGTCATCACCGCACTGAGCGTGGGGCCCATGCACGGCGACCAACCCAACCCGAACGCCACGCCCAAAATCGGTGCGCCTACGAGGCCAGCGCGCGGAGAGATGTTGAGTTTGCGCGTGCTCTGCAAAAAAGGCATGGCCCCCATGAACGCAAGCCCCATGAGAATCACAAAGACCCCCATCACGCGCATGATGACGTCCATCTGCGCCTGGAACTGTGCGCCAGCAGCAGACACGATGATGCCCAGCACCACAAAGACAGACGAAAACCCGGCGATAAACAGCAGCACACCCAGAATTAGCTTGGGACGGCTCGCCTGCTTACCCGTGCCCCCTGACCCACCAGTGCCGGCCATGCCAGAGACGTAACCCAAGTACCCGGGCACCAGCGGCAACACACAAGGCGACGCAAAGCTCACAAGCCCCGCCAAGAGCGCGATCGGGACGGCCGCCAACAGCGACCCGCTCAGCACCTGCGATGCGAAGTCAGAGCCAATGCTAGTGGCGAGTGCGTTCGTCATGGGGCGAGTTACTGTCCGGCACCGTCGTTGGAATCAGCACCGTCGTTGGAATCAGCACCGTCGACAAAGCCAGCACGCTCGACGAGCGCACGAAGTGTCGAGGGTTCAACAGAACCAATGATCCGGGCCGCGACTCTGCCCTCGTGATCGA
>CAZHTO010000104.1:0-7297 GCA_964535845.1 uncultured Demequinaceae bacterium | reverse complement strand
GTTGACGCGAAGACAGTTGACGCGAAGACAGTCCGCGCGAGCGCCGGCGACCACAGCACCATTGAGGCGGACGCGGATCCGAGCGCTATTGAAGGAGACTCCAAGTGAGCGAACACGATGATGTCTGGAAGGTGAACCGTGAGCGAGACGCGGACGCCGCCCCGTTCGTGTCCAACTTCCCCGAAGCTGGTCCGGTGGGTCGCGCGTTGGCGCCGGTCGCTGGATTCGGTGTGACGTTGCGAAACTTCTTCAAGCCCACCATCACGGAGCAGTATCCGGACAAGAAGACTCCGCCCATGCCTCGCTACCACGGGCGGCACCAGCTCAACCGCTATGCGGATGGGCTCGAGAAGTGCATTGGTTGCGAACTGTGCGCCTGGGCGTGCCCAGCAGACGCCATCTATGTAGAGGCGGACGACAACACTCTGGATGCGCAGTACTCGCCCGGTGAGCGCTACGGTCGCGTGTACCAAATCAACTACCTGCGTTGCATTTTCTGTGGCCTGTGTATTGAGGCGTGCCCCACTCGCGCACTCACGATGACCACCGAGTACGAGCTTGCCGGCCCCACGCGCGAGGGGCTCATCTACGAGAAGCAGGATCTCCTGGCCCCGCTCGAGGACGGCATGCTCGCGGCTCCGCACCCTATGGTGCCTGGCACCGTCGATGACGACTACTACCGTGGCGACGTCACTGAGGTCGTGGGTTCGCAGACTGACTGGGTGCGCGAGCACCGTCCTGAGGACCCGACTCTGCCTGAGAATCAGAAGCAGGAGGCCGCTCGTGGTTAGTCCTGCCCTCTTCTGGGTCGTTGCCGCACTCACCGTAGTGCCCTCCATGGCCCTCCTTTTCGCGCGTAAGGCCGTGCATGTGGCGATGGCCGTGGTGAGCGTCATGGTGGGACTCGCCGCCGCTTACGTGGGTTTGGGTGCGCCGTTCCTTGGCGTGGTCCAGATCGTCGTTTATACGGGCGCAGTCATGATGATGTTCCTCTTCGTGGTCATGCTCGTGGGTGTTGACCGCAGCGAAGATCTCAAAGAGACCATTAAGGGCCAGCGCTGGATCGCATTTTTCGCGTCTGGTGGCCTCGCGGTGCTACTCATCACGATCGTGAGCCGCGTCACCATTGACGTGCCTGCGGACCCACCGGTGGGTGACCCGGAGCCCATCGCGCTCGTGCTTTTTGGCCGCTACGTGTTGGTGATGGAAGTGCTGGGTGCGCTACTGATTACTGCTGCGGTGGGCGCGCTCATCATGACGCACACCCCGCGTCTTACGCCCCGCAAGTCGCAGGTCGAAATGCACGAGGCCCGCCTGCTCGCCGGTGCCGACCCTGTCAACAAGCCCATGCCCGGCGTTTACGCCCGCAATAACGCTCTGGACACGCCATCGCTTGACCCACAGGGCAAGCCCATCGAAGACTCGGTGTCACGAGTGCTTAAAATTCGCCAGCAGACCCGTAGGGCCGATGACTTTCTTGACCGCCTCGAGGTATCCAAGAACCCGGAGCTTCGCCAGCGCCCGTCAGGGGCACCGTCGATCGAGGCAGAAGACCGCAAGGGCACGCCTGACGGCCGGGACGAGGAGGGTGCACAGTGAGCCCCATGAACTTTGTGTTCCTGGCCGCAATCCTGTTCTCGATTGGAACAGCGGCGGTTTTGCTCCGGCGCAACGCGATCATCGCGTTCATGGGCGTCGAGCTTATGCTCAATGCCGCTAACCTCGCCCTGGTAGCGTTCTCGCGTTTGCACAGCCATCTCGATGGCCAGGTGATGGCGTTCTTTGTCATGGTTGTCGCGGCGGCAGAAGTCGTAGTGGGCCTCGCCATCATCGTCGCGGTGTTCCGCGCCCGCCAGACCATTTCGATCGACGAACCCGCAGAGTTGAGGGGGTAGAGCATGCTGTCTTTGACTTGGCTGCTTATTGCGGTACCGCTTGCTAGCGCCTTCATTCTGTTGCTTTCGGGCCGTAAGGCCGATGCGTGGGCACACTGGGTAGGTGTGGTCGCCTCAGGTGCGGCTTTTGTTGTCGCACTGTTTGCGTTTGTGGAGATGCTGGGGCTTCCCTCTGATGAGCGGGCCACGAATGTCCACATGTTCTCGTGGATCCCTGGCGGCGAGTTCACGCTGGATGCGGGACTGTTGGTTGATCCACTATCGATCACCTTCGTACTGCTCGTGACGTTTGTGGGCACGCTCATCCATATTTACTCCGTGGCCTACATGGAGACCGACCCTGACCGGCGCCGGTTCTTCGCGTACCTGAACCTCTTTATTGCTGCGATGTTGCTGTTGGTGCTTGCCGACTCCTACCTGCTGTTGTTCGTGGGCTGGGAAGGCGTGGGGCTTGCGTCGTACTTGCTGATTGGTTTTTGGAACCACAAGTCGGCATATGCCAGCGCCGCCAATAAAGCGCTCGTTGTCAACCGCATCGGCGATGTGGGGCTCATTCTTGCGATGGGCATGATGTTCGCGCACTTTGGCGCGGTGGACTTTGCCACGGTGCACGCCGCTGCTCCCGAGGCAACTACCGCGCAACTGACTGCCATTGGCCTCATGCTGTTGCTGGCCGCCTGCGGTAAGAGTGCGCAGTTCCCGCTGCAGTCGTGGCTTGGCGACGCGATGGCCGGACCTACGCCGGTGTCTGCGCTTATCCACGCCGCCACGATGGTGACTGCTGGTGTGTACCTAGTAGTGCGCTCGGCGCCAATTTTCAATGGTGCCCCGGACGCCCAACTTGTGGTCGCGATTGTGGGTGCGATCACGCTGTTGCTCGGTGCCTTCATCGGTATGGCAAAGGATGACATCAAGAAGGCCCTTGCGGCCTCGACCATGTCCCAAATCGGGTACATGATGCTTGCCGCCGGGCTTGGTCCCATTGGCTACGCCTTCGCGATCTTCCACCTGGTCACGCACGGCTTCTTCAAGGCCGGAATGTTCTTGGGTGCAGGTTCCGTGATGCACGGCATGAACGACGAGGTCGACATGCGCCGCTTTGGTGCACTGCGCGGCGCCATGGTGGTCACTTGGGTGACCTTTGGGCTGGGTTGGCTTGCGATCCTTGGAGTGCCCCCGTTCTCTGGTTTCCACTCGAAAGACAAGATCATCGAAGCCGCTTTTGTGGGCGACGGCTGGCAGCCATGGGTGTTCGGTGGCGTCGCCCTCGTGGGTGCTGGACTGACGGCGTTCTACATGTCGCGTCTGTTCTTCATGACCTTCCATGGCAAGGCCCGCTGGTCAGACGAACAGCATCCTCACGAGAGCCCCAAGCTCATGACTGTCCCCATGGTGATCTTGGCTATCGGCTCCGCGTTCTTGGGTCTGATTCTTGCAATGGGCGACCGCTTCGCACTGTGGCTCGAGCCGGTCACTGGTCACGCAGAACACCACGACCCGGTGTTGCCAATTCCGCTGATCATTGCGCTCACGCTCACTCTGGTGGTGCTGGGCGCGGGTCTTGCATGGCTGCGCTTTGGCCGTGCGGATGTGCCAGTCACGGCGCCAGCGGGTTCCCTCGCGACCATCACTGCGCGTCACGACTTCTTCCAAGACTCCGTCAACCGTGCAGTTCTTCAACGGCCCGGCCAGCACCTCACCCGTACCTTGGTTTACGCCGATGCGGTGTTGGTTGACGGTGCCGTCAACGGTCAAGCACGTGGCTGGGCCCGTTTAGGTGAGGCATTGCGTAGCGTGCAAAACGGCCACGTCCGTTCGTACGCTGCGACACTGCTCGCCGGTGCAGTATTGCTCCTTGCCATCATCGTGTTCGGGGGTATGTAGACCGTGTTTCCCTTTCTAACCCTCCTCATCGTGGTGCCAGTCATTGGCGCCGTCATGTTGTGGGCGCTCCCGGCCTCACTGCGCACGCGCACCCGCGAGATCGCGCTCGGCGTTGTCGGTATCGAGGCCGTGCTGTTCCTCGTCATGGCGTTGCAGTTCGACAAGTCGCAGGCTGGGACCTTCCAGTTCGACGAAACCCACGCCTGGATACCGCAGATTGGGGCCAGCTGGGCACTTGGTGTCAACGGCATCGGCCTCATGATGGTGGGCCTCGCAGTGCTGTTGGTGCCGCTCGTCATTGTGGCCTCGTGGCGTGAAGACAAAGACCCAGCGACGCGTACGCATTACCTCGCGTTGATTTTGCTTTCGCAGGCTTTCATGGTCGGCATCTTCGCTGCCCGCGACGTGTTCTTGTTCTACGTCTTGTTCGAGGCGATGCTCATTCCGCTGTACATCCTGATCGGAAAGTTTGGGGGAGTGCAGCGCCGCTATGCCGCGGTGAAGTTCCTGATCTTCTCGCTCGTGGGCGGCCTGATCATGCTGGTCGCAGTCGTCGCGCTGTACTTCGTAGGCCCCGGCGGCGAGCAGGCCTTCTTGACCGACAACCTCACTGGGCTGGAACTGCCGGTGGGCACGGAACGAATGTTGTTCTTGGGCTTCTTCTTGGCTTTTGCCATCAAGGCACCACTGGTTCCCGTGCACACGTGGCTCCCCACGGTTGCCGAGAATGCGCGCGCCGGAACCACCGCATTGCTGGTCGCGGTTCTCGACAAAATCGGTACGTTCGGAATGCTCACTCTGTGCTTGGTGCTGTTCCCCAATGCGTCCCGGTGGGCGGCCCCGGTCATCATCGTGTTTGCCGTGATCTCGGTGATCTATGGAGCGCTACTTGCCATTGGCCAAGAGAACATGCTGCGCCTCATCGCCTTCACGTCGGTGAGCCACTTCGGTGTGATGATTCTTGGGATCTTTGCCTTCGCGCAGACATCCATCGAGGGTGCAGCGTTCTACATGTTCAACCACGGCCTGTCGACGGCAGCCCTGTTCTTACTGGCAGGCTTCCTCATCTCCCGCCGCGGCACCGCCCAGATCTCCGACTATGGCGGTCTCCAGAAGGTGATCCCGGTGTTTGCGGGCACGTTCTTGATCGCTGGCCTAAGTGCTCTGTCGCTCCCTGGCTTGTCGCCGTTTGTGTCAGAGATCATGGTGTTCATTGGCGCCTACCCCGTTGCCACCGTCGCGGTGATTATCGCGGTGCCATCGGTCATTTTGTCCGCGCTGTACATCCTGCTGATGTACAAGCGAGTCTTCACCGGTCCTACCCGAGAGGGGCTGGGCGGCACGCGCGAATTGACGCTCCGCGAGCGGATTGTCACGTGGCCACTGGTGGTTCTCATGCTGCTGCTCGGCTTCTTGCCTGGCATCGCGATCGAATATCTACGAGAGCCGGCCGCTGATGTGGTTGTGCATGTCGCAGTTCAGGAGGACGACGCGTGAACTTCGTGACCCCCGAGATCAACTGGGCGCCATTGCTGCCCATTTTGATCGTGCTTGGAACCGCTGCGGTGAGTGTGCTCATCGAGGCCTTTATCCGCAACCATCAGCTTCGTCGCACTGTTCAGCTCGCAGTGACCATCACGGCGCTGGTTGCCGCCATGGGTGCCGCCATTATGCAGTGGGCAACGCTCGAGGGCCCCGGCACCGTAGTGATGTCGCAGATGGTCTCGGTAGACCGTCAGTCGCTCGCGTGGCAGTCCATGATTGCGTTGTTCGGCGTGCTCGCGGTGTTGTTGTTCTCGGCACGCACGCGCGACGGGGAAGAGGCGTTCACGCCATTAGGCGCCACTGCGCCTGGCTCGATCGAAGAGCGCTTGGCTCGCCGTAAGGGCATGGTGTTGACGGAGGTTTACCCTCTCGCAATGTTCTCGGCTGGCGGCATGATGCTGTTCACCGCTGTCAACGACTTCCTGTTCCTGTTTGTCGCACTCGAAGTGCTCTCGCTACCGCTCTACATCTTGGTGGGGCTGTCGCGTAGGCGCCGCCTTATCTCCCAAGAGGCTTCCCTGAAGTACTTCTTGCTTGGAGCTTTCTCGGGAGCACTGTTCCTCTTCGGTACGGTGCTGATCTACGGTGCGACCGCGTCGACGTCGTTCTCGGGTGTGGCGCAGGCCCTGGGCCAGGTGGGTGACCGTGATCCGTTAGTTCTCGCTGGTGCGGTGCTGGTACTGGTGGGCCTGTTCTTCAAGCTAGGCGCCGCCCCGTTCCACGCTTGGGTCCCAGACGTGTACCAGGGTGCTCCCACGCCGGTCGTGGCATTCATGGCCGCTGCCACTAAGGCCGCTGCCGCCGCGGCAATCTTGCGTATTCTCTTCGTGCCGTTCAACCCGCTCGAATGGGAACTCAGCTGGATGATCTGGGCCGTCTCGATCACTTCGATGGTGCTCGGTACCATCATCGCGCTGGTGCAGACGGACTTGAAGCGCATGTTCGCGTACTCGTGGATTGTGCACGCCGGGTTCATCATGGTGGCTTTCGCCGGGCACGAACACCAGGCCCTCAGCGCCCTTCCGTTCTACGTCCTCACTTATGGCCTGGCCTCCATTGGCGCCTTCGCCGTGATGACTCAGGTACGCGAACGTACTTCCGCAGGTTCCACAGGCGCCGAGGCTACGCGCCTGGGCCAGTGGGCCGGGCTCGTCAAGCGCTCGCCGTTCTTGGCCGTGTGCATGGGACTGTTCTTGCTGTCACTCGCAGGCATCCCGCTTACGGCGGGCTTTATCGGTAAGTTCCAGGCCTTCGCCGCCGGTTTTGCCGGTGGTGCATGGGGACTAGTGCTCGCTGCTGTGTTGGCCTCGTGTGTCGCGGTGTTCTTCTACGTGCGCCCGGTGGTGCTGATGTTCTTCACTGACGTTCCTGACGGTACTGAGGACGACATTGTGATCGACACGGGCCGCACCACGCGTGTGGTGATTGGTGTGACTGCCGCGGCTACGGTTGTCCTGGGCATCGTTCCATCCATTGTGTTGCGTGTGTTCGAAGACAGCGCGACGCTATTGGTTCCGCTGGGAGGCTGACACACGTGTCGACGCCGGCGGGCTCGGACATTCTCGATGCGGTGATCGCTCCGCGCCTCGAGATAGTCGAGGAGCGCTTGCGCGACGCGGTGGCGCAGTCAGACCGGCTGGCAAACGCGAGCTCGCGCCACTTGGTGGACGCCGGGGGCAAGCGGTTGCGGCCGCTGCTCACGTTGCTCACCGCGCAACTTGGGGACGGCAACCGGCCAGAGGTCGTGGACGCCGCGGTCGTGGTCGAGCTCACCCACCTCGCGACGCTCTATCACGACGACGTCATGGACTCCGCGCCCACCCGGCGCGGTGCACCCTCGGCCCATGAGGTGTGGGGAAACTCGGTCGCGATTCTCACCGGCGACCTGCTGTTTGCGCGGGCCTCTCGCGTGGTGGCTGGGCTTGGCCCCGAGGCTGTACGCCTGCAGGCCGAGACGTTCGAGCGGCTGTTCC
>CAZHTO010000103.1:0-7633 GCA_964535845.1 uncultured Demequinaceae bacterium | reverse complement strand
TCCACCACCTCGGGCCACAACTCTCGCGTGACACCCGCTCGCGCCTGTGCGCGGGCTGCCACTAACGCGAATGGCCCTCGCGCTGCCAGTAGCCCAAAGCAGGCCCCAATGGGTGCAGACCCAGACATGCCAGCGACCACGATGAACACCACGAGCCCTGCGCCCACCGCAACGCCGGTCAGCGAGGCTGGCGTCAGGCTTGGCGCCCCTGCTCGTACTAGTTGGTCTTGCGTGCGCGCGGCCCAGCCATCGCGCAGGGGCCCGGTGCGCTCGGGAAGTGGCCACCACGACCACCAGACCATGAACAGCCCTAGCCCAAGCACTACCCCCCACAGCGCATCCACGTCATGAACCCCGCAGCAACTCAGTGAGGTGGTGACCGCGCAATGCAAACCGTTCTTCATGCGGCGGGTAACCGTCTGCCCGCTCGAGGCCCTCAGCACCGGCACGGAACAGGGTCGACAACTCAACCGTGCCCGACTCCGCACGGCCCGATACCCCCACAATTTCGCGCACGCGGCGCACGCCCTGCTCGTCAATACCTAAGTGCACAACGATGTCGATGGCCGATGCGACCGTGGGCACCACAAAGCGGTCCGACACATTTTCACCGGCCAGCAGCGGTAGCGTGCACATTTTGGTGATCGCGTCTCGCGCAGAGTTGGCGTGGATGGTGCACATGCCAGGGATCCCGGCGTTGAGCGCGATGAGCATGTCAAGCGCCTCTGCCTCGCGCACTTCGCCAATGATGATGCGGCTAGGGCGCATACGTAGGGCCTCTTTGACGAGCCGCCGCAGAGGGACCTCACCCACGCCTTCGAGCGAGGGCTGGCGACACTGCATGGGCACCCAATCCCGCGCCGCGATCGACACCTCAAACACCTCTTCGCAACTGATCACTCGTTCACGGGGCGGGATGGCGCCCGCGAGCGCGCCAAGCATGGTCGTCTTGCCTGCTTGAGTTGCGCCAGAGACCAAAACGTTGAGCCCGGTGTCCACAGCTGCCGCCAAAAAGTCGGCCGCCTGCTGCGTGAGGGCCCGCAGTCGCACCAGCTCGTTCACGTGCCTGGCGCGCACCACAAACTTGCGGATGTTGACGCTCCAGTGTTCGCGCGTCACATCGGGAATCACTACGTGGAGCCGCTCTCCCCCAGGGAGCGTCGCGTCCACGAACGGACTCGACAGGTCCAGCCTGCGACCCGACTGCTTGAGCATGCGCTCGACAAGGTCCCGAATCTGGTCTTCGGTGAGCAACGTGTGCGTGAGTTCGCTCGTGCCGCCCCTCGCGATAAACACTTGGCTAGGCGAGTTGATCCAGATCTCTTCCACCGTCGGATCGTCCAAATACTGCTGCAGTGGCCCCAAGCCTGCAACGTTGTCCATGACGGTGCGTGCCGCGCCGCCTGGATCCGAAATGGCGACCACGTCACCCACGAGCGCCCGGTGTTCCCACTCAGCCAGCGCATCGTCCACAAGGGCACGCACTGCGCTGGTTTCACGTACCGGGTCGAGCCCGGCGCTACGAATACGGTCGCGCACCTGGGTTTCGATGTCGGCCACTGCTTGGGTGGTCATGGAGTACGACACTATTGGGAAACGGCGCTATTGGGTACCCCCTGTGGATAAAAGGCGCAATCCCAATGTGAGGAACACCTCATTCCTTAGACTCCAACCATCGCGCGCCACGGGGACATAGGTGTTAGAAACTTGCCAGATTTGGCACTCATGCCCCCGCAGCGGGAGGTAGGACGGGCCAGGTGGGACGCATCACACCGTGTGGGCAATCCATAGGTACGCGTTGTATCTTTCGGTCAGATGACTGAGCGCAAGGAGGGGCAGTGGCATCAGCACCATCCGGCACTCGCAAGCCCTCGACCGTGAAACGGGCGATTTCCGTAGCGTTGGCTTTGCCCATTGCTTTGGCCTTAACCAACTGCGCTGTACCAGCGGAACTCGAACGTGGACCGGCGGCACACACGGCAACACCCGCTCCGCTGTTCACACCAGATGCCACGTCTTCCCCAGCCGAGAGCCTCGCCCCACCACCTCCCCCTGCCCCCGTCCCCACGGAGGCGGCCCAAGACGACCCAGCAAGCGCATCGGGCACTGCCCTTAAAGCCGCCCTGGAACTCACCGTCAAGGGCCGCGCCCCCAAGACCGGGTATGACCGTGACGAGTTTGGCTCGGGCTGGGTGGATGTGGACCGCAACGGCTGCGACACCCGCAACGACATGCTCAAGCTGCGCCTAGAAAATCGCGACATGTCTGGCAACTGCAAAGTGATGGCGGGCGACCTGCTGGATCCGTTCACGGGCAGCTGGATTTACTTTGAACGCGGCGGCCCGTCCGAGGTGGACATCGACCACCTGGTGGCGCTGTCCGATGCGTGGCAAAAGGGCGCGGCCCAGTGGGAGTTCGCCAAGCGCGTGGCCTTCGCCAACGACCCCCTCAACCTCGAGCCGGTGGACTCGGGACAGAACCGGTCCAAGGGCGACGGCGACGCCGCGACGTGGCTGCCACCCAACAAAGAGTTCCGCTGCCAATACGTGGCGCGCCAAGTGGCCGTCAAAACCAAGTACGAGGTGTGGGCCACCCAAGCAGAGGTCGACGCGATTGTGCGCGTGCTCGGTGACTGCCCCGGCGAGCCACTGCCGGCAGCCGGCACCCAGCCAGTGATCGCTGACAACACCGGGCCCGCCCCCAAGCCCAAAGAAACCGCCAAGCCCAAGGAGGCCGCCAACTCGAGCACGAAACTCGACGAGCGCTATCCGTATTGCAAGGACCTACCCGCTGGCCTGGGTCCGTATCAGCGCGGAGTCGACCCCGAGTACGAGTGGTATCGCGACGGCGACGGCGACGGCTGGGTCTGCGAATAGCGCGGCCCTACTCATCGCCGAGTCCTCGGATATGCCAATCTCTTCTCATGGAACGGCGCGAAAGCATTCTCGGAGACCGGCGCGAACGGATCAATTGGGCGTGGATGGCGGCGGCCGTCGGGCACCTTGCCATCACGGTGTCGGCGTTCTATTGGCGGTACATTTCGTGCACCATCGATACCTTTGACCTCTGCGAATCTATTCACAACCCGGTGGGGAACGGGCCGCCATTCCTGTTCTTTATTCTGACTGCAGCCATAGCAACGTTTGGTCAGACGTACCGGGCGTTCTACCGCGAGGAGCGCAAAGGCCGCGAGAATTCCGAAAGCGAAGGGCCGATGCGCGAGCCACCTTCCGATTACACCCTCAACTAAGCGTGTGGCTGGCAGCGCAGGCACAATGGGAAGATGTGCGGTAGGTATGCAAACTTTCTCGAACTCCAAGCGCTGATGGACCACTTTGCCATCGCGCAGGTGGCCGACGATGCCCGCCTGCTCCCTCCCAGCTGGAATGTTGCTCCCACGCAGCAAGTCGCGATCGTGGTACCTCCTGTCGCAGACAGTGACGACCAAGGTCGCCGCCTGGAACTTGCCCGATGGGGACTCGTGCCGTCGTGGGCAAAGGACGTGGAGCTAGGCTCTCGAATGATCAATGCCCGCAGCGAAACGGTCACTGAAAAACCGTCGTTTCGTAGTGCGTTTGCTAAGCGCCGCTGCATTGTTCCTGCCAGCGGCTACTACGAGTGGCGGGTAGACGACGGAGTCAAGCGGCCATATTGGATCTCGCCTGAGGACAACCAGCCGCTTGCGTTTGCGGGGCTGTACGAATTTTGGAAAGACAAGTCACTAGGTGATGACGCCCAGTGGCTGGTGACCACCACCATCGTCACACAAGCCGCACGGGGAGCAATGCGCGAGCTCCACGACCGCGAACCCGTCATGATGCAACCCGATGCGGTGGCCAAGTGGCTCGACCGCGACGCAGATCAAGGCACATTGCTGGACGTCATCGCCATGCCGGCGCCCGAGCTGACGTGGCACGTGGTCGACAAAGCCGTGGGCAGCCCACACCACAACGAACCCAGCAATATAGAACCGGCCTAACGCGCATCGGCCCTACTGCCACCCACCCCTCCCGCGCGCACCCCTCCCGCGCGCATCCCTCCCGCGCGCACCCCTCCCGCGCGCACTGGGGGGACATAGGGGTCAGGAACTTGCCAGATTTAGCATCCAAGTCCCCGTAGCGAGCGGACGGCGGGCGCGGGCGCGGGGAGCGGAGGGCAGAGTGAGGGCCGATGCGGGGGTTGGGCAGAGCGCGGGCGACGAGTAGGCAGGGGCAGGGCGAGAGCAGGTTAAGAGCGGCGCACGCGCACATCGCCCGCGAGCACCTCGCGCACACCCGTAGAAGTCTCCACCAGCAGCGCGCCGCCATCAGCAAGGCCCACCGCACGGCCAGTGACGGGCGTGCCACCAGGCACATCGACAGCCACGTCCCAACCAATGGTTGCGCACACCTCTTCGATGGCGGGCTTGATCGAATAGTGCTCAGACCCCGCTTCCCACGCGGACACCGCATCTCGTAGGTGCGCCGACAGCGACCGCATGAGCCGCACCCGGTCCAGGTCGGTAGCCCCTAGTGAAGCGAGGGACGCGGCATGGGGCACGGGAAGTTCGGCAGGCGATTGCGACACGTTGATACCAATACCAGCGACGATAGCCTGCTGACTAGGAACAACTTCACACAGAATCCCCACGGCTTTACGCCACCGGCCCCACCCAGGAATGTCTTTCGCACCCGCCTCCACCACCACGTCATTGGGCCACTTTAAAAATGCGCCCGCACCCACATCGCGCAGCGCACGCACCACAGCCAGCCCCACCACCAGTGGCGCCAAGCCGTAAGCGGCAGGCGCAACGTCAGTGGGACGCAACACAAAACTCACCGTCAGCGCAGCGCCTTGCGGCGTCGCCCACTCGCGGCCAGCGCGGCCACGGCCAGCGGTCTGGTGGTCGGCAATAAGTGCGCTGAAGTGCGGCCAAGCGTCAGGGCCCGCCTCCACCGCACGTAACAGCGCCGTATTAGTGGACGGCGACGTCGCCACTACGTCTAAACGTGACAATTGGCGCGACGACCCCACTATCTCGGCGAGCGCAAGGGACGTGAGCGGTTTGCGAGAAGCAGCCACATGTGCGGACGTTGGGGTGATCACCCGGCTAGGCTATCGGGCAGACTTCTTAAGGGAGGAACGTGTCCCAGAACCACGCCACCAAGTCCACTGCCGCCGCACTCGAACAGTTGCACGGAAAGTTGGACGAGGCGATCACTCAACATGAGGCGACCGCCCAGACTAAACAGCACGCCCGCGGCAAGATGTCGGCCCGCGAACGCGTCGAGTTGCTGCTTGACAACGACAGTTTTGTTGAGCTCGATGCTCTCACTCGCCACCGCAGCCGTAACTTTGGGCTCGAGGCGAACCGTCCTTATGGCGACGGCGTGATCACCGGTTACGGCACTATTGATGGCCGTCAGGTCGCGGTGTACTCCCAAGACTTCACGGTCTTTGGCGGCTCACTTGGCGAGGTGCATGGCCAAAAGATCGCGAAGGTCCAGGACTTTGCCCTGCGCACCGGCGTGCCCCTCATCGGCATCTCGGATGGTGGCGGCGCTCGCATTCAGGAAGGCGTTGCGGCGCTCACGCAGTTCGCGGAGATCTTTCGCCGCAATGTTGCGAGCTCGGGCGTGATCCCACAGATCTCGATCATTCTTGGCCCCTCGGCAGGCGGTGCCGTGTACTCCCCTGCACTTACCGACTTCATTGTGATGGCCGATGGCACGTCACAGATGTTCATCACCGGCCCAGACGTCATCAAGTCGGTGACCGGCGAGGACGTGACTTTCGAGGAGTTGGGCGGTGGGCACGCCCACAACGCAACCTCCGGCGTGGCGCACTACCTCGCCACAGACGAGCACGACGCCATCGAGTACGTCCAGCACTTACTGCAATATTTGCCGCAGAACAACCTCACCGATGCCCCCGCATGGGAGCAAGAGGCAGACCTCACGGTCACTGACGACGACCTGGCCCTCAACACGATCGTTCCCGACTCAGACAACCAGCCGTACAACATGGCGACCGTGGTCGAGACAGTGCTGGATGAGGGTGAGTTCTTCGAGATCCAGCCCCTGTTCGCGCCCAACGTGATTGTGGGCTTTGGGCACGTCGAGGGTCAGTCCGTGGGTGTGGTTGCCAACCAGCCGCAGTCGATGGCGGGCACGCTGGACATTAACGCCTCTGAGAAGGCCGCCCGTTTTGTGCGCACGTGCGACGCCTTCAACATCCCTGTCCTCACATTTGTGGACGTGCCGGGGTTCTTGCCCGGCGTGGATCAGGAGCACCAAGGCATTATTCGCCGCGGCGCCAAACTTATTTACGCGTATGCAGAGGCAACTGTGCCGCTCGTGACAGTCATTACCCGTAAGGCATATGGCGGCGCCTACATTGTCATGGCTTCCAAGCAGCTGGGCGCAGACGTGAATCTCGCGTGGCCCACGGCGCAGATTGCGGTGATGGGTGCGGGCGGGGCGGTCAACATTCTGCAGCGCCGCGCTCTTGCGAAGGTTGCCGACGAAGGTGGTGACGCTGAAGCCGAACGCGCCCGCCTCACCGCCGAGTACGAAGACCAGATTGTGAATCCCTATGACGCGGCCGATCGAGGCTACGTCGATGCGGTGATCGAGCCGTCCGAGACTCGTGCACAGATTGTGCGGGCCTTGCGAGCACTTCGCACTAAGCGGGCCGCATCGCCTCCTAAAAAGCATGGGAACATGCCGCTGTGACAGGCACGGAATCCGGCACCGACTCGAATCCCACCACCAGTGAGGGCTTGCGGGTAGTACGCGGCACGCCAGACGAGGCCGAACTCGCGGCCCTCGTGGCTGGCGTGGTGGCGATGGCTGCGGCTGAGAGCGATGAACCGGAGCCGTGGGCGCCCACCTCCGCGTGGATGGATCGCTCCCGCACCATGCGCGGCGCCCGCCACGCGCTACCGCTCGCTCGAGGCAACGCCGCCTGGCGCTCATCTCTCAGATGAGATCGGCTGCGCTCACGCTTGGCGTGCTCGGAACACTCGGCGTTGCTCCCCAGTTGGCAGCACGAGCGATCACGTGGGGTGACCTCCACCCTGCCGTTGACGGCAATTTCACTACGGCCGATGCGGCCCTGGTGTTGGGTGCGCGGGTGTGGGCAGACGGGCGGCCCAGTTTATTTTTGCGCCAACGCGTCGAGGCCGGGGTGGCGCTGTATGAGCGCGGTCTAGTGAAGCGAGTGATCCTTACTGGTGCCCAGAAAAATCGTGAAGGTCTCGATGAGGTCGCAGCCATGCACCGCACCGCGCTCGAACTTGGGGTGCCAGCCACAGACTTAGGCGTGGATCCGAGCGGTCACGACACCCGCGCATCGGCCCTCAATGCGCGCGACCGACTGCAGCTGTCCTCCGTCATCGTGTGCTCCCAGGAGTTCCACCTGCCGCGCGCGCTGTGGCTGTGCCGCTCCGTCGGCCTCGATGCGCAAGGCGCCTACCCCCCGGTGCTGGTCCGCGAGCGTTCTGCCTTCGGCTACGCCAGGGAGCTGCCCGCGACGTGGAAGGCCGCTCTGGAGATCGCGTGGAGTCGAATCGATCCGAATCAACGCTGACCGGCCCTAGTGCCGTGTCGGACCGTGCCCGTATTATGAGGTCGTGACCCACGCCTCCCCTGCC
>CAZHTO010000102.1:0-7936 GCA_964535845.1 uncultured Demequinaceae bacterium | reverse complement strand
ACATCAAGCCCGACTTCGTGCACGTGTTCGTGGATGGTCGCATTGCTGAAGAGGGCGGTCCTGAATTGGCCGACCGTCTCGAGGCCGAAGGCTACGAGCGTTTCTTGGCGAAGGCCTAAGGCTCAATCGATGCTGCTACCGAACCTCCGCGACGACTTCCCGCTCCTGGCCCGCACGGTCAGGAACGGGAAGCCCCTCGTGTACCTGGATTCGGGCGCAACTGCGCAGAAGCCCCGCTCGGTGATCGACGCCGAGCGGGACTTCTACGAGCAGCACAACGGGGCTGTAGCCCGCGGGGCACACCTGCTGGCAGAAGAGGCCACTGACGCATTCGAGTCCGCTCGGGCCGAGGTGGCCGCCTTTGTCGGAGCACCGCCAGATGAGATTGTCTGGACCTCGAATGCCACCGCCGCGCTCAACCTGGTCGCCAGCGGAATCGGTAACGCGTCCGCTGGCATTGGGGGAGAAGAGTCGGCGCAGTTCCGTATTGGTCCCGGGGACGAGATTTGCGTCACCGAGACTGAGCACCACGCCAACTTGGTTCCGTGGCAAGCACTCGCCACCCGTACGGGGGCGACGCTGCGTTGGATCCCGGTCGACGACTACGGTCAGCTCATTTTGGATGACCTCGACACACTCGTGAATGAGCGCACCAAGGTGCTCGCGTTCACGCACGTGTCGAACATCACGGGCTTGGTTTCGCCGGTCTCAGTGCTGGTGGCCCGGGCCAAGGCGGTAGGCGCGCTTACGGTGCTGGATAGTTGCCAGTCTGTGCCTCACTTGCCGGTCGACGTCAAGAAGCTTGACGTCGACTTTATGGCTTTCAGCGGCCACAAGATGCTTGGCCCTACAGGTGTGGGTGCGCTCTATGGGCGCAAGGAACTACTCGATCTATTGCCGCCCAGCACCTTCGGTGGAGGTGCGGTCAAGATTGTGACAATGGAACAGACCAGCTGGCTCGAGGCTCCCACCCGTTTTGAGGCGGGTACTCAGCCGGTAGCACAGGCCGTAGGTTTGGCCGCAGCGGTGCGATACCTGAACAACATCGGGATGGACCGCGTAGAAGCGCATGAACGCGAAATTGCGCGCATTATGCGTGAAGGTGTCGCTCAAATCCCCGGTGTGCGTTTGCTTGGCCCGGTGGGTGACACGGACGCGCGCGACGTCATTGGCTTGGCCGCTGTCAGCGTAGAAGGTGTGCACCCCCACGATGTGGGGCAACTACTCGACGATCGTGGCGTTGCGGTGCGTGTAGGCCATCACTGTGCCCAGCCCTTACACAAGCGCTTTGGCATTACCGGTTCAACGCGGGCCAGCGCTCACGTATACACAAGCGCAGAAGACGCATACGCTTTTGTAGAGGCCCTAGCGGCCGTGCCGGACTTTTTTGGAGTGAACGCATGAGCACATTGAGCAACTCGTCCGCACTTGAGCAGATGTACCAGCAAGTGATCATGGATCACGCGCGTGCGGCCAAGGGTCGCGGACTCGTGGATTTGGACCTGCCAAACATCGGTGAGTCTCACCAGGTCAACACCACCTGTGGTGACGAGATCCGTTTACGGGTGGGCCTTGAGGGCGAGCGCGTCGCGTCGGTGTCGTGGGAAGGTCAGGGTTGCTCAATTTCCCAGGCTTCCGTATCGGTATTACACGAACTTGTTGAAGGCGAAGACACGGCAGAAGCGCAGAAGGCCATGGACGCGTTCCGTGACCTGATGCAGTCCCGTGGAGAAGCATTAGATGACGATCGAGAAGATCTACTAGGCGACGCAACCGCGTTCGTCGGAGTGGGTAAGTACCCAGCGCGCATCAAATGCGCCATGCTGGGATGGATGGCGTTCAAGGATGCCCTCATCCAGGCACGAAAGGAACAGTCATGACTGACACAAAAGCACCCGCAAACGCGGCAGATGTTGAAGAAGCGATGCGTGACGTCATCGACCCCGAGCTAGGCATTAACGTCGTTGACCTGGGCCTGGTTTATGGAGTCTCGCTCGACGAGAACCAGCACGCAGTGATCGACCTGACCCTTACGTCCGCGGCGTGCCCGTTGACTGATGTGATCGAGGATCAGACCGGTCAGGCTCTTGAAGGTGTCGTAGACGGCTACCGCATCAACTGGGTGTGGATGCCGCCGTGGGGCCCGGACAAGATCACGGACGACGGCCGCGAGCAATTGCGGGCGCTCGGCTTTAACGTCTGATCTTCCCGTGGCAGGGGCGACGCACGTCGCACTCATCCGCGGTATTAACGTGGGCGGCAGGCGCCCCGTGTCAATGGAGCGCCTGCGCCACGCGTTGAGTAAGCGCGGGCTCAATGACGTCCGCACCTATATCCAGTCCGGCAATGTCTTGATGGACGCTGAAGGTCACTCCGAGGCGGAGGTCGCGAGTCTCGTTGAAGCTAGCCTGCGTGAGGACTTTGATGTCGAGACCGTCGTGGTGGTCGTTACCGCTCAAACTTTGGCCCACGCGGTCGAGAATGCTCCCGCAGGGTTTGGCTCTCAACCAGACATTTTTCACAGCGACGTCGCCTTTGTGCGTCCAGGATTACATACGGCCGATGCGCTGGCTGCCTTTGGTGTGAGGGAGGGCGTGGATACGGTGTGGGCGGGGGAGCGCGTGGTCTACTTTCAGCGCTTAAGTGCAGAGCGCACTCGTAGCCGCATGTCCAAGGTGATTTCGAGCCCTCTATATGCGGACATGACTATTCGTAACTGGAAGACAACAACAACGTTGCACACCATGCTCGGCACATAATGCTCGGCACATAGGCGCCGCTCGCTGACCTCTGTCCCGGCCTTACCTCTGTCACGGCGTGACGCAGGCGAGGGCTTAAGGGGTGTCGTCGGGTTTCACGGACTTAGTAAGCAGCTCGAAGGCATCGTCCCTCGACATCGACGTGGAGGGCGGCACCACGCCATCGTGCGGCGAGATGGTTGCGCTACCCGAGCCAGCCCTGGCGCGGCCCTTGCCCCGCTTACTGCGCGACCGTTGGCGCTGCTCCCGTGCCTCTTCGGCAATGCCTCGGGCGTGGAGCGCTTGCCCTAGTTGCAGTGAAAAGCCCACGGTGCGCGTGGTGGTGGGAATCAAGACGGCGCGTAATGAGCGGTCGAGGCCGCGGGCGCGTGCCGCTTGTCGCGACTCTAGATATAGGCTCGCCACTTCCGGCAGTGCCCTCAGCATGAGGGCAAACATGAGCCCAATAGTCTCGGGAGGGAGCAGAAACCGGATGGGCCGCGCAGCCTTGGATACAAAGTCGAGCATCGCCTCCATCGAGGTCGAGCACGTGACGGCCAGGGCGAGCGCGACTATACCGATGAGGTCTGCGGCGATGTCGGTGGCGCGCGTAAAGTCGCCCCGCCACATATGGAGAGACGAGCTGAGGACTGCGACCACCACGGTCACAAAGAGGGCTCGGAGTGTGGATTGCGGGGGAGGCTCGGTACTGACCAACAGCAGTACGCATGCGCACATGATTCCAAGCGATGTCACCGGGTCTCCAACGGCGATAGTCGCAACCGAAATGACGATCAGCATTACCACTTTGAACCACGCGGGCGCTGAGTGGAGCGGGGTGCGCCGGGGCCGGTAGAGGCCCAGCATTGACGTCACGCCGAGCGCCTGCGAACTCGACCGAACATTAAATCACGGTAGAAGGCGACCGCCTCAACGGGGGAGCCGTCGTAGGCAACCGCACCCTCGTCTATCACGATGGTGCGGTCTGCGCGCGCCGCAGAGTCGAGGTCGTGCGTGACCTCGATCAACTGGACCGGCAGCGATCGCAACAGCGCGCCGACGTGTGCGCGCCAACGCAGATCTAGCAACGTGGTGGGCTCATCTGCGATGAGCACGCGTGGGGTTACGGCGAGCACGCCCGCCATCGCGAGCAGTTGGCGCTGGCCACCAGACAGTGCATTGACAGACACGTCCGCGCGATCCCCGAGGCCAATCTCTTCGAGTGCCGCGAGAGCCGCTGCGGTGCGTTCGTCTTTCTTTTTGATGGTGCGCCGCAGTGACAGCATCACGTCTTCGATTGCGGTGGGCATGATGAGCTGCGCTGACGGGTCTGTAAAGAGGAACCCGACCAGTCGTCGCACTCGCGGGCCCTGCTTGGCCACGTCGAGCCCCTCAACCTGTACCGATCCTGATGATGGGAGCACCAATCCATTGATGAGTCGCACCAACGTCGACTTGCCGCCCCCGTTTGCCCCCACGATGGAAATGTGACGCTCAGTGAGTGTGAGCGTGGTCGGTTCGAGGATGCGCACACCGGAATCGGGCGCGACAACGGCCGCGTCCTTAAATTCGATCATGCGACAAGGTTATGCCGTCGGCGCGGTCTCTCGCTCCACTACGGCATGTACGAGTGCTGGAGTGGGCATCAATTGGGGATATGCGCGGTGAATAATGCCTGCCACCAACGCGGCTGCAGCGACTTTAATTAAGTCGCCAGGAAGAAAGGGAACCACGCCGACGGTCAGGGCGTTCGCACAGCCTTCAGACAGGTCAAGCATCGAGCGACAGCCATCTGAGGTGCCAAATACAGGGAGCCCAGTGCGCGCAGCGAGCCAAGGCACACCCACCGCGTAAACCACGGGTAACGACGTGAGGCCCGCGAGTAAACGGGTTCCGAAGTTGAGTCGCCGCGCACGCCTGAGCGCGACAACGACGGCACCTACGACGAAGGCTGCGAACAGCATTCCAATGAGGTAACCGCCCGTGGGTCCCGCGAAAACAGATAGGCCCGCCCGAAAGTTGGCAAAGATGGGGGCTCCTGCCAGTCCCACAACGAGGTACAGCAATACGGCCGATGCGCCCCGCCAAGGTCCCAGCACCATGCCAGCGAGCACGACGGCAAAGGTTTGCAGTGACAGCGGTACACCGAATGCGAGGGTCACTTCGGGCACCGCGGTCGAAGCCCCAATAAAGGCAGCAAATACGGCGACGAGCGCGATGTTGGTTCCGTTGAGATGGCGGCGCAACTGAAAGCTTCTTTCTTAAGGGACAATGTCTTGGGTCAGAAACGACTCAAGCGCATACGCTACCGGCGGCATGGTTCGCCCAGAGGCGTTTGCCAGGCTCGTGCACAAACGTTGTCGGAGCCCCACAACAAACCCGTCACCACCCGGAGGGAAGATCGTTGATCGCCGCCCAAGAACTCGAAATGCGCATCGGCGCCCGAGTTTTGCTCAACCCCACTTCCTTCCATGTCAATGCCGGCGACCGCATCGGCCTGGTGGGGCGTAACGGTGCGGGCAAAACCACGCTGACACGCATTTTGGCGGGTGAGGGACTCCCTTCTGCCGGTAAAGCGGTGCAGAAGGGGCGCATCGGCTACCTTCCTCAGGACCCCCGAACAGGTGATCTCGAGCAATTAGCGATGGACCGAATCTTGTCGGTGAGGGACCTCGCCGGCCTCGCGAGCAAAATGCGTGCAGCCGAAGAGGCGATGGGGGGCGACGATGATGCCGCGCGTGAAAAGGCGATGGAACGTTACCCGCGGCTGGAGGAGCGGTTTCGCTCAGCTGGGGGGTATGCCGCTGAGTCAGAGGCTTCGCGCATTGCCGCGAACCTAGGGCTGGACGACCGGGTACTTGGCCAGCCAATGGGCACGTTGTCGGGTGGGCAACGCCGCCGCGTCGAGTTGTCACGCATTCTGTTCTCTGATGCTGAGACGCTGTTGCTCGACGAGCCCACAAACCACCTGGATGCAGATTCCATTGCGTGGCTACGCCACTTCCTTGCCCAATACTCCGGCGGCCTGATTGTGATCTCTCACGATGTCGAACTGGTCCGCACCGTCGTCAATAAGGTTTTTTACCTCGATGCCAACAGGGGAGTGATTGACCAGTACGCGATGGGCTGGGATCTCTACCTCAGGCAGCGCGAGGCTGACGAGCGTCGCCGCCACCGCGAACGTAGCAATGCGGAGAAGAAGGCTTCGGAGTTGATGGCGCAAGCGGAGAAGATGCGGGCCAAGGCGAGTAAGGCCGTCGCTGCGCAGCAAATGATCAAACGTGCTGAACGCATGCTGAGCGAAACTGAGGGTCAGCGCCAGTCAGATCGCGTGGCCGCGCTGCGGTTTCCCACGCCTGCGCCATGCGGTAAAACGCCACTGGCGGCCTCCGGGCTGTCCAAGAGTTATGGATCGCTCGAGGTGTTTATGGACGTTGACCTCGCGATCGACCGGGGTTCCAAAGTGGTGGTGCTAGGACTTAACGGCGCCGGTAAGACCACGTTGTTGCGGTTGTTGGCAGAAGTCGAACAACCGGACACAGGCACTATCGATCACGGGCATGGTCTCAAACTGGGGTACTACGCTCAGGAGCACGACATGCTCGATCTTGACGCGAGCGTTCAAGAGAACATGCGTCACGCCGCGCCTGATCTTGATGACTCTGGTGTACGTGGCGTGTTGGGTTCGTTCTTGTTCAGTGGCGATGACGCAGATAAGCCGGCGCGGGTGCTCTCTGGTGGGGAGAAGACCCGTCTTGCGCTGGCGACTCTTGTGGTGAGTCAAGCGAATGTGCTGTTGCTTGATGAGCCTACGAACAACCTCGACCCCGCATCCCGTGCCGAGGTACTCGCTGCCCTGCGCTCTTATGAGGGCGCCGTGATTCTTGTGACTCACGACGAGGGAGCGGCTCAGGCCCTTGACCCAGAGCGGGTATTGCTATTGCCCGATGCGGTTGAGGATCTTTGGAATGACAGTTACCTCGACCTTATTTCGCTCGCGTAGCGACTAGAGCGCGTCTTCGATCTCTTCGTCGGTGAGCTTGCGTTGACGTGTTCGCTTACTATTGCCCAATTCGCGGGCTGGAACAGGTTCGAGGGAGCCGTTCGCCATGCGTGCGTCTCGGCGTAAGAGAAGCACTCCACCCACCGGTGCCATCACGGCGAAGAGCCACCATTGCCATGCGTATGACAGGTGCGGTCCGGTCGACAGGTTTGGGAGAGGCACCTCGGAGCCAATGGGGGTGTTGACGCAACCGGCATTGTCACACCACTGTCGAATCATTCCGTAGCCAGGGACAGGGTCGCCAGGAGCGGGCTCAATTTGTTCAGGCGAGATCCGCGAGACGGTGTCCTGGGCGGTCTTTCCGTCATCCGGTTCCCACGTGCGCATCACTGCTGTGATAGTGACGGTCTCGTTGGCGTTGAGCTCCGGCATCGAGGGGTCCTCGTTGGGGCCTGGTTGAGGTATCCATCCGAGGGACACGAGGAATGAACGATCGTCGTCTGACTCGAGCCACGCGAGGAACTGCCAGGCGGGCGTTCCTAGAACAGGTCGAGTGCGCAACACAGTAAACGATTCGGACTTAAAGCGGCCGGTCGCGGTGACTGTGCGCCACTCTGCGCCCTCAGGGAGCGCTATGGCGCCAGCGGGCACGATGTCAAAGACTGACTCGGATGGACGCTCAGTCGCAGCCTCGAAATCTGCCAAGGCGTCAGCTCGCTCTACGTGCCTGCCGTACTGCCAAAACCCTAGCCAGACGGCCACAGCGCTCACTGACAGTGCAATCACCATGGTGACAGCTATCTGTAACAGGCTCGGATGGCGGTTAGAGGACACCAGACGATGCTAGCCCGACGTAGCTCAGCACCACACCCGCCCGGCATCCCCGTGTCCACGCAGTCCCCGCCCGCTGGCCTACCCACCCACCCCGCTCCTGCCCGCTGGCCTACCCACCCACCCCGCTCGCCCGCCTGACCTCAGCCCCCGCCCCACACGTTTTCGCACCTTAGCGCCGTAGGGGTCGCTCAGTGTCGATATCTGGTGGTGTGGTGCGTTCTGCGGGTCGCTGAGTGCGGTTGGCGCTGGGGACTTGGGTGGGTTTTGTCCACAGGTTGCCGGTTT
This sequence comes from uncultured Demequinaceae bacterium, assembly GCA_964535845.1. Lineage (GTDB taxonomy): Bacteria > Actinomycetota > Actinomycetes > Actinomycetales > Demequinaceae > Demequina. Next base: position 76 of record CAZHTO010000102.1, on the reverse strand, counting down.
GCCCTGTTGCTGGAACCCAGATGTCGGTAGTGTCACGGCCATGAATCGTAGGCGGGGACAGGTAAACGTTGTAGGC
>CAZHTO010000101.1:0-8012 GCA_964535845.1 uncultured Demequinaceae bacterium | reverse complement strand
GCCGCCCCCGCAGGTGACGAGGTGGCCGATGTAGTGGTCATCAACACCTGCGCGGTGCGTGAAAACGCTGCGAACCGCCTATACGGCAACCTCGGGCAGTTGGCCTCGATTAAGGCCAAGCGCCCAGGTATGCAGATCGCTGTAGGCGGTTGCTTGGCGCAAAAAGATCGTGGCGAAATAGTCGAGAAGGCCCCTTGGGTCGACGTCGTCTTCGGTACCCACAACCTTGATGTGCTCCCTGCCTTGCTGGACAGGGCCCGTCACAACGCTCAGGCCCAAGTAGAGATCGAAGAGTCTCTCCAGGTTTTCCCGTCAACGTTGCCGAGTAGGCGAGACGCGATCGCGTCGGCCTGGGTGTCTATCTCGGTCGGTTGCAACAACACCTGTACGTTCTGCATTGTCCCGAGCTTGCGTGGCAAAGAGCGTGACCGGCGGCCCGGCGAGATTCTGGCCGAGATCCAAGCCCTCGTGTCGCAAGGCGTCATCGAGATCACGTTGCTCGGGCAGAACGTCAACTCTTACGGCATCGAGTTTGGTGACCGGGGGGCGTTCGCCAAGTTGTTGCGCGCGTGCGGGACTATCGAAGGGCTTGAGCGGGTCCGGTTCACGTCACCTCACCCTGCGGCCTTCACAGACGATGTGATCGAGGCCATGGCAGATACGCCTAACGTGATGCCCAGCCTGCATATGCCCCTCCAGTCGGGCTCAGACTCGGTGCTGCGGGCAATGCGCCGCTCATACCGGTCCGGAAAGTTCCTTGGAATTCTGGATAAGGTTCGGGCTGCGATGCCTGATGCGGCTATCACGACGGACATCATCGTGGGCTTTCCCGGCGAGACCGACGAGGATTTCGAAGATACTTTGCGCGTTGTGGAACAGTCGCGTTTTGCAAGTGCGTACACCTTCCAGTACTCGCCGCGACCAGGTACCCCTGCGTACGAACTTCCGGAGATCCCTGCCGAGGTGATGAAGGAGCGCTACGCACGCCTGCACGCCCTTCAGCAACGAATGTCGCTCGAAGAGAACCAGCGCATTGTCGGGCGCGAGGTTGAGTTGATGGTGCTCGACTCGGAGACCAAGGCAGGTAGTAGCCGTAAGGACTCGACGTCGGAGCGCATGACGGGCCGCTCTCCGGATAACCGTCGAGTTCACTTTTCTGTGCCTGTTGACCACGTGAATACGGCCGATGCGCCACGGCCAGGTGACATGGTGACAGTTGGCATTACCCACGCCGCGCCGCACCACTTGATCGCAGATAGCGCCCTTAAGGGCGGCACTTACACCGTGCGGCGCACGGTGGCAGGTGATGCATGGCAATCGGTTGCTGATGGTGAACACGAGCATGCGAGCGGCGGCTGCGGAAGTTCATGTGGGACCGGGGCTGTGCCTTCAGGTCCCGTCGGCTTGGGCATTCCGTCGTTGCGCCCCGTGGGAGCGTAGGCGCCCGCAAAGTGTGCCGATTCCCGTGAACGATTCCGCATCAACGAGTGACGCTGTGGGGACCCCGCACGTCCCAACCGTGGCGCCACCGGTCATTGCAGTCGTGGGGGCAACCGCTACCGGTAAGTCCGATCTTTCACTTGAGTTGGCCAGGCGGTTAGACGCTGAGATCGTTAATGCCGACTCGATGCAGTTCTATCGGGGCATGGATATTGGCACCGCAAAGCTTGCGCTGGACGAACGCCAGGGCATCGCGCATCACCAGCTCGACACGCTCGAGGTTATCGAAGACGCGTCAGTAGCGGACTATCAGCGTGCGGCACGTGCAGATATCGATGCGATTCATGCTCGTGGCAAGAGAGTCGTGGTGGTGGGAGGCTCAGGGCTTTACGTGCGTGCCTTGCTCGATAAGTTCGAGTTCCCTCCCACTGACCCGGATGTACGTGCGCGGCTTGAGCAACGAGCACTTGCGGAGGGGCCGGGACTACTCCACCGCGAACTGGCACTTGTGGACCCGACGGCGGCCGCCCGTATCCCTGCGCAGAACGCCAAGCGGATTGTGCGTGCTTTAGAAGTGATTGAGATTACGGGGGAGCCGTTCTCGGCCCGCTTGCCCACCCACGAGTATGAGATTCCAGCCGTACAAATTGGACTCGACATCACATATGAGCAGTTAGACCCCCGGATCGATGCGCGCGTGACGCGAATGTGGGAGTCGGGTCTGGTCGACGAAGTGCGCGGCCTCGTCGACCATGGTTTGCGCGAGTCGGTGACGGCGCGCAGAGCGGTCGGCTATGCAGAGACACTTCGCCACCTCGACGGTGAACTCGATGAACTCGAGACTCAGCAACTGATTGCGCAAGCGACTCGTCGGCTCGCGCGGCGCCAGCACCGGTGGTTTAAGCCAGACAAGCGCGTGCGCTGGGTGAACGCACCTCGCGATGCATCAGATGTAGGCCGTGCGGCGGACCAGGCACTGTCCGCCATCGGTTGACCTCGCACGGGCGCGCGAGCCTGCGCCGGTAATCTGGTCGCCATGAGCACACTGCACTTCACCAAGGGTCACGGCACACAGAATGACTTTGTACTGCTGTTCGACGAACACGGTGACGTTGACCTGACTCCCGAGTTGGTGCGGTACTTGAGTGACCGGCGCGCAGGCATTGGCGCTGACGGAGTGATCCGCGCAATTCGAGCCGGCGCACTCCCCGCCGGCGCTGCCGCTCCTCCGGAGACTTGGTTCATGGATTATTGGAATGCAGACGGCTCGACCTCTGAAATGTGTGGCAACGGGGTGCGGGTTTTCGCGGCCTTCCTTGAGACCATGTCGGGGAAGGACCTGACCGGTGGCATCACTATTGGGACACGTGCGGGTAGCCGGACAGTCGCCGCTTTAGGCGGGCGTCGCTATGCCGTGGGCATGGGCGAATTTCACATTGGTGACTCTGCGGGCGGCTTTGACGCTGAAGTAGAAGCCCAGGGACTGAGCCCGGCCCGTCCCGCACTGTTCGTTGATGTAGGAAACCCGCACCATGTGGTGGCACTTGCGTCTAAGGAAGAACTCGAAGCATTGAATCTTTCCCGCGCACCCCGAGTCACGCCCGTGCCCCCCGCTGGGAGCAACGTGGAGTTCGTGGTCACGCGGGGTGGGGAAGTGAGAGACGGCGTTGAGCGTGGCCGTGTGCGTATGCGTGTTCACGAGCGCGGTTCGGGTGAGACTCGCTCATGTGGCACGGGTGCTGTCGCGACCGCGATCGCCGTGCGTAGCTGGGCAGGCGCTGGCGCACCGGATGTCTGGGATGTTGAAGTGCCCGGGGGCATGGTGACTGTGCGCATCGAGGGCAACCACACCGTGCTTGAGGGGCCCGCCGTGCTGGTGGCGCGTGGAGAGGTCGACGTGTCCGCGTTTACTTCACCCAAGCCTTAGCGTTCGCTCCTACGGGCGGCGGAGCAGCAACACCCTGAACCCCTTGGCACTGCCGATTTTCTCTATCTCACCCCATGGCTCGCCTTGGTCGTCTCGTTGATCGGCGATCCACCTGGCTAGCGAGTCTGCGCCAAGGTTGCGTTGCACCACCAGCCAAGCCTCGCCTCCTGGCGCCAGCCGGGGCAGCCATGCCGTCAGCAAGTCGTGAAGTGCTTGCTTGCCAATGCGAATAGGTGGGTTCGACCAAATTGCGTCAAAAACCGCACCGGCCGCCACCTGGTCGGCGGTGACTGCGACCACTCGGTCGCCTACGTCGAGCCGCGCCGCATTGCGCCGCACCAAATCTAAAGAGCGCTGGTTGACGTCGAGAGCGGTGACCCGCGCATCGGGCGTTGTCAGTGCCGCAGTGAGTGCGAGCGGCCCCCAGCCGCAGCCAAGGTCTAGCACCTCACCTGCAGGGGCAGGGGGAAGGTGCCTCAGCAGCACTCGCGTGCCAACGTCGATACGCCCTGGCGAAAAAATGCCTGGTGCTGTCTCGACAGTCACCTCGCGGCCTGCCAAGGTCACAGTGATATCGCGCCGTTCGTCGGCAGAAGCCGGCTCGGCAGTGAAATAGTGGTCCTCGCTCACGAAAGCGAGCGTACCGCCGGTGGTGCGTGTCAGTCGCCAGTGAGACAATAGAACGAACATGGAGAACCCAAACAAGCACGACCACGACAGCACGGAGATCTCTCGCGCCGATGCGGTGATTGAGAGAGTACTTTCGCGTGCCGGGACCGCTCTAGATCCAGGGCAAGAAGTCATCACTGATTACGACGGTGACCAGCTAGAGCGTGAAGAGCGGGCGGCTTTGCGACGCGTCGGCAACTTGTCGACCGAACTTGAAGACGTCACTGAGGTTGAGAACCGCCAGTTGCGCCTCGAGCGCGTGGTGCTGGTGGGCCAATGGGTTCACGGTAGTGCCGAAGAGGCAGAGGTGGGGCTGCGCGAACTCGCTGCACTTGCAGAAACTGCAGGCTCAGAGGTGCTCGATGGGGTGTTGCAAAGACGACCACACCCGGACCCTGCCACATATATTGGGCGCGGTAAGGCTGAAGAGGTGCGAGACATCGTTGCCGCGGTGGGGGCAGACACGGTCATCGTCAACGACGACTTGGCGCCCAGCCAGCGACGCGCGCTTGAGGACGTGGTGCGAGTCAAAGTCATCGATCGTACGGCACTTATCCTGGACATTTTCGCCCAGCACGCCAAGTCGAAAGAGGGCAAAGCCCAGGTCGAACTCGCTCAACTCGAATACTTGCTGCCGCGCCTGCGCGGTTGGGGAGAGTCAATGTCACGGCAAGCAGGTGGCCGTGTCGCGGGCGGGGAAGGCATTGGATCCCGTGGGCCCGGTGAGACCAAAATCGAGCTCGATCGCCGGCGCATCCGCACTCGGATGGGCCAACTGCGCCGCCAAATTAAGGCGATGGCTCCAGCCCGCGAAGTACGCAGGGATCGCCGACTTTCACTTCCTAACGTCGCGATTGTTGGGTACACCAACGCCGGCAAATCCTCGCTCCTGAACCGCATCACCGGGGCTGGAGTGCTCGTGGAGAACTCACTCTTTGCCACGCTAGACCCCACTGTCCGGCGGTCGCAGACTCCAGACGGCCGCCAGTTCACCGTGTCCGACACGGTGGGCTTTGTACGTGACCTTCCCCACCAATTGGTGGCGGCTTTCGCATCGACGCTTGAAGAGGTGTCACACGCAGATCTCATGTTGCACGTAGTGGACGCGTCGCACCCTGACCCGGAGGGGCAAATCAGTGCAGTACGCACCGTGCTCTCTGACGTTCCTGGCGCTGACCAGGTGAGAGAGGTCCTGGTACTTAACAAGGTAGACGCTGCTCAGGACGACGTTCTGATGCGGCTCCGAGCACGGCCAGAGACCACCATCGAGGTCTCAGCACTCACAGGACAGGGCATCGACGCGCTCATGGCGTTGATTGCCGATGAGTTGCCACGACCGGAGGTCCGTGTCGATCTGGTGGTGCCTTACACCCGTGGTGATTTGATTAGCGACACCCACCTGCACGGCGAAGTTATTGAAGTCACGCACGAGCCCGAGGGCACTCGACTTATCGCAATGGTTGACGACGCGCTCGCGGCACGGCTCCAGGCTGCCGCTGACGCCGCGTGAGCCGGAGCGAGGCCGGGTCCACAGTGTCGGTGGGAGAAGAGGCCGCCATCGAAGTGGTCGCCATCGAAGAGGTTGCTACGGCGAATGACGGCGCACCAGTAGATTCTGACCAGACTGATGGCTCGGCTCCAACTGAAGCTGTGCGGTTGCTGTCGACAGCAGTAGCTGCGCTCGGGGGAGTCGAACGCGATGGGCAGACATCGATGGCCCAGGCAGTGGATCGTGCACTCGCAGAGGGCGAGCATGCGCTTGTTCAGGCGGGAACCGGTACTGGAAAGTCGCTTGGGTACCTAGTGCCCGCAGTGGCGCACGCGGTGCGCGAGAACAAGCGGGTGGTGGTATCGACCGCAACGCTCGCGCTTCAACGACAAGTTTTCACCAAGGACTTGCCGCTCGTCGTCGACGCGCTCGAGAACGAACTGGGCGCTCGTCCTGAGATCGCACTGTTTAAGGGCCGTAGCAACTACCTGTGTGTCCATAAGATGGCCGGTGGCTACGGCGAGCCGGATGACGAGATGCTTCCCATCTCCGCGGGCCCCACGAGCGATCTTGGCAAGGAGGTTGCTCGCCTGCACGAGTGGGCACAAGAAACGACTACGGGCGACCGGGACGACTTAGTACCGGGCGTCTCTGGTCGTGCCTGGGCACAAGTAAGCGTTTCTGGCAGGGAGTGCCTGGAATCGAAGTGCCCTATGGTGTCCGAGTGCTTTTCTCAACAAGTCCGCGAGCACGCCGCGCATGCTCCCATAGTGGTCACCAATCACGCAGTATTGGGAGTGCAAGCGGCAAGCCACGACATGCTCGGGGAGCACCACGCGCTTATTGTTGACGAAGCCCACGAACTGGTAGGGCGCATCACATCTGCGGCTACTCACGAGCTCACGCTCCAGCGAGTCGACCGGGCAGGGCGTGCGGCGAGACGGTGCGGGGTTCGTACAGACGACATGGACCGGGCTGCGCGCTCTCTCGACGCGGCGCTTGGCGATTGCGAACCCGGTCGGCTACGTCTCGGGCTGCCAGAAGAGCTTGCAGAGGCTGTCGACCTGCTCCGCGGCGCCACTCGTGCCGCACTGTCCGAGGTGCAAAAGATCACCAAAGAGCAAGGTGATGGTCCGCGGTCGGCAGATGGCGCATCGGCCACCGCCAAGGTCGCTTCTGCAGCACTGACCGAGATATTTGATGTGTGTGAAGAGCTGTTGGGAGAGCACGGTCGCTACGTGGTGTGGCTTGCGCCACCTGACGGTGACTACGAGTCACGTGAGGCCGTCCGTATTGTGGCGGCGCCGCTCGATGTCGCGGGCCTCATTCGCGAAAAGCTCATCTCTGACAAGGCCGCGGTGTTCACGTCCGCCACGCTTGCCCTGGGCGGGAACTTCGCAGCAATGGCCCGCCATCTTGGCGTAGATAGCCCGGTCTCTATGGATGCGGGGAGTCCCTTCGATTACAGCCGGCAAGGAATTCTGTATGTGGCGTCCCACCTGCCGCGCCCCGCTCAGGGAGGGATCTCCGAGCAAGCCTTGGACGAACTTGCGGAACTCATCGAAGCCGCTGGCGGGCGCACGCTCGGTCTCTTTTCTTCGCATCGCGCAGGGCAGGCAGCTGCAGAGGCGATGCGCGCCAGGCTCGATGTTCCTGTCCTGTATCAACTCGATGACCAGTTGCCTACCCTGGTGGAACGCTTTCGTGAGGACCCGCGAGCGTGCTTGTTTGGCTCGACGTCGTTGTGGCAGGGCATCGATGTGCCGGGCCCCACTGCATCCCTCGTGGTGATTGACCGGATTCCGTTTCCCCGCCCGGATGAGCCCATTTCACAAGCTCGGTCCGAGGCGGTTGCCAAGTCTGGTGGCAATGGCTTTATGGCGGTTGCAGCAACTCAGGCGGCGCTGTTGCTTGCGCAGGGCTCGGGTCGGCTCATTAGGTCCGCGGGGGACCGTGGGGTGGTGGCGGTGCTTGACTCAAGGTTGTCGACCGCCCGTTATGGCGGCTTCCTTGCGCGGTCCATGCCGCCGCTGTGGGGAACAACGGACCGTGACAAGGTGCTGAGTGCGTTGCGTCGACTCAACGAAGAGGCCACAGCCCGTGGGATGTGAACCGCGTCCACGCCACACCCCACCGAGGGGCGATGCGCGGGCCAGGTCTACTTGGGCCGTACGCTAGGTGCGCAGTGGCCCACGCGACGATGGGTTCATGTTTTTGAGTATGCGACGATCCGGAGGGAAGCTTGATGACTGACTCGAACCCATCAGAGGAGTTTGTGCGCGGCCAAGAGGCTGAGCGTGCGCGGTTCGCGGAGTACCTCGAGCACTTCGAGTCTGGCTCGCGACGCATGGCCGAAGAGGCCGAGACCGATGAGTCGCGGGTCTACCAGACGACTATCGCCAATTCGATGAACGCGATGCGCCGTGCCATCCGTGGCGGCTTTCACTGGCAGGACGGCTGGCGCACCAAGTAGCTGCATCGACCCGG
>CAZHTO010000100.1:0-8027 GCA_964535845.1 uncultured Demequinaceae bacterium | reverse complement strand
CCGTGACTGAGAGTTTTACGATCGTTGTCGTCGACTAGGTCGCCAAGTCGAAACCTGCGAGTGTAAGTGGGCCAGGCGGGGCTCGAACCCGCGACCGACGGATTATGAGTCCGTTGCTCTAACCGGCTGAGCTACTGGCCCTGATGGGTACATCCGGCCGCCATAAGAGCGACCGCGCGCTAGTCTATCTGCGCCCACGCACCGCTTGTGTCCACGAGTGGTCTAGAGGCCCCGTAAATCATGTAAACTCGTGCTTCGCGATCCTCCATAGCTCAATTGGCAGAGCAGCCGACTGTTAATCGGCAGGTTGTTGGTTCGAGTCCAACTGGAGGAGCTCACACAAGGCCGGTCCTTTACCTCAGGACCGGCCTTTGTTGTACCTGGACGATCCACTCCTATGATGCGGCAGTCGACCCATCCGAAATCGTCACTGAACCGTCCTCAGCGAGGTCCCAGGCGGGGTTGACTGCGAGCTCCCAGACATGCCCATCCGCATAGAACTTCCGCGCGCGGGTCAGATCTGCGACCCCCAGGGTCACTACCGAGACACGCTGCTGCGGTGCGTTCTGCGTCGTAAATCGAACTTGACACGCGCGAGAAATCGGCAGACGGGATGGTCGGAGGTTAGGGTTCGCGAAGTGCCCGGCGCCGGCCCTCGAGCGCGATCAAGTCAGTAAAACCTTGGCTGTGGGCCTCACTGCCAGGCTCGGCCCTCTGCATGCGGCCGCGCACTTCACCGATTTGCCTGGTGAGGCTCAGGTCGAGCACGCGCGCAAGCACCGTTCCCGCCCAATGCCCCAGCGCATCGGGACGGTCGTGCGGTAGCGGTGTCACCGCGAGTTCAGACACGATGCCCGCGAGCGTCTCCCCCGCCTGTTCGGCCACGTCATTAGCCCAGTCAGGCCCGGCACTCCCTGGTGCGCCGGCAGCCAATATGGCCTCAAACACTGCCCGGTACTGGGGCACCGTAAACGCAGAGGCATCCAGGTCACGCAACACGCCAGCCCCGAGCGGATCCATGGCGAGTTCACGCGGTGCCTGTAGCAAGACGCCCAGCGACATCGCCTCAGCACGCACAACGGGGTCACGTGGATTAGGCCTGGAGGGCGCATCGGCCGCCTGTACTGGGATGGCTCCTGTAGCGGGAGCAGCGCCTTGCTGACGAGCCTTGCCCGCATTGGCCACCGCCCTCATCACCCCTTCAGTCTCCATCCCCAGCCAGCCAGCCAGGAGCCGCGAATACTCAGGTTGGAGCGCCCTGTCCTTAATGCCCGCGACAACCGGCGCTGCGGCCCGCAAGGCAGCTACGCGGCCCTCCGCGGTGTCCAAATCGTGCGACGCAAGCGACGTACGGATCACAAACTCAAAGAGCGGCAAGCGTCGCTCGAGCAGTTGCCGTACCGCAGTGTCGCCGCCCTCCACGCGCAAGTCACAGGGGTCTTTACCGTCCGGGTCCACCGCAACATATGTTTGGGCCAAGAACTGTTGCTCGAGCTGGAACGACTTGAGGGCAGCGTTTTGCCCGGCCTCATCGCCATCGAACGTGAATACGACTTTGGCGCCCGACTCCCCTACCTTGTTTTGCATGCCGCCCATGTCTCCCATGAGGCGCCGTACTACCTTGACGTGCTCGCCACCAAAGGCCGTGCCGCACGTCGCAACCGCGTTCGTGATTCCAGCGAGGTGACACGCCATCACGTCGGTGTACCCCTCGACCACCACGGTGGTCCGCTCTGACCTGATGCCCGTCTTAGCGAGGTCCAGTCCGTAAAGCACCTGGTTCTTCTTGTAGAGCGCTGTCTCAGGGGTGTTGAGGTACTTAGGCCCTTGGTCGTCCTCGTGGAGGCGTCGCGCACCAAAACCGATGGTCTCGCCTGTCACGTCCCGGATGGGCCACACCAGCCGGCCGCGGAACCGGTCGTACAGGCCGCGCGCACCCTCGGACATGAGCCCCGTTGCACGAAGTTCGTCTTCCGTAAAGTTTTTGCCGCGCAAGTAATCCGCAAGGTTCGACCAGCCTTGGGGCGCATAACCCACCCCAAAAGTCGTGGCCGCGTCGCCATCAAAACCTCGCTCACGCAAAAAATCGCGGCCGATGCGCGCCTCGGGTGAGTGCAACTGTTCAGCAAAGTAGGCGGCGGCAATTCGGTGGGCTTCCAATAGCCGCTTACGTAAGCCTGGAGTGCCCTCTCGACGGGCTTGCCCCCCAGCCTCGTAACGCAGTTGCACTCCGGCTTTGTCGGCCAGGTACTCCACTGCCTCGGCAAAAGGCAACCCATCCATGCGCATGACGAACTCGATGACGTCGCCGCCTTCTCCACAGCCAAAGCAATGCCAGCGGCCAACGCCAGGGCGTACGTGGAACGAGGGTGAACGTTCGTCATGGAAAGGGCATAACCCTTTGAGTGAGCCCACTCCAGCGCTCTTAAGCGCGACGTGTTGACCCACGATGTCCTCAATCGGCGCACGCTCGCGGACAGCCGCGATGTCGTCTCGATTGATTGTGCCTGCCACGGCATCACCTTACTCGGGGACGCCGTATGCCTGAACCCGCACGAAACATCTCGCTAGGGTCGGTAGGCTTGGTGACACACACCTGACCGAAAGGACCTCCCGTGAGAGTCGATGCCTTCCTTGCAGATTCCGCTGAGGTCGTCCAGGGCAAAATCTACGCTCTTGGCGCCGGCTGGAACACTATTTATGTGCGCCAGTTCCCTGCAGCCCACCGTCGCCTCGCCGTGGCCGCCACCGTGCACGTGCCCTTTACCGCGACGAACGCCTCGCATAAGTTCGAACTCAAGCTCGTCACCGAGGACGGCGTCGAGTACCCGATTGGACTGCGTGCTGACTCTGAAGGCAAGCCACAGCCTGTGCGGGGAATGGGTGGCGACTTCACGCTTGGCCGTCCCCCACACTTGGTAGACGGCGATGAGCAGGTTGCGAGTTTTGCCTTCACCATCGACGGATTGCGTTTTGCTGAGGCGGGCAAGTTCACGTGGGTGATCTCGATTGATGACGCTGAAGTCACACGACTTCCCATGCGCGTACAGCAGTCTCAACAGCAACAGTAAATGGGTCTATACACCGGGGTGATCTACCCCTTTGTTCTGGTGGCGTTCGGAGCCTTGGCCATCATGGGCATCATCACCATGGTGCAGGTACGAGCCCACCGGGTATTGCAGTGGGCTGTCACGGGCACATGGGTGGTGACGGCAATTCACCTCATCGCAGTAGTGGGCCTGCTCCTGGGCGGTAACGACGCTGGTCTGGTCTTGACCCTGGGCTACCTGCTGGCCTCACTGGTGCTCTTGCCGCTCCTGGGAATTGGCCGGCTCGGTGAACCCGATGCGGCAGCAGTCGACCCCGACCCCAACCGGCCCGTGCTGCAACCAGACCAAATTGCTCGGGTTGACGGTGGAGCTGCGCTCATCGTGGCCATCGCGGCAGCCGTGCTGGTGTGGCGCGTATACGAGCTACTCGGGGCCTAATGTCAGCCATCGGTCGCTTGCTCCTCATCGCCGCATATGGCGTGCTCGGCCTCGCCGCAACCGGTAGATCAGTGGTTCAGATCACCACAAAATTGGCCGATGCGCCGGTTCCGTACCTGCTCTCAGGCGCCTCTGCAGTGCTTTACGTCGTGATCGCCATCGCGCTGTGGCGCGGATGGAGGGCGACCGCCGTGTGGGGCACCATCACCGAACTCACCGGAGTCGTCGTTGTAGGCACCTTGGGTTACCTCGTGCCCGAATGGTGGCCCGACCACACCGTGTGGACCGGATACGGCTCCGCTTATGGCTGGGTGCCTCTGGTTCTGCCCATCGTGGCGCTGTGGCTGTTACTGAGGCCGAGAACAACCGACACCCGCGAGGCTACTGCAGCCGCGCATCGGCCCTAATTACTCACGCAGTACTTGTGATGCCAGTTGTACGCAGAGGTGTCCGTAAGCGACGCCACCTGGTCAACGGCCACCCGTAGGCGCTCGTTGTCGCCGGCAGCCTCGTCATAGTCGGCTGCAAACTGGGGCTCCATCGCCTGCGCTCCCCGTTCTGCGATGGCCGCCACCAACTCCTTGAGCACCCGGCGCTGCTTCTTATACGTGGGGCTAGTCTCGCGGGGTGCCATCAAGAAATGGACCGCCACCCCCTTGAGTAACAAGATTTCATCCACCGTGTGCTGCGGAATCACCAGTGAAGCACGGTGCCGGGTGAGCGATCCAGGCCCGTACTCCGCACGAGTCGCCTGGTAAATTGCCTGGGCAAAGCGCCCGATGAGCTGGCTTGTCATGTCCTTCAAAGACGCAAGCGACTGCCGCGACCCGTCGTAGTCATCGGCCCACCACTCGAACGCTTGAAGTCGGCTCAACGCCGCGAGAAGAGCCTCTTCTTCACCTGAGCCGTACCACTCACGCACGTGGTCAATAACTTCGCGCGCACGGCCAGGGTCGCGTAGCACCGACAACTTCACCACGCGATACACAATCGAATCTTCGAGGTCATGGACTGAATACGAAATATCGTCGGCAACATCCATCACCTGCGCCTCAAAGCTCTGACGGGTGCCTTCCGTGCCGGCACGCAACCATTCAAATACCGGGACATCGTCCTCGTAGGCACCAAACTTGCGACTCGGCTTGCCGTCAGGGCGCAGCGGGGCCGCAGGCTCGCGCCACGGGTACTTCACGGTGGCATCCAGGCTGGCGCGTGTCAGATTGAGGCCGACACTGGTGCCGGTTCTTGCGTTGAACGACTTGGGCTCTAGCCGGGTGAGCAAGCGCAGGGTTTGGGCATTACCTTCGAAGCCGCCAATGTGGCGCGTCACCTGGTCGAGCGCGCGCTCGCCGTTGTGACCAAAGGGCGGGTGCCCCAGGTCATGCGCCAGGCAGGCCGCGTCCACGATGTCTGGCGAACAGCCCAGCGCCTTACCGAGTTCACGTCCCACCTGTGCGACCTCGAGTGAGTGCGTGAGCCGGGTGCGCACAAAGTCGCCCGAGCCGAGCCCCAGGATCTGCGTCTTCGCGCCTAGCCGACGCAACGCGCTCGAGTGCACAATGCGCGCTCGGTCGCGTTCAAAGTGGGTGCGTTGGGCGATTTTGGGGGGCTCGGGCATCCAGCGTTCAACGTCCGCTTCGCTGTAGCCCTCAGGTATTGCACTCACGCGTCGATGCTATCCGTTACGTATGACTGCAGGTACCAGCCAGCGAGTTCGCCACCATTAGTCGCCACGGGAAATGGGCCTGGCGTAGACCCACCAGGTGTTCTCCGGAAATTCGAGTTGGTCACCTGTCAAAACCTTGAGATCCTTGCCCGTGATCGAGATGGGGTGGTACTGGAGATCAGGGTGGGCGTTAGTCACCGTCACAGCGCTGCCGTCGTGCGTGTAGAGCACGTGGTCGGCCCCATCGAGCGCAACCGTGGAAGGGCCCAGTGGAGTCGCTGCGTCAAAGGCGTCGAGTTGCCAGTCACCGTCAAATTTCAGATTGACCCACGCACTGCCCGCTGAGATGAGCACGTGACCCTCGGTCTCGCCGTCCTTAGGCGAGACTCCATACATGGAGATAGAACTGCGTTCAGTGGTCGCCAAATCTCCCTGCAGGCGGTCCTTGGTGAGCACCCGCACCGCGATGGGCTCCCCGTGATGACGGAACATGTATGACCCCGCAGTGCCGCTCATACCCTCTGCAATAGCGGTGCTCAACTCTGGGACGTCAGCGATTGGCCGCAGAACCGCCTTCCAGTCACTCCACACAGTGTTCAAGTACAGGTGGGTCACTGTGGCCAAGCGGGTGTCCAGCACACCCGTAGCAGGGTCCGTGCCCGCTACGTTGAAGACCAGTTCAACGTGGTGCGGGAACCAGGTCTCTCCGAAGGAGTTGTAGTTCGCGGAAAAGTCAATACTGATACCGGACTCTCCCTGGCTGGGCATCACATGAAGGTGACCCGGCTCAGGTGAGGTCAGTTGCACGTAGCCAGCCGTCGCTTCATCGGGGAAGGTCCAGGTGCCAGATGTAATGTCAGCAACGCTGTCGGACGACGCCCCCGCGTGCACGGGATCGAAGTCCGGAAACTGAGCAAAGTACTCATCGTTGACTAGCCGGACAGAGGCCAGATCGATGGGGTCTTCGGTCGCGGTAGGCTCCGGCTGCTGAGAGCCGCCCGCCTCCCCTGGTGTGGCGCCTGACCCGTCGACTGGCGGCGAAGGCGCCGCCTGTTCCTCGTCAGAGCTCGAGCAGCCGGCAAGCATCAGTACTAGTACGAGTGCCGCCCCCGCGACAGCGCGTTGTGCGTTCATGAACGTAGCCCCCTCATCGCCTCGCCACTCGCGGTGTTGCGGCGGCGTGCTTGTGCGGGCCTATTCTAGGGGCCTCGCGAACTACTTACCAGGAGCAATTTCGTGAGGTTGTGCCCGTCGCATCTCTTCGGCCAACGCCTCATTACTTTTTGCGAACTCAGTGGTGACCCGCTCTACCACCTGAGCGCTCTTGTTCTGGCTCAGCTTGGCACGAGCATCGAAGCGGGTCACCTGAACGCGCAATCCAACGGTTCCTTTGGCTAGCCTGCGCGTGCCGTCCTCGTCTTCCGAGAGGCTGCGGCCCTCTGGATAGTGCTTCTCAAAGTGATCAGTGAGGTCCGCGAGCATCGCGTAGGTATCTTCTTCTGACAGCACCTCAGGTATCCCGTATAGGTGCGCGGTCACGTGGTTCCAGGTCGGGACAATGTCACCGGGCTCGTACCAACTGGGCGACACATAGTCGTGCGGCCCTTGGATGATCACCAGGATTTCCCGTTCGCCCAACTCGTGCAAAAGGTCGTCAGGCCGCCCAAAATGTGTGAGAAGAACGATCTCGTCAGCCGTTTCATCAAGCAACACTGGGTAATGCGATGCAATAAGACCTTGGGATGTCGACGACACAATCGTGGCCCACGGGTGCCTGCGGACAAGTCGCTTGACCTCGTTCGGATCCGTCATCAGATACCGGGGAGTGTGGCGCATGACTGAAGCTCCTTGGGTTCACAGCGTAGGCAGCGTTGCTAGCCGCCAGAGACGCTCAGCTCCGCCTCGCGCAGGCGAAGCTCGATGTCGGGCGTGATGTCCTGAGTATCGAGCCACCCGTCGGGGCACGCAGGCCGTTTGGGTGTGCCTTGCCGCCCACGGGCTCCTTCGGCGGCCTTGCCGGGATACGGCTCGTCGAGCGGCAATGAGTCGAGCATGCTACGCAACTGCGCAAGCGTCTCTACCAAGCCAAGTTCACGCCGAAGGCCACCACCGACGGGGTAACCCTTGAGGTACCAGGCCATGTGCTTGCGCAGTTCCCGCATTGCCTTAAGCTCGTCGTCACCGTAGAACGGAATCATCAGCTCGCCGTGTCGGTAGATGGTGTCAGCCACCTCCCGCAGGCCGGGGTGGGTCCGCTCCGAACGCCCCTCAAAAGCGGCCTGTAAGTCACCGAATAGCCACGGCCTGCCCTGGCACCCGCGGCCAACGACAACGCCGTCACACCCGGTCTGCTCAACCATGGCCAGCGCGTCTTCTGCCGACCAGATGTCGCCATTGCCCAACACCGGAATGGTGCGCACCGCGTCTTTAAGACGAGCGATCGCCTCCCAGTCCGCCGTACCTGAATAGAAGTCAGCCGCGGTGCGCGCGTGGAGTGCGACTGCCGCGACGCCTTCGCGCTCAGCCATGATTCCCGCGTCTAAATACGTGAGGTGATCGTCGTCAATGCCCTTGCGCATTTTCACGGTCACCGGGATGTCAAAGCGGGAAGCTTCACGCACCGCGGCCCGCACGATGTCGCGGAACAGGTCCCGCTTCCATGGCAGCACTGCTCCCCCGCCCTTTTTTGTCACCTTAGGGACGGGGCAACCAAAATTCATGTCAATGTGGTCGGCACGGTCTTCTTCCACCAGCATCTTGACTGCGGCACCGATGGTTGCGGGGTCCACGCCGTACACCTGCACGGACCGGGGAGTCTCGTACGGCTCGTGAGGGATGATGCGCATGTACTCTCTCGTGCGCTCCACGAGTGC
>CAZHTO010000099.1:0-8093 GCA_964535845.1 uncultured Demequinaceae bacterium | reverse complement strand
CGAGAGCTTGGCACAACGCTCGAGCAGACGCGAGTGCAAGTAGAAGACGTCGCCGGGGTATGCCTCGCGGCCCGGCGGGCGGCGCAACAGCAGCGACACGGCGCGGTACGCCTCGGCCTGCTTGGAGAGGTCATCGAAAACAATCAGGACGTGCTTGCCGTCATACATCCAGTGCTGGCCGATGGCCGAGCCGGTGTAGGGAGCCAAGTACTTGAAGCCTGCGGGGTCCGATGCGGGCGACGCCACAATGGTTGTGTACTCGAGCGCGCCGGCCTCTTCAAGGGCACCACGCACTGCAGCAATAGTCGAGCCTTTTTGGCCGATCGCTACGTAGATGCAACGCACCTGCTTGCTCGGGTCGCCGGTTTCCCAGTTTTCCTTCTGGTTGATGATCGTGTCGATCGCGATCGCCGTCTTGCCGGTCTGGCGGTCACCAATAATCAGCTGACGCTGGCCACGGCCAATCGGAATCATCGCGTCGATCGACTTCAGACCAGTCTGAAGCGGCTCGTGAACCGACTTACGCACCATCACGCCAGGTGCCTGAAGCTCAAGCGCACGGCGACCATCGGTCTCGATGTCCCCGAGGCCGTCGATGGGCTGACCGAGTGGGTCAACGACGCGACCCAGGTAGCCCTCGCCTACTGGAACCGAGAGGACCTCACCGGTGCGGTGCACGATCTGGCCCTCTTCGATACCGGTGAACTCACCAAGCACCACGACACCGATTTCGCGCACGTCCAAGTTGAGCGCCAGGCCCAGCGTTCCGTCTTCAAAGCGTAGGAGCTCGTTCGCCATGCACCCAGGCAGGCCTTCAACTTGCGCGATGCCGTCGCCTGAAAGGGTCACTCGACCGACTTCTTCGGTCACTACGCCGCTCGGCTCGTACGACTTCACGTAACTATCGAGCGCAGCCCGAATCTCGTCGGGACTGATCGTCAACTCAGCCATGTCTCATTCTCCTGTTACTACCGCAGTGCGGTGTCGTCTTCACTAGCCGACGAGTCGCCGTCGGGCCTCGTCGAGCCGGCTGAGGACGGTTCCGTCCACCACCTCGGACCCGACCTGAACTCGGATGCCACCTAGAACCTCAGGGTCCACGGCGACGTTAATCTGTATTTGGCGGCCATAGGCCTCTTCAAGAATCGCCGCTAGCCGCGTGCGCTGGGCAGCGCTGAGCTCTACTGCGGCGGTCACGCTCGCGACCGACCGGCCGCGGCGCGCGGCGGCAGCCTCAAGCAAAGCCTGGATAGCAGGCACCAGTCGTCGCGACCGGGGCTTACCCACCACACGAGTGAGCAATGCCTGCGTCGTGGGGTGCAACTTGCCGCCAAGCGTGGCTTCGAGCAAAGCGAGACGCTGTTCTTGAGTGGCAGAGCGGTTGCCCATCGCCACCACCAGATCTCGCTCAGCCACGAGGATGCGCTCTACACGGAACAACTGCTCCTCAACCGTTTCAAGCGAGCCGGTGTTCTGCGCGTGAGCAAAAAGCGCCAGCTCACCAGCCTCTTCGATTGACTCTGCGAGGTCCGCCTCGGCTGACCACCTTGCGTTCGCAAAGGCGGCAGCCGCGTTGATCGCGCGGGGCTCGAGTGAGTTGAAGAGTTGGTTGACCAATGAGGCCTTGTCCGTACCAGGGCGCGCTGGATCCGTAAGCGCTCGCCTAAGCGATGCCGACGTGTCCAACGCATCCACGACCGCGAAAAGGTGTTCCGCGATGGTGACGCCGTCCTCACCTGCTGCAGTTGCCACAGGGTCAAACTCGGCAAGCACCTGGTCGTGCGAGGCCTGACTGGTTCCGCGCATCTGCCCTATCCCTTTGCCTTGCTCTGCGTGACCTCTACCTCGAGGTCATCGAGGAATGAGTCGATAATGCGCTGCTGGCGAGCGTCGTCCGCGAGTGCCTCGCCCACAATGCGCGAGGCCAGTTCGGTGGCGAGTACGCCCACTTCACCACGCAGTGACACGATTGCCTGCTGACGCTCGGCCTCAATTTGCTTCTTCGCGGTCTCCACCAGCCGTTGGGCATCGCCCGCTGCCGTCTCGCGCGTTTCGGTTGCGATCTGGCTTGCCTCGGCGCGTGCATCCTCGCGGATACGCGCGGCTTCGGCACGTGCGTCGGTGAGCTGAGCGGTGTACTCCTCGAGGGCCGCAGCAGCCTCTTCTTGAGCCTTTTCCGCCTTGAGGATGCCGCCCTCAATCTTCTCGGTACGCTCGTCGAGCACGCGCTGGAACATCGGGAGGATCTTCCATACGAAGAGCCCCACGACAATCGCGAACACGACCGCAGACCACAGAATGTCGTAAGCGGCGGGTATCAGCAGTCGCACCCCGGCGATTTCTTCGCCAGTATCTGCTGCAAGAACGATGAGGTCTGACGTGATCATTACGTGAAGAGGAAGCCGGCGACGAAGCCTAGCAAGGCGATGACCTCAACGAACGCCACACCAATAAGCATGGTGGCGCGTAGCTGGCCTGCAACCTCAGGCTGACGCGACATGCCCTCGACGGTCTTACCAATGAGAATTCCAAGACCAATACCTGGACCAAGCGTCGCAAGACCGTAACCGATCATGGCGATGTTGCCGGTGACCCCGATGTTCTCGGCGACCTCAGCGAGTAACGTGATGTCCACTTTTGTTCCTTCCGTTGAAGCGAGGCCAGGTCGGCACCGCAGATCCTGATGGGGTTTAGTGCTCTTCTTCGACGGCCATGGTGAGGTAGACCGACGAAAGCATGACAAAGATGTAGGCCTGCAGGCCCGATACGAAGATTTCGAACAGAGTGAAGGCTAGGCCTGCAAGCAACGTCACGGGGCCCAGCGCCTTCAAATACGCGGAGGCCTCGAAGAAGAGGTATTGGGTCGCGGCAAAGCACAGCACCAACAGCAAGTGGCCGGCGATCATATTCGCCGCAAGTCGTAGTGCGAGCGTGGCCGGCCGGAGCACGAACACCTGCAGGAACTCGATAGGCGTAAGCAGAATGTAGATGAACTTGGGTACGCCCGCCGGGAACAGGCTGGTCTTCAGGTAGCCACCCACGCCGTGTTGCTTGACCCCCACAACCAGGTACAGCACGTAGACCCAGATCGCCATCACGATAGGCAACCCGATCAACGCGGTACCCGGCATGTTCACGAACGGCATTACGCCCGTGATATTGAACGTAAAGACAGCCAAAAACAGCGTGGTGAGGAACGGCAGGAACCTGCGCGTGTTCTCTTTGCTCATCACTGGCTCGACGATCTGCACCCGCACGAAGTCGAGGATCATCTCGATCACAGACTGACCGCGCGTAGGGATCAGCTTGGCGCGGCGCGCAACCAGCCAGAAAATAAGGATCAGGGCTGTCGCGGCGATGACGCGCGCGAGCGTGACCCGGTTGAACTCGAAGAGAGTCCCCTCCCACAGCAACGGCTGGGGGAAGAATTCGCCCACGGTGGGGGCGTGGAAGCCATCCGAGTAGAAAAGCCATCCGAAGAAGCCGGACGATTCGGACTCGTCGGCAGCGAGCTCGGTCACGGCAGTCGATGCCGCATCCAGGGCTAGATTCGCCACAGAATTATCTCCAGGTGTCGTGAAGCTCGCGAGGACAGGCCACCCATGGGGCAGGGCCTTGGTGCCCCAGAATCCTAACGTATTCCTGAGGCTACTTGGAACCCGGGTCTACGTAAGTAATCCGACTGGTCTGAACTGACCACAGGTCTATCGCAAGGGTCCAGACCACCCCTACTAGGGCGAATGCTGCAAGCAACCCCCGGTGAAAACCGTCGATACCCTGCAGTAACAGTAATGCGACCACGATAATCACCATCTTGAGCAACCACGAGCCGAGCATGATTACCGCCATAAAGTTCGGCGCCCGCCGATGTCCGATCATCATCGCCGCTTGGGTTGTGAGACCTGCCAGTGCCGCAACTGCGACTCCCACCTCGGCGGCTAAGAGCCCTGCTGAGCCAGCGATGAGTAGTCCCACCGGTGCCGCAATGATCGCTAAGGCTGCGAGTCCGATGGCAGTCACGCGGAAGGCACGACGGTAGGTTGCGGCTTCTTCTGTCATGTCTTCTCCTGGGGGTGCGTCGTGTGTAGGGCCGATGCGCGGGAGGGGTCCTGCTCCCCCGCACCTGTGTGGGACGTGCCATCTTTGGCATCGGAGTCAAGCGAGTCTTGGTGGTGCCCCTCAGGGGTAAGTCGTTGAAGCGGCCTCACACTGTCACCCGCGTGACGCCAGGTGCGTGAAAGCGCCCGCTGCAGCGCCGGAGAGAAGGTGATGATGCTGGCCGCCACCACTCCGGAGCCAATGAGAACTAGCGCAACCCGTAAGGGCACAAAGACCAGCGACACCGTCCCAAAAGATAGGACGGCAGTCCACATATACAGCACGCCCACTGCCCATCGATGGGAGTGTCCAGCCCGTAACAAGACGTGATGGAGGTGGTGCGCATCAGGCATGAATGGCGACTGTCCACGAAGAGTCCGTCGTATGACCGCGAGCGTCATATCGATGAGTGGAACCGCTACGACCGTAATGGGCAACACGATAGGAATGAAGGCTGGTAGCGACACTCTTTCGGATACTGCCGAGGGGTCAATCTGGCCCGTCACGACGATCGCTGCCCCCGCGATCACGAGGCCCAGCACCATCGACCCCGAGTCCCCCATGAAGATTCGTGCAGGGTTCAAATTGTGCGGTAAGAACCCCAGACACGCCCCTACCAAGATGGCCAAAATAAGCGTGGCAAGCGAAGAGTAGTCACCAGGAGTCGCTTCACGCGTCAACACATATGTGTACGTAAAGAACGCTGCCCCGCCAATGGCGACCATGCCGGCGGCAAGACCATCCAAACCATCGACGAAGTTCACGGCATTCATCGCGACCACCACCACAATCACCGTGGCGGCAAGAGACAGATATGAAGAGCCAATAGTGAGCCCAGCAATAGGCACAGTGACGAGCTGGACGCCACTCCACGCCATCAGCAAAGCACCGAGTACTTGGCCCGCGAGCTTAGCCATCCAGTCGAGGTCCCAGATGTCGTCGGCGATGCCCAACGCACACACGACTGCAGCTCCGCTTAGTACGCCCCATGCCGCCCCAGACGCGGCAAACACTGGCGCTAAGAAGGGGATGTTATAGGCGATGACGATCCCGCCTGCCAAGCCTAAAAAGAGTGCCAACCCCCCAAGGCGGGCGGTGGGAACAGCATGCACGTCTCGTTCGCGCACCGCGGTCACCGCACCTATGCGGAAGGCCAGGTGCCGCATCGCGGGGGTCGCCGCATACGTCACAAGTGCCGAAATCACCATGAGGGTGAGATAAACCTTCACCCGGCGCCGCCCCCCTGAGTTGCCGGGGCAAACGCGTCTAGCCCAACGACCTCGGCCAAGCGCTCCATAGAGAACGCACCTTGACGCACTACTCGCAAGCCGGCCGGATCTGTGGCGTCGACAATGGTCGATGCCGTGCCTAACGGTGCATCACCACCGTCGAGGTACACAGCTACGGTGTCGCCCAATTGCTCTCGAGCGTTCTCAGCGGTGGTCGCGGCCGACTCACCGGTGCGGTTCGCACTCGTCACAGCCAGTGGCCCGGTGCGATTCAACAATGCGAGCGCTGCCTCGTGATCAGGCATGCGGAGCGCGACCGTGCCATGAGTGTCACCCAAATCCCATGCCAATGAAGGCTGAGCATGAACAATCACTGTTAACGCGCCAGGCCACAGCGCTTCCATCAAGACGCGCGCTGATTCAGGCACGTCGCGTGCAAGACCGTCGACCGTACGGAGGTTGGGAATGAGAACCGGGGGTGGCGACTGCCTACTTCTACCTTTTGCCGCGAGGACCGCAGCAACGGCACCGGGGCTAAACGCATCGGCGCCCACTCCGTAAACCGTGTCGGTGGGCAACACCACCACAGCACCGCGCTGGACAGCGTCCACCGCGGCATCGAGGCTCGGGCCCCAGGTGGCAGCGTCAAAGCACGGGTAAATCACCGTCACAGTGTCTCAGATGCCCACGCGGGTGGCGATGAGCATCCGGTCGCGCCCATTAAGGTCCTGTTCGGTGCGCGCATTAGCCCAAAACTCCGACCTACCGACAAAGTCGCGTAAAGCGTCACCTTGGTTATCGCCGTGTTCCATGATGAGAGTCCCTCCCACCCTCAGTAACCGGGCGGCTTCGTCGATGATTGCTCGCGGAATGTCGAGGCCGTCCTCGCCCATGCCATACAGGGCCTCCGGCGGATCAAAGTCACGCACTTCGATATCTCGAGGAACCCCATCGGGTGGTATGTAAGGCGGGTTCGTCACCACGACATCAACGCACCCTTCAAACTGATGCAAGCAACGACGCGCATCGCCAAGGACGGTGCGCACCCGCGACCGAACAGGGCTGGGGAGCGACCCCGCATTGATCCGTAGATACACGAGCGCACCCACACTCGCCTCGAGCGCGTTGACCTGAGCGTTCTCCACTTCGCTCGCGACCGCGAGCGCGATTGCTCCCGAACCAGAACACAGATCAGTCACGTGGACCTTGCCGTTTTTGTCAGGCGTCGCGGCGCGCGCAGCATCAATGGCGGCCTGCGCTACCAGCTCCGTCTCTGGGCGTGGGATAAACACGCCATCGCCCACTTGCAACTCCAAGTTGCGGAAGTACGCCACGCCGGTGATGTGCTGAAGCGGCTCGCGCGCCACCCGCCGCTGGACCCGCGCCTTCAAAAGTTCGTGGTCAAGCGGGTGTAGCGGCCAGCGATCGTCCCGAGCGGCCTTGGTGCGAACCTCGCTGGGCTCCCAGCCGTACGTGTGTGCCATCAGCACCACCGCATCGGCCTCAGGGGACGGCAGTCCCGCTTGAGCCAAACGCCTCGTAATATCGCGTAACCGTACGCCTACGGTCGACATTTAGTCGCCGTGCGCTTCTAGACGGGCGGCTTCGTCTGCGTCGATGGCAGACCTCACCACCGGACCTAGTTCACCAGCAAGAACCTGGTCGAGGTTGTACGCCTTGTAGCCAGTGCGGTGGTCTGCAATGCGGTTCTCAGGATAGTTATATGTGCGAATACGTTCGGAGCGGTCCACGGTACGGACCTGAGACTTACGGAGATCTTGCGCTTCTGCCGCCGCTTCTTCGCGCTGAGCGGCAAGTAGCCGTGCGCGCAGAATCCGCATCGCGGATTCCTTGTTCTGAAGCTGACTCTTCTCATTCTGGCAACTCACCACAATGCCGGTGGGCTCGTGAGTGAGGCGTACAGCTGAATCTGTGGTGTTCACAGACTGACCACCCGGACCGGACGAGCGATAGACGTCAATACGAACGTCGTTCATGTCGATGTCAACCTCCGCGATCTCTTCAACCTCGGGATATACCAATACGCCAGCTGCTGACGTGTGAATACGGCCTTGCGACTCGGTGGCAGGCACGCGTTGCACTCGATGCACGCCACCCTCGTACTTGAGGTGCGCCCACACGCCATGTTCTGGATCAACCGCACCCTTGGACTTGAGTGCGACGGAAATGTCTTTGTAGCCGCCCATGTCGGTCTCGGCAGCCTCGAGGATCTCAGACTTCCAGCCCTGCGACTCCGCATACCGGAGGTACATGCGAAGCAAGTCGGCGGCGAACAAGGCGGACTCTTCGCCACCCTCCCCCGATTTGATCTCAATGATCACGTCACGAGCGTCATCAGGGTCACGCGGAATCAGAATGCGCCGGAGCGTCTCAGTTGCGTCAGCAGCGGTCTGCTCAAGAGCAGGAACCTCCGCAGCGAACTCAGGATCCACATCCGCCATCTCGCGGGCTGCTGCCAAGTCATCCTGAGCGGCTTCCCACGCACGATGCGCGGCAACGACGCGACCGAGCTCTGCAAACCGACGGCCAAGCGTGCGCGAACGCCCGGTGTCCGCATGGACAGCGGGGTCAGCAAGCTGGCGCTCTATGTCGGCGTACTCGTCCAGCAGCGGCTGGATGGCAGCAAAGGCTTCGGCCACGTCGTCGTTACGTGTAAGTCCGGTTACTTCTTGTTGCCGTAGCGCTTTTCAAAGCGTGCGACACGACCACCGGTGTCCATGATCTTCTGCTTGCCCGTGTAGAACG
>CAZHTO010000098.1:0-8120 GCA_964535845.1 uncultured Demequinaceae bacterium | reverse complement strand
ACTCGTCTGCTTTATGTAGAGGGAACGTGGGCCTCCCCTGTCGGTGCCGCTGGGGGGCACCTACAGTGGGTCGAGGCGCGCCGCTCCGACCACGAGTCTCAACTCGGGTCGGAGCGACGCTCACGCCGTCACCCCCGTGCGGCGTCCTCACCTAGTGATCGCTGACGTCGGATCACCATTGCGGTACCGGCGAGCATCAGGAGGAGTCCGATGGTCAGCGGTAGCAAGAACCCTTCGGCTCCTGTTGTGGCCAGCGGATCATCGCCCGCAGCCACAATCTCGATCGTGTCCCAGCCCAGCAGGTTGCCATCAGCGTCGTAGACGGCGATGGTGTGCGTGCCAGGTGGCGTGTCGGCCGGGATCGTCACACGGATGTTGCCATCCGCGTCCACGATGGACTGGCCAATAAGCGTGGGCTCGGAGTACAGGAACGTCTGGGTAGCGACGCCGCTGTGCTCAGTGCCTACGTGGATCGTGATGGTGTCGCCGGGACGTGCGTAGTCCGGTACCTCGATACCACCCTTGTCCTGGTCCGTTACCTCGTCCTCAGGCAGCGGCGTGATGATGTCGGTGCCATCACCAGGCTCGCCGTCGCCAGGCTCACCATCACCTGGGTCAGTGGACACAGACTCGACCAGCTTGGCGACACCCCAGCGGGCGGTCGACTGGTAGCCGGCTCCCGTCGGGTCTGCCCAGTTACGGATCGTGTGACGTGAACCGTTCGTCGCTCCGTTGATCTGGAAGTCGACACCCTGGAAGGTGTCTACACCGCCATATTCGAGAAGCGAGATCGCAACCTCTACGGTCCAGCCTCCGTCGTAACGACTGGTGGCCGATGTGATGCGGTTGCCCTGGAAGCCCTCATCACCGGTTCCGAACGATACGACGTTGTCTGCATTGATACGCACCTGCATGTCGTCATAGCGGTAAGAGCCGTTCTTGAAGTTGCCTCCATCGATGTAGAGCTCGACCGAGTCCTGTGTCCAGGGGTCGGAACCTGTCACGTCGACGTCATCGTCTGGAATTTCACCGTAGACGTAGAGCGTGTGGTCCTTCCACAAGGTCCGGAACTCGCCCGGCTCAGCAGTGTTGCCCTCGACGAACTTGTCTGTTGTCACCACTGGCGCGTCTGCCCATAGAGCGTCCGCTTCACCGTCGATGTCAGGCGCATTCGTTGTATGTGGAATCTCCAGGTATGACAGCGGCTCCACCAACGTTACTGAGCCGTTAGTTCCTGGGGTGTTCCACCCCGCGGTCTGATCGCCATCGACAATGCGTACATCGAATGCGATGGTGTCTGACTGCGACTTACTTGCGAGCGGAAGGTGCACGACGATGTCGTATCCCGTAGACGTCTCGGTCACTACTGCATCGACATCACCGTTTCCGGAGCGGTCCACTGCATAGTCCGTGCCGTCGAGCGTGAACTCGACGCCATCGGTGGCGTCATTCGAGTCGTCCTCAACACTGACGAACACCGTGAGGTGGTCCTCAGCCCATCGGAACTGGAACTCACCCTGTGTCTCAATGGGCAACAGCGGTAGCCGCTCCCACACTGGTGAGGTGGCCGCGTTTGCGTCCAACGCCACGGAACCGGCAAAGGCGTTCGCTGCTCGGATACGTGGGGGCAGTGGTGCCTCAGCGCCGCCGCCACCGGCCTCGACAATGCCGTAGTAGGCAGGCTTTGCCTGGTAGCCACCATCGAAGACCAATGGTCCGCCCATGTCGTTGCGCCACGAACGCGTGTCAATGAGGCCCCAGATAGTGACGAAGTCAAGCTCGTCCTGGTAAGTCTCAAAGATAGTGAACGCGTCACGGTAGTAGTAGCCCTGTTCCACGAACTTGGCCTCAGAAGCAGGCGTACCGGTGGTCACATCAAACTCGGTTACAGCCTGCGAAAGGCCGCGCCCGCTCGCATCCACAATCGCATCTTCAAGAGCAGACACGGGTAGTGCGAGGTTGACGTGGAACTGGTGCCCAATTCCGTCGATAGGTGTACCGCGGTCGAGCATGCGGTCAATCAGTGCGAGATAGCGTGAACGCTTGCCCGACTGTTCGGTGTTGTAGTCGTTGATGTACAACTTGACGGCATCTTCTGAACCGTAGTTGGCGAAAGCTTCCTTGGCGAAATTGAACGCGTCATCGACGAAGGTTTCGCCGAGGATTCGGTACCACTCTGAGCGGCGCATGCCGTCGGAGTAAGCGGCTGAGTCATCGATGACTTCGTTGACCACATCGAAGGCGACGATGGGGTTATCTACACCGAAATCGCCCCAGGCGCTGAGGTACTCGACCACATTGTTGATGTGGGTCTCCATGCGATCACGCAAGATCACTTGGTCTGCCTCGGACGACGTGAGCGGCTGGCCGTCCTCGTCCTGGAAGAACCACGCGGGTGTCTGGCTGTGCCATACGAGCACGTGGCCGTACATTCCAAGGTCGTTCGCCTGCGCGAAGTCCATGAGAGAGTCGATCTCGCCCTTGTTGGGCTCCCAGTCACCGTTTGCGTTGTACCAGGCTTCTGGCTTCATGAAGTTCTCTGCCGAGACCTGGTTGAAGTGCCTCAGCAGAAGTTCGGACGGCGCTCCCACGGTTTCACGAGAGTCGATCGCGACGCCCAAGGGGAACGGAACCGTGTCCTTCAACGGAGTCAGGTCTTCCACCACGGGTGGCTCAGGAACAACCACGGAGATGTCGTCAACGTAGAACGTCGAGGTGTTCCCCTTGGCGCCACCGTCATAGGCGGTTTCGAAGTACAGCCACGCTTGGTTGCCTTCGGTCACAGTGGGCATAGTGAACGAGCCTGTGACCGTGGTCCACTCAGAGTTCGAGAATACGTCGCCAAACTGGGACAACGTGTTGAACGTGCTCGGTCCGTTCTGTAGCGACATCCACACGTTACCTGGGGTTTCTCCCGGTGCGAACTTGAACGATGCCGTCACTTCGTACTGAGTGGCCGGCTCTAGCAAGTCGGTCACCTCGATACGAAGACCGTCACCCTGCGAGTTACGGTCCGTGACCTTCGCCGAGTGTGAGGGGCTCAAAGCCTCTTCTTCAGACAGTTCAACTGACGGCTCACCCGGAAGCGGGCCGCCCTCGTTTTCTTCCGTCCAACCGCTGTCACGCAGTTCCCAACCGTCTAGCGAGCCATTCTCGAAGTCCGTCGTGATTGCAATGGTGCCTGGTGCAGGTCCGTCACCCGTTTGGCAAGGAGCCGTCACGACGATGTTGTCCACTACATAGTCTTCGTTGTTGTGGACTTGTAGATAGGCCTTCGCTGTTGAGATTTCTTCGGCTTCGAAGATGTACGAACCGGTCACGGTGGTCCACTCACCAGCTACCACCGCAGTCCCGCTGAGCCAGTTATACGTTTCCGCAGAAGCTTCGTCATAGGCAACAAAACGTACCTCTGCGGCTTCGGGCAACAGTACTTCAGCGCTAAACGTGTACTCGACACCCGCCTCATATACACCTTCAGGTGACTGGATGCCGAAGTGCACGTCTTCCCGGTCTGAGATCTCAAGGACGTGGTTGCCATCATCCTCGGTCACGGTCAGCGTAGCTGCATCATTGGCAACCCATGATCCTGTGGTGCCGTCTTCAAAGTCGATGCTCGTGACTGGCTCGCACGGCTCAGGGTTGGGGTCCACCGGTGTCGATTCGACGCCAGTCACCACGAGGTTGTCCACCTCGTAGTCGACTGCGGCGTCCTGGACTTCTAAGTAGACCTTCGCCGTGGCCGCACCAGCACCGAATGTGTGGGTGCCAGAGATAGTGACCCACTCGTCTGCGACAGCAGAAGTGTTACCAACCCAAATGTGCGCGTTGCCGGCACCTGGCTCGTTGGCAATGAGCCGGAGCTCGGAGTCACCGCCTAGCCTTACGTCAACGGTGAACGTGTACTCAACGCCCTGGTCGAATGCGCCTTCAGGTGATGAGAAACCCGCCCAGTTAGCTTCGCGGTCGGTCACAGAGAGAACTTTGTTCTCCCCGGTGCCATCGTCAACGACCACAAGTTCTGCGTCACCGTTCACGGTCCAGGGTTCCCACGAGTCGTTCTCGAAATCGAGCGAGACTTCCCCAGACACCGCGGCGCGCGCGAGACTAGAGGTAGCGGGTATAAGGGCAAAAGATACAAGAAGTGCGGCTATCGCTGTGAGTGCGATAGTCGCCGAGGGGCGGAGAATAGTCCGCATGAGCGCTCCTTTACGCGTGTCGTACATAACCGCCGAGGCAGGAGTGAGCGCGAGCACTCAGCCGACGCCGCGGCGGGCCGGTGCTAAAACGTTATCCAACCGCTCGGCTATCCCCAAGCAAAACCGAAAGGTCTTAAGAAAGTTGCGTGAACTGACAGCCGAATAATCGGGTCATCGCAGGTAGATGTGATCGAAACGGTCTCATGCGTGTTTACTGCGCTACTTTGCCAGCAAGCCCGAGGCTCACTCTTGAGTAGCAGCCGCCCAGCGTTCAAGCACGTGTGCTGCAGCCCCAGAGGTGAGTGCCCGTCCCACGTGCACGTGAGCTGCCTGAAAGCGCTCGACGATCGAGCCGGAGCTCGTTCCCTCTAGAGTCCCGTCGGCGACCACTCCTGCAGCAGCGTTCAGAAGCACCGTCTCGCGCACGGGTCCGGGCGCGCCGTTTAAGACGGCTCGTGCGACGTCCGCGTTGTGCGCTGCCTCTCCCCCTCGTAGATCTTCAATGGTGATGCGGTCAATGCCGAGGTCAGCGATGGGGTCCAACCGCATTTCAGTCACCACGTCGCCATGGACCTCCCACAAAGTCGAAGGTCCAGTGGGCGCGAGCTCATCAAGCGCATCGTCATTATGAAAGACCAAGCCTTGGCGTCCCTGGCGAGCCAGGACTCCGGCCATCACCGGGGCAGCTCGTAGGCTCGACGACCCAATGGCGGTAGCGGCCGGCTGGGCAGGGTTGGTCAAGGGTCCAAGAATGTTCAGTGTGGTGGGCACACCTAGTTCTTTGCGAATAGGCATGGCATAGCGCATAGACGGATGGAACACCTGAGCAAAACAGAAAGTGATGCCCACTTCAGTAGCAAGTTCTGCCACCCGCGCAGGTGGTAGGTCAAGCCGGACGCCCAGCAGACCCAGTACGTCGGCTGCCCCCGTCATGGAGGTTGCTCCGCGGTTACCGTGTTTGACCACCGTTAGGCCGGTGCCCGCAATCACGAGCGAGGCCATCGTGGAAATGTTGACAGTGTTGTAACCGTCGCCCCCGGTGCCCACGATGTCAACGCATCGGCCGGGTACCTCAATACGGATGGCGTGCTCCAGCATTGCCGACGCAAGGCCTTCTACTTCTTCAGGTGTTTCCCGCTTGACCCTCAGCGCGGCCAAGAACCCTGCGATTTGCACCGCCGATGCGGAGTCAGTAAGCACCGAATCCATCACTGCGGCTGTCTCGTCAGCCGTGAGGTCTTCTTGCTCCACGAGCCGCGACAGTATTTCTTGCAGCGTTGCCACAGGGTTCTCCTTTAAAGCGCGAGTATTGGCTAAGCAGTAGTTGCTGCTGGTGCAAAGAAGGAATCCACAGCCTCACGCACGACGAAGGGATCGATAGGGTGAGCCACCGCTGCGTCTGCCTCAGACCACGTCGCTAGCCAAGCGTCTGCAGCCCGACCGACGAGCAGCATGATGGACGGGCTGTGGAACACCTCGTGCTTAATCTGGCGGCTAAGCCCCATACCACCTGACTTCGCGGCCTCGCCGTCCAGAATCAGCAGGTCGAAGCGCTCGTTGTCGACACGATCGATCACAGCCGCGTGCGTCGCCACCTCTACCCACTCGATGGGACGGCCGTGAGTTGTCGAACCGCAGCCAAAGCGCACCTTCTCGCGGGTATTGCGGTTGTCGCTGTACAAAAGAATGCGCACCTTGCCCGATGCCACGGCACCGTCCGTGCGTTTGGCCAGATCACTCATGAGCACCATTCTGGCATGAACTCCCCCGTCCATCGTCGGCCCTACACGCGGCTCGCGACGCTACCCCGCGAGTTATGGCCTCTAGCACGTCCGTCTTAGGCAATAATGGGTCTCATGTCCCACGTGACGACGAGTGTGCCGTCCCCTGTCCATGCGACGCGCCCCAACCAGGTAGCTGTAGGAACGATCGTTTGGCTCAGTTCTGAGCTGATGTTTTTCGCGGGTCTCTTCGCGATGTACTTCACGGTCCGAGCACAGGCGCCTGAGCTTTGGGCGGAACAGACCGCACTACTAAATGTGCCCTTTGCCCTAGCGAACACCAGCGTGCTCGTGCTGTCCTCCTTTACTGCGCAAGCGGGTGTCTTTGCCGCGGAGCGCTATCAGCGTCGCCGCACAGGCTCCATTTGGAAGATGCGCGGGTGGGGCACACACGAGTGGTTCACCCTCTCGTTCATCCTTGGCTCAGTCTTCGTTGGCGGCCAGGTCTACGAGTACGCGATGCTCGTCTCTGAAGGCATCACTATTTCTTCGGACCCATACGGATCCGTCTTCTACATGACCACCGGCTTCCACGGCATCCACGTCATAGGGGGGCTCATTGCCTTCCTCTTCGTCCTAGGCCGCTCTTACGCAGCTAAGAAGTTCGGGTCGCACGAGGCGACCACCGCGATCGTCGTGTCGTATTACTGGCACTTTGTCGACGTGGTGTGGATCGCCCTGTTCATCATCATTTACGCGGTTCAATAGAGGATTTGCCGATGCACGCAATTGCCCGAAGGCGCCACCACCGAGCAGCCCCGTTGCTGCTCGTTTTGGCGTTACTCGCACTCATCACTGGTATCGCGGCAGTCGCCGCGCCCACAATGGCCGGTGCTTCCGCTGAAGCCTCTGAAGAGGACCTCCTACGCGGAGAGCGCCTGTTTGCTGCAAACTGCGCATCGTGCCACGGGTTGGACGCCACCGGCCAGCCCGGCGTAGCCCCATCACTTGTGGGCGTAGGTGCCGCGTCTGTGGACTTCCAGGTCGGAACAGGCCGCATGCCTATGCAGGCTTCAGGACCTCAGGCACCCGCCAAGCCCCCTCAGTTCACCCAGGACGACATCGATGACCTCGCCGTCTGGGTCGCATCACTGGGCTCAGGGCCTGCTATACCTACTGCTGAGCAGGTTGACCCGGCACTCGGAGACCCTGCGAACGGCATGCTGGTGTTCCGCACCAACTGTGCGATGTGCCACGGCTCTATTGGTGGTGGCGGTGCTCTGACCCAGGGCAAGTTCGCGCCTTCAGTGCTCGAGACCACTCCCGTGCACCTGTACGAGGCCATGCTCACCGGTCCGCAGTCCATGCCTGTATTCAATGAAGCAAATATCACGCCAGAAGCTAAGCGAGACGTGATCGCGTACATCGACTTCCAAAAGCAAGGCTCACCTGGTGGGCTCACTCTTGGCTCACTAGGCCCTGTTTCTGAGGGCCTTTGGGCTTGGCTTATTCTCCTTGGCCTCATCATCGCAAGCACCATTTGGGTAGGAGCCCGTTCCTCATGAGCGCCCCCGACAATTCCTCACAGACCACCACCGAGACTGAGTCGGTTAACGGCTTCGTCGATCCCGGACTTCCGGAAGAGCACCGTCCTCGTAAAGCTGACGTAGACGACAAAGCTGACACTCGCGCCCAACGGCAGGTTGCGTGGCTGTTCGGTATCTCGATTCTCGGCACCATCCTGTCCCTATGGGCTTACTTCGGCCTCGACATCGGTGATGGCAGCGACATCGCTGCTATTCAGTCCGTCAACATGTGGATTGGCATTGGCCTCTTCCTGTCGATGATCGGGATCGGACTCGGCGCGATTCACTGGGCTAAGGCCCTGATGCGTGACCACGAGATGGTCGAAGAGCGCGATCCCATGCGCAGTTCCGATGAAGGGCGCGAAGGCGCTATTCAGATTCTCAAGGACGGCGTCGAGGACTCAGGGCTTGGTGGGGTCAAGCGCCGTGGCGTACTTAAAGGCACGCTCATCACGGCCCTCGCTATCGCACCTCTTGCAGTTCTGGTCCCCCAGATCGGCAATATGGGTGGCGACTGGAACGTCGGCAAGTTCCGTCACACCATGTGGGGCGCTGGCGTACGTCTCGCACGTGACCCTGACGGCGAACTCATCAAGGCTTCGGACGTGACCATCGGC
>CAZHTO010000097.1:0-8327 GCA_964535845.1 uncultured Demequinaceae bacterium | reverse complement strand
GTGTTGTCCGCGATGTCCGCGTGCTTGACCATCAGTGCAATCCCGCCGCGCTCGCGGATAGTGCGGTAGTAGATGTCCGAATCTACGTCGCCCGACCGCGAGAGTAAAACCACCGCATCGACTACTTCCGCGTTGAAGCCTTCGGCGACCAGCGCATCGGCCGTCCAATCGGTGTCTTCGATCACGTCGTGAAGCCAAGCCGCCGCGACTGCTGCGTCCGGGGCATTGGGGTAGAGCCGGCGTACATGGTCTGCGACGCGCTCCGGGTGAGTCCAATACTCGGCGCCGGCCTTGTCGGTTTGGCCGTGGTGTGCAGCGACGGCGAGCTCGCGGGCGTGGGCGATGATGTTCATGTGGCTCACGCTATCGCCACGCTCTGACATCGGCCCTGCGGTCAA
Source organism: uncultured Demequinaceae bacterium (assembly GCA_964535845.1). Lineage (GTDB taxonomy): Bacteria > Actinomycetota > Actinomycetes > Actinomycetales > Demequinaceae > Demequina. The sequence continues at coordinate 7,929 of CAZHTO010000097.1, read as the reverse complement.
GCCGCATCCAGTGGTAGCCGCTGAACCCGCGCGAGGTCTACGTGCTGGCGCGCGACCCACAGGTCGTGGGCATTTTGCATGGCGAGCCAACTCTCGGGACTGCGGCCCAGCGCTTTGGAGAGTCGTAGTGCCATCTCGGGACTCACGCGGCTAGCGCCACTTAGTACGCGGCTCAGGGTCGAGGGCGATACGTCGAGTTTCGTGGCTAGTTCGCGTCCGCTCACGCCAAACGGCTCGAGAAAAACGTCGTTGATGAACTCGCCTGGGTGGGGCGGGTTGTGCATCTTCTTTATCTCGCTCATCAGTGATAGTCCTCGTAATCCAGTGCGTGCGCAGGCCCTTGTGACGAAAGGACCTGATCACAATGTGAGCGTAGCGTGTTGCGCATCGCGCAACAAGGGCTCGAGTTTGAAGCCGAAAACAGCCGTTCTATAAGAGGTCGCCATGAGGCCATGGTCGTGGACAGGTCTGACACCGAGCCGTGGCCCGCTCCCTCACACGGCGAGCGGCAAGCGCAGCCTGAGCAGCCGGCTACCAACAACAGTGCGCCTTCCCCGGTATCAATCGTGTCCAGGTGCGTGCTCGCATGATCTCCCTAAAAGTCGGTGATGTGGAACGCCTGCCCGTGTAGGTAGCATCACCCCAGTACCACTGGGGGCAAGGCGGCTACGGCTCGCTCAACTGCCGCCAGTCGGCTCCCGCGGTCCCCGCCCACTTCTATCCATGGCACTCCGCTCGCTTCCAGCGCCTCCCGGAACCAGGCGTGCATGTGCTCGCGGTGTGGCCCGTCCGCGCGGGTGCCGTCTTGCACAAATGGAAAGTCAGGCACGGCTAATACATAGAATGACGGCCGATGCGCGCGAGCCACCTCTTCCACCTCACCAGAGCGATGGCCAAGATAGCGGCGGTGCCATACTCCCGTGGCGAGAGCGTCGGTGTCCCATACGGTGATGCCGGTGGAGCGCTCGGCAAGCACGTTGCCACGGGCGTGATGCTCGGTGGCGATGGAGACAAAGTCGGCTGTGGTCCACGGCTCGCCCGGCCGCGCGCACTCGCGTTCAACCCAATACTCACGGCCGTACTCAGGAACCCACACGGTGCCAAGTGCGCGGGCCACCTCCGCAGCGAGCGTGGTCTTGCCGGTGGACTCCGAGCCGACGATCACCACGTCCGTCGCTAAGTCTCGCCGCGCCCCGGGAGCAAGTGACTCGAAGTGCAGCCCTAAGCCTTCGCGCACCATGGTCCCGCTCACCGGGAACTTCACCCGCTCAATGTCCACGTCCACGGCGGCGCACCCCATGGCCTGGGCCCACGGCACTCCGTAAGGCTCAGAGGTGAACGCGACGTCGGGCTGGCGGCCCAAAATCTCCAGTGCTCGCCGTGCCCATGGTTCCGGGGCTTCGGGCAAGTCGTCGGGCGTCACCACAATATCCACGCCCGGAACCGCCTCGGCAATCCACGCCGCACGTTGCTCGCCCCTCAATGACTGGGAAGGGTGCTCCGCGATAATGACCACTAGCTGGTCACACGCGTCCCGTCCGGCCCGGATCAGGTGAAGGTGGCCAAGGTGAGGCGGGTAAAACTTGCCGACTGTGACGCCTAGCCGCTCACGCATCGGCCGTAGTGTGCTTTCTTGCCAGGCGCTGGAACCTGATCAACCCGGCCGTCGCCATCACCAGGAAACCGACGTAGAGCACGGCGGTGAGGCTCAGGCCGCGCGACAGGTATAGGGGCACGTAGATGACATCGACGGCTATCCAGATCCACCACGCATTCACAAATCTCCCCATGAGTAGCAGGTGGGCGGTGAGGCTCATCATGGTGGTGAGCGAGTCCCAAAACGGTAGCGCGCCGTCGATGGCGACTAGCACCCAGTGGAGCGCGATCCACGACGCTGCAAATACGGGCACTATCCATAGCCAGTGCCGGCGTGGCAGGTGCGTGACGGGGCGTCCGTCGCCGCGTGCGCCTGCGCGTACCCAGAGCCAGATCGCTTGAATGCTGGTGATGAGGTAGAAGCCTTGAATGCCCACCTCGGCGTAGAGGGCGACCTGCATAAATAGTGCGCCAAACAGAATGACGGACACTATGCCTATCCACCAGCCCCACACGCTGTTGCGGGCCAGCAGCCATACGGATGCGGCGCCGGTGACGACCGCGCCGGCCTCCAGCAGGCCCACCTCCCAGGGCAGAACGTTCATGACCGTGAGGGTCACGAGGACCACCATGAGTGCGAATACCGCGGTCTCAAAGTCGAGCCATGCGGGGCGGGTGCGGCGGGGAGTTGGTTGGGTGAGTGGGGCCGATGCGGTGGTGGTCATTGTGCTGTCGCCTTTCGGGTGAATAGTCGTGCGGGTTTGCCCACCACGCCGCGGGCAACGTCGCCGGTGGGGGCCAGGTGTGGCTCCATGGCGCGACGAAAAGTATCCCGCAGGGCAGTGGTGGGATCAATAGTGCGGTGAAGATCTTCGAGCTCGCGCAGGGTGATGGGGCGCTTGCCCAGCAGGCGCCACGGGTCGGGCGCGGCGGCGTATTCGCGGCGCAGGCGGGCAATGGCGAGGTCCAAAATTTCGCGGTGGTCAAATGCCAAAGGGCCGATGCGCTCGATAGGTTCAGTCTGCGCCTCACCTATGGCGGTGGCGGGCACGGCGGCCATGTGGGCGACGGAGAGCACGCGACCGCGGTTGTCGCGGTCAAGGGCATCGAAGACGTGGAGTTGAGCTGGTTGTAGGCCGGAGACGCCGGCTTTGGTCGCGAGGGAGCGGCGTACTGCGTCTGCCAGGAGTTCGCCTTCGTGCAGGAAGGTTCCTGGTAGGCGGCGGGTGCTGTCGCGCTCGTCGTCGACTACAACGACGCTGAGGTGGCCGTCCACGACCGTGAGTACGGCGGTGTCAACGGCGACTGAGGGCCGGGGGTAGTCGAGGAGTTGCTTGGGCATGTAGTAATTATCGCAGAAGTGCGCTAATCTGTCAATAAGCGCACAATCGCGTTAACTCGACTGAGGGAGTTCACCATGACCATTACTAATAAAGGACAGGGCCACCGGGCCGCGGGGGCAATGCTCGGCATGGCCGTAGGCGACGCGCTTGGAGCGCCGTATGAGTTCGGGGCTCAGCGCCCCGGCGTGACGTTCGACGGTACGGATGCGGACATGGTGGGCGGCGGCTCGTTCGGCTGGGAGCGCGGGGAGTGGACCGATGACACGTCGATGGGTATGCCCATCTTGCGGGCGGTCGCCGAGGGCCAGGACCTTCTCGACGAGTCATCCCAAGACGGCATTGGCCGGGCGTGGGCCATATGGGCTCGCACGGCTCCCGATGTGGGGATCCAGACCAGCGCGGTGTTGAACGGTGCGGTGCTGAACGGTGCGAGTGACGCGACCGCGGCTCAGTTGCGGGAGCGGGCAAGGCTTCAGCACGAGCGCGACGGCCGCTCCGGCGGCAACGGTTCCGTGATGCGGACGGCACCGGTGGGGTTCGCTTACCTTGCTAAGCCGGACGGCCTCGAGCGGGTGGCGCGCGCGGCGAACGAGATCGCCGCGCTCACCCACTGGGAAGACGACGCCCGCGATGCTGCCGCGCTGTGGTCAGGGATGATCCACCTGGCCGTGCGCGACGGCGGCTTCGAGGTGGCGCAGGCACTCGACGTGTTGTCGGAGCCAGCCCGCGCACGCTGGGACGGGTTGTTAGGGGAGGCCGACGGCGCTGACCCGGACTCGTTCCAGAAAAATGGCTGGGTGGTGCACGCGGTCCAGGCTGCGTGGGCAGCGATTCGTGCTGGCGGGCTCGACCCTGCTGACCGTGCCACGCACACCCCTGAGGCCTTCCGCCAAGCACTCAACCAGGCGGTCGACATCCACAACGACACGGACACCGTTGCCGCCATCGCGGGCGGGCTCGCCGGGGCACTGGTAGGCGCGCAGGCGATTCCGCTCGGGTGGACGCGCCGGCTCCACGGCTGGGGAGGCGAAGGCCGGGTTGCCCGGGCGAATGAGCTGACGCGGCTAGCGCTACTCGCGACCCGCGGCGGCAGGGCCGGAGATCAAGGCTGGCCGGCAGCGCCCCGCTACGACTACGCCGGCTATGGCCGCATTGACCACTGGGTGCGCCACCCGCACGACGAAGGTGTGCTCGTGGGCGCGGTGGGGGTGCTTGACGACTTGCCCGCCCAGGTCGACGCGGTGGTGTCAATGTGCCGGCTCGGCACAGAACAGGTGCCCGAGCGCATCGGCGCAAATAACCGCCAAGAAGTGTGGCTCATCGATTCAGAGTCGAGCGATGACAACCCGCATTTGGGGTTCGCGCTCGAGCAAGCCGCGAGTGCCGTGGCCGCCTATCGCGCCGAGGGCAAGACGGTGTATCTCCACTGCGTTCAGGCGATCTCGCGCACACCTACCGTGGCAGCGCTCTATGCAGCGCGGCATAGGGGAGTGACGACGGCCGATGCGCTGGCTGAGTTGCAATCCGTGCTCCCTAGCGCTGTGCCTAACCCGGCTTTCCGTAGCTACTTGGATGGGGTGGCACTATGAGCGGCACTACGGTGTTCCGGCCCGCAGACAGGTTTATTGACGCCCAGTTGTGGTGGATTGCATCTGAGCTGTGTCGACGTCACCCGGAGCTAGGCCTTGTGGAGACGGTGTTCGACCAGGTGGGCACGGTGGTTGAAGCGGTAGGGGAGTTGAACGGCCGCCCGGTGCGCGTGGGATTTTCGCGCGTCGCGGGGGTGGCGATTAAGGACCGCGAGTTCCACACGGCGCCCCCGGCCTTGCTCGAGCAGGCGAACCCGCATGCGATTTTGCGTCAGATCGAAGACGCGCACGGCATGGGTCGCCCTGCGGATACGCCGCCTACCAACCAGGTGACCATTGGCTACCGGGCGATTGCCTGGGTGCTGAACGCGATGGTCAACTCGCGCTATTCGTGGACCTTGCGCGGCGAGCGGCCCGACGATCCGCATGTGGCAGCCAATGTTGACTGGATGGGTGTTGCCGCTCAGTGGCCGTCCGTGATCGAGCTCCGCAAGAGGTGGGGCGGCATCGCTGCCACTGACGGTCTGTATGAGAGCCCGAGCTCGCAGGCGTGGGTGCTCATGCGCGATCTTGAGCCGGTCGCTGTGTTTGACCGGTTTGGGGACGTGCTCACGGCGGACTCTGCCGTGGATCTCTTGGGTACCTATAGGGAGTTTGGCGACAACCTGGGGCGCGCGGTCGAGGCCGCGCTTGGTGACTACCTGAAGTGACGCGGCGGCCCCGTTTTAGGCAGGGTCTGACGTTGCTGTAACGACCAGTTGCGCGAGGCTCTCGACGAGTGTTTGAAGTCCGCTCGTGGTGGCCATGCGCTGCTCGTCCATGTACTGGTCGCGCCGTATCTCGATCATGATCGAGAACACGCGCGTGTCGCTTTGGTAGTACTTGAGTGGCACGTAGGCGCCTGCGAAGGGCGTGTTGATCGCCACGCCGTACCCTTCGAAGGCGTGCTCCGCAGCATCGACGAGCCAGGCGGGCGTGTGGTCGTCGTCAACACCAAGACAGACTGGGGGACGCGGGGCGTCCTCTGGTGTTGTCTCGTAAGGAAGCCGATGCGTGGGGTACGAGTGCACGTCAATCACCACTGCGCGGTCGTGGGTTTCAAGGGCGGTAGTCACCGCCTGCTCTACGGCCAGGGCATGTGGATGGAACCAGCGGTCAAGGAGTGACGGGTCAGTGGTCTCGCGCAGCACTTGCTGGTCGTGGGTGCGCGTATAGATAGGTCCCATGCCCACGCGCTCCATAGGCTCGGTCCCGTCGGTGAACCGCTCGACATCGACGACCAGGCGTGAGACGTGCGCGGCTACGATCGTCGGTTGCGGGAGGCCTGACTCGGTGACCGCACTGGCCGCCTGGTCTGCAATGAGGTCAGTAAAGGAGTCCGTCATGCGATCCAACTCGACCTCGAGTGCGGAGTCAGACAGCACGATCCCGCCGCGGACGTCGGAGGGGATCACGCGCGACGCGTGCGGAACGTGCAAGATCACTGGGCTCGTCATGTCGTAAGTGTGCACGCTACGTCTGACATTGATGTAGGCCGATGGAGCATGTTCTTGGCTACTGGTTTCCCATCATCTACCTGCTGGCGGGGCGACTTAGCCTAAAGATTCGCCCGTAGCGAGGTCTACGCCACTGCGCCAAAACTGGGTGGTGGCCCACAGCCCAAAAGCTACTAAGCCCGCACCCGTGACGCTGACAATCAGGGCCGCAATCAATGTGGCGTCCAGTTCGCCAGCGAACGCGTCGTCCGTGACGATCAACCACGCAGCAAACCACCAGAGCGCAAAGCCCACACCTACGCACCAGAGGTCTACAAAGAAGCGTGCGCTGAACCAGCTCCAGAACTTCGCCCGCTTAAGATGTCGGCTCCGTTGCGGTGACTTATAGAAAGTGTCTTTGAGTACGCGTTGCTGGGCCATTCCCGAGCGAAACCAGGCATGCTTTTTGAATCCACTCGCAGCAAACGCGCCGGCCACCGCGGCCAGGAGGGCTCCGTTCAGCGTCACGATGGCCCAGCCGGGTCCGCTGGGGTCGAGATGACTGAACCACAACAGCACCACGGCGACAATGACGGCTAATGTGCTCCACAGCACGTGCCAGCGCAAAGTCAACATGCGCAGATGGGTAGTACGGGGAATCCACCCCTGGCTATGGGTGCCTGCGTAGGAGGTCACGGGCGGCCGCTGCCGACGGATGAATTCTCCGATCCACAGGAGCAGACTTGAAACGCACAGTGTTAAAGGCGTCGCCGTTGCTTGAGCATTGCTCCAGGAGTGAAGTGAATGACTGCTCATACCTGGCCAGCCTGTGACAGTCACCATGAGCGCGCCAAGGTGAATCAGAAGCACCACATAGCCCGCTGCAGACAAGGTATTGCGGGCCAGCCAGTGCCGCAGGCCACCGCCGCGCGAGTCGTCGGCGTGTTCGAGTCCCCGCTGCTCCATGGTGCCCCTTCGCAAAGTTTGTTGGCAGAACAATAGCCGGTGATGCCATAGTGAACACATGGCAAATCTCAGGGACGAGGCCCGGTTGGCAGTGCTCATCGACGCCGACAACGCTCATGCGAAGCATCTGGAGCCGTTGCTGGTGGAGATCGCTAAGTACGGCACGGCGAGTGTGCGTAGGGCTTACGGGGACTGGACGTCGACGCGGCTCACCAAGTGGAAGGCAGAGCTGCTCACGCACTCGGTCCAGCCCATGCAGCAGTTCAGCTACACGACTGGCAAGAACGCTACCGACAGCGCCCTGATCATTGACGCGATGGACCTGCTGCACAGCGGCACGGTGGACGGGTTCTGTCTGGTGTCGAGCGATAGCGACTTTACGCGCCTGGCCGCCCGCATTCGCGAACAGGGCCTCATTGCCTACGGCTTTGGCGAACGCAAAACGCCCGAGCCCTTCGTCGCCGCCTGCACCACCTTCATCTATGTCGAGAACCTCGAGGACACGGAGCAGGCCCCGGACCCTGCTGCCCCTCCTGCACTCACCAAAGACCCGGTGTTGGACAAGGTTCTCGCTGAGGCCGTGCGTGCATCAATTGGCGACGATGGCTGGGCAAACCTGGGTGCAGTGGGGTCCAACCTGGCTCGGCTCAAGTCTGACTTCGACACTCGTTCCTGGGGGTTCGCGAAGCTGACCGACCTCATGGACGCGCACCCGTCCTACGAAGTGACGCAACGTGCGTTTGGTGAAGGACGGCAGCCGAGCGCCTTCGTGCGGAGGGCGCCGCGTAAGTAGGGTCGCCTTGGCCTGGTGCGGGTGAGTACATTCGGCCGATGCGCTGGCTGGCTTGGGCTCTATGTGCCCTTGGTGAGCGGGCGCAGCAACTGTGGTTCTACCGCATCGAACAAGAAGCCAGTCCTGTCATTGATGCAAAGCCCCCACCCGTCAGGAAGCTCATCGCG
>CAZHTO010000096.1:2504-8417 GCA_964535845.1 uncultured Demequinaceae bacterium | reverse complement strand
AAGATCACCACGTCGGCCAGCTGTTCGCCCCCGTCAGCGAAGATGAGGCGGCCTGCACGTCCCGCTGCGTCCGGCTTGATCGCTTGGGTCGCGGTGTTGCATCGCACGGTGACGCCCAGTTGCTCGATGAGGCGGCTCAACGCCTGCCCACCGCCCTCATCCACCTGCAGGTTCATGAGCCGGTCCGCGAACTGGATCACGGTGCTCACTGCCCCTAGTTCTTGGAGAGCACCTGCGGCTTCGAGGCCCAAAAGCCCTCCACCAATCACTGCGCCGCGCACCGGACGCCCTACCTCCTTGGCGCGCTGTCCCACGTAACTGCGCAGCGCGGCGACGTCGTCGATGGTGCGGTAGACGAACACTCCGGGCAGATCTGCACCCTCGAGCGGTGGCATCCAGGCATACGAGCCGGTAGCCAGTACCAGGTGGTCGTACGAGTGGGCGCGCCCGTGCTTATCAGTCACCGTGCGCGCCTCGCGGTCAATGTGATCCACGCGCGCATCACGTTCGAGGTGTACATGCGGATGCCGCCACAGCGAGGGGTCACCAAGCGCGAGGTCCTCGGGGTCACGGCCCGTGAAGTAACTGGTGAGTGCCACGCGGTCGTAAGGGGCGCGCGGCTCCTCTGCGAGCACGGTCACGGCGAAATTGCCCTCTACGTCGCGGTCATGCAACGCCTCTGCGAACCGGTGTGCCACCATGCCGCCGCCGACTACGACGATCTGTTGCGTGTGGGTCATGGGCTATCCCTCCATCGAGCCCGCGAGCGCGGGCATGGTGTTGTCTGGGCTGGCGCACGCGTCGAGCATGTCGCCAATGATTGGTTTGCAGTCCCCGCACCCTGTGCCAGCGCGGGTGGATCGCGACACCTCGTCGACGCTCGCGCACCCGTCGGCCACAGCTTGAGCGATACGACGGCGAGGCACCGCGTTGCACTGGCACACAATGTCGTCTTCTCGCGTTTGCGTACCTGACGTTGCGGTCACAGCGGCCGATGCGAGGGGACGAATAATGAGGTGGGCCGGGTCGGTGGGCACCGGCAGCATGCGGCTATACAGTGCGGACAGATCGCTCGCACATTGCTTGTCTCCTACGACAGTCGCCCCTACCAGGCGACCCTGTGAGACCACTACCTCGACAAACCGGCCGATCGCGGGGTCGCTCATGCGCACTGCCCGCAGGTCGCGCCCGCTGTGCTCTGATGTGCCAGACAGTCCCATCGTGACCACATCCAGGCCCGTGGCCTTGACCCGTACGGCCGGTGATGGAGGTGATGGCGGTGACGGCGCTGACGCAAGCTCCGGATGAGCCGTGGCTGTCCAGCGAGATACCAAGCGAGATGCCTGTTCCCAGCCTTGTGCCACTAGTCCCGTAGCGCCCTGGGGCGGTTGCGCGCAGTCCCCAATGGCAAACACGAGCGGGTCTGCGGGCGAAGCGAGACTGTCCCCTACGACGATTCCGCGTTCGCACGGTAAGTTCGCTGCTCTCGCGAGAGCGGTCTCGGGCACGGTACCCGCGCACATCACCAGCAAATCTGTGAGTCGTTGGGTGCCATCGGTCAGCCTGACCGCACTCAGCACCCCACGGGTATCGTGCGCACGGGCGATCGAAGTTTCGGTCACGACGGTAATGCCCAAGCGTTCAAGCGAGTTCGCGGTGACTCTAGACGCGGCGTCCCCGAGTTGACGTTCCATGAGCCGGTTCGAGTGGTGCACTAGCGTGACGGACAGGCCCCTAGCAACGAGCCCGGTAGCGACTTCGATGCCCAGCACTCCTGCCCCCAGCACCGTGGCGCGGCGCGCCTTGCCCATCACCCCCTCGATCCGGTCGACATCGTCGAGGTCTTTCAGCACGCTCACTCCCGGCATGAGGCCGCGGTCCGTGGCGACACCCTGGATATTAGGGATGCGGGCCTGGGAGCCCGTAGCGAATACGAGCCGGTCATACCGGTGGTTCTCGCCGCGGCTGTCGGTCACCACCTGAGCGTCACGGTCGAGGCGAACGGCCCCCACGCCGGTGAGCGTTCGCACCCGCGGCGAGTCTGACGTGGGCAGCGCTAGAGACTGAGGTTGCGTAGTCCCCGCGACTACAGCAGACAACAACACCCGGTTGTAGGGCTCGTGTGGTTCGCGCCCCAGCACTGTGATCTCGACGTGGGGATCGCTTGCCGCGAGCTCGTCGACAAAGCGCGACCCCACCATGCCGTTGCCAATCACCACGACCCTCATGGCGCACCCACCTCGTGTGGCATACGTGCGCGGGCGATCTGCACCGCAGTCACCTTGAACTCGGGCATGCCGCTTGTAGGGTCCGTGATGTCGTTAGTGACGAGGTTCGCGCTACCCGGCCCCGCCCAGTGGAACGGCATAAACACTGTGTCGGGCCTGATGTCTTCCGTGATGCGCACAGCGGCAGTGGCTTGCCCGCGGGCTGTGGTGAGGTCTGCGAGATCCCCATCAATGAGGCCCAGCCGGTCCGCTAGCAAGGGGTGCATCTCGACGAAGGGCCCTGGCTGGGCGGCGTTGAGCTCGTCGACGCGCCGGGTCTGGGCGCCTGATTGGTAGTGCTGGAGCACCCGTCCCGTGATCAGATGTGTCGGGGCGTCGGCACGCACCGCATCGGCAGGGCCGTGCCAGTTCACCGGAACCAAACGCGCGCGCCCATCAGTAGTGGCGAAGGTTTCTAGGAATACCCGCGGCGTTCCGGGGTGGACCACGTCACCGTCGGCGGCAGGGCACGGCCAGAACAGTTCCTCACCGCGGTCCAGCCGCGCGTACGAGATCCCAGAGTAGTCAGCAATACCTCCAGCCGATGCGCGGGCAAGTTCGTCGAATACCTGTGCTGGGTCGGTGGGAAAGCCCGTGGGATGGCCGAGCCTGAGCGCCAACTGTTCCAAGATCCATAGTTCCGAGCGGGCCTCGCCAGGAGGATCGATCGCGCGCCTGCGACGTAGCACCCGGCCTTCGAGGCTTGTCATAGTCCCGTCTTCTTCTGCCCATTGCGTGGTGGGCAGGATCACGTCTGCGAGCAGTGCCGTCTCGGAGGGCACCACGTCGCACACCACCAGCAGGTCAAGACGCTCCAGAGACTCGCGCACTCGGCTCGCGTTCGGGGCGGAGACCACAAGATTGCTTCCGTGCACGAGCAGTGCACGTGGGCCGCCGGCAAGGCCGAGCGAATGCAGCAGTTGCACAGCGGGCACCCCCGGCCCCGGTAGCGAAGCGGGGTCGATCCCCCAGACATGTGCGACGTGAGCGCGTGCCGCGGGGTCCGCGATAGACCGATAGCCAGGGAGCTGGTCCGCCTTCTGCCCGTGTTCGCGACCACCCTGACCGTTGCCTTGCCCGGTGAGCGGCCCAAACCCTGAGCCGGGCACTCCCACGAGTCCCAGAATGAGTGCGAGGTTGATGGCCGCGCTCACACAGGCCGTGCCCTCACTCGACTGTTCGACGCCGCGCCCGGTGAGCACGTAGGCGCCTCGCCCACCGCGGGCAGGCGACGCGGCGGCGAGCAGCCGTGCAGTGTGGCGCAGGTCGTGGGCAGCAATGCCACACACCACCTCAGCTCGCTCCGGCCACCACGCGGTGACAGACCTGCGCACCTGTTCAAGACCGATGGTCCGCTCGCGCAGATAGTCCTCGTCAGCTAGCCCCTCGGCCAGCACCACATGGGTGAGCGCAAGCAGCACGACCATGTCGGTACCGGGTAGCGGCGCCAGGTGAACTCCCTGATTACCAGCGGTAAGAGCGGCAGTCGCGGTCACCCTAGGATCCATGACGATAAGCCCGCCGCGCCCCCTGACCGGGGTGAGATGCTGCACCAACGGCGGCATAGTAGCGGCGAGGTTCGAACCCACGACAAACACCGCATCGGCCGTACCAAGATCACTCACAGGAAATCCCAGGCCACGATCCATGCCAAACGCCCGCATAGAAGCAGCCGCTGCGGACGACATGCAGAACCGTCCGTTGTAGTCGATGAACGGCGTACGTAGCACCGTGCGCGCAAACTTGCCGAGGGCGTATGCCTTCTCGTTGGTGAGGCCGCCTCCCCCAAACACCGCGACCGCCTCAGCCCCACTTTCCGTGTGGAGATCGCGAAGTCGGTCAGCAACCAGGTCAAGCGCCTCGCCCCACTCGGCTTCACGGAAGCCCCCGTCGCTGGCGCGGATCAGTGGCTGAGTGAGGCGATCGCTTGCGCGCAACACCTCGGCGGACGTCCAACCCTTCACACACATGCCGCCCCTATTAGTGGGAAAGTCACGCGCAGCGACCGCGACAGGCAACCTGTCGTCAGGAGTGGCGGTAAGCGTCTGAGCGCATTGCAGCGCACAGTACGGGCAGTGGGTGTCGGCCATGGTCACACCCCTGCCATTGCCGCATCACGGCGCAGGTAGTACACCCAGGTCACAACCGCGAGGCCCACAAACACGCCGATGTAGATGCGCAGCGCGGGAACGATAGAGCCATCAAAGGTCTGCTGGGACCAGAGGTAAACGAAGGGGACAACAAAGCCACCCAGCGCGCCCACTGCGGAAATCACCCCCACTGCTCCCGCGCTTTGCCGCTTGAACTCGAGCACCGCCTCGGGTGACGAACCGGCCGAGCGCTCGCGCAAGCGCCCAAAAATCGCGGGGATCATTCGATAGGTCGATCCGTTCGCAATGCCTGTCAGCGCGAACATGGCGATAAAGCTCACAAAGAACAGCGGCAGGCTACGGGTCTGGACACCCTGGACGGCTACGAAGCCGCCCGCGGCCATCAAGACAAAGCTCACAATGGTGATGCGCGCCCCACCCCACTTGTCGGCGAGCCGGCCGCCATAGGGCCGCGCGAGCGATCCCACGAGCGCGCCCAGGAACCCCCACGTCAACGCAATATCGGCGCGGTCGAAGGTCACCGCGAGCAGCGTGGGGAAGGCAGCGGAGTAGCCAATGAACGAGCCGAACGAGCCGATGTAGAGGCCAGCCATGATCCATGTGTGGCCGTGGCCGAGCGCACGCAGCGTGGGCCCTGGGTCCGCCTTCGCCTCGCGCAGGTTGTCCATGAACAAAAATGCGAGCACCGCGGCGGCGACCGCAAGCGGCACGTAGACCAGGCCCGCAGCAGCGAGCCCAAGCCCACCGATACCGATCACGATGGGCACCAGCTTTTGTGCCAATGCGACGCCAATATTGCCGCCGGCAGCGTTAAGCCCGAGAGCCCAGCCCTTCTCGCTATCCGGATAGAAGAACGTGATGTTCGACATGGACGACGCGAAGTTTCCGCCGCCAAAGCCGGCAGTTGCCGCGATCGCCACCAACACCCCAAACGGCGTATCCGGGCGCCCCACCACCCACGCGAGCCCCAAAGTGGGGATCAGTAGCAACAGCGCGGAGATCACGGTCCAATTGCGCCCGCCCACCAAGGGCACTGCGAACGTATACGGGATGCGCAAGATGGCGCCCACGCCCGAGGCGACCGCAAGTAGCGTGAGCCCTTCAGTTGCGGTGAGTGCCCACCCTCCGGTGCCCGTGGCCAGCAGAGCTCCGGACTCATCGAAGGTGCCATACATTTTGACGACCACGATCGACCACAAAAGCCACACCGAGAAGCCGATGTGCTCTGCGACAATCGAAAAGATCAGGTTGCGCCAGGCGATCGCCTTGCCCTTGGACTCCCAAAAGCCGCGATCCTCGGGGGTCCAGTGCTCGATCCACCGACCTTTACCAATGACGCCGGCCTGCGCGTTGGCAACGCCTTCCTTGTCCCGTACGGTCATGGGAGCCTCCCCGGATTCTGTGAGTGAAGATGTCCGGGCCGCCATTGGTCAGGTGCGCCTTGACTGCATTCCACCGGACGTCACTCACGCTACGGAGCGGATGTTTCGGGGGTCTGCGTCGTATGTGAAGCCTGCGCGAACACTTCCTCACCG
>CAZHTO010000096.1:0-2404 GCA_964535845.1 uncultured Demequinaceae bacterium | reverse complement strand
GCGGGCTAGGCGAGTTCGCGGACGGCTAGGGTGAGCGCGTCGAGAACGCGTTCCACTTCCGTCTCGCCATGAGCCTGCGACACAAACCAGGCCTCGTACGCACTTGGCGGCAGGTACACCCCTGCCTGGTTAAGCGAGTGGAACACCTGGGCGAACATCGCCGTGTCCTGGCTCGCCACTTGATCGAACGCCACGGGTGCCTTGGCCAGCCCCCAGAACACACTAAATAGGGTGCCTGCTTGCCCCACCGAGTGGGCGATCCCCTCGCGCGACAGAATGCGGCTCACTCCCTCGGCGAGCGCACCGGCCGCCGTTGCGACCCGCCGGTATACGTCTTCGGTGAGTAACCGCATGGTCGCAAGCCCTGCGGCCACCGCTACTGGGTTTCCTGACAAGGTCCCCGCCTGGTAGACCGAGCCCAAGGGAGCGAGTTGCTCCATCAAGTCAGTTCGCCCGGCCACGGCTGCCACGGGCATGCCGCCACCGATCACCTTGCCGAACGTCACCAGGTCGGGTTGCCAGGGCTCGATGCCAGCGCTCAAGTCTTGGTCGCGTTCCACACCCCAATACCCAGCGGGCCCCGCCCGAAAGCCCGTCAGTACCTCGTCCACAATGAACACTGCATTGTGGTCGTGGCACAACGTCGCGATGAGCCGGTTGAAGCCCACCGGCGGCCGGATCACACCCATGTTGGATGGCGCAGCCTCGGTGATGACAGCCGCGATCTGCTCTCCATACTCGGCAAAAGCGGCCGCGAGCGCTGCCGGGTTGCCATAGGGAAGAACAATGGTGTCGCCAGCGGTGCCAGCAGTCACCCCCGCACTGTCGGGCACCCCCGCCGTCGCAAGGCCAGACCCAGCGGCAACGAGTAGTGAGTCAGAGTGCCCGTGATAGCACCCAGCAAATTTGATGATTTTGTCGCGCCCGGTCGCGCCACGTGCGAGACGGATAGCGGTCATGGTCGCCTCGGTACCCGTCGACACTAGTCGTACCCGCTCGGCAGGTGCGTAGCGGCCTCTAATTTCTTCTGCGAGTTCCACTTCGCGCACCGAGGTCGCTCCAAAGGACAGCCCGTTCGCAGCTGCCTCTTGAACTGCTTGCACGACTGTGGGGTGCGCATGACCCAAGAGCGCGGGCCCCCAGGAACCGACCAGGTCCACATATTCGCGTCCCCGCGCATCGGTGACGTAAGCGCCGCGTGCCGATGCGATGGGTACCGGCTCTCCCCCAACGCCGTTCCACGCGCGCACGGGTGAATTGACGCCACCGGGCAGAATCGCTGCGGCCCGCTCACTAAAAACGCTCACTCGCCACTCACCCATTCAGCAATATCTAGTGCGGCATACGTCAACACGATGTCAGCGCCCGCTCGCACAATCGACGTCACCGCTTCAAGGTGCGCGGCTTTACGATCAATCCAGCCGCGTTCTGCGGCCGCTTCGATTTGGCTGTACTCGCCAGACACGTGATAGGCCGCCACTGGGACATGCGCTGCGTGTGCCACGTCGCTCAGCACATCCAGATATGGCAGGGCGGGCTTGACCATCAGGATGTCTGCGCCTTCTGCCTCATCGATTGCGGCCTCGAGGCTGCCTTCGCGACGGTTCGCGGGGTCCATTTGATAGGTACGACGGTCCCCATCAAGTTGACTATCAACCGCGTCGCGGAACGGCCCATAAGCAGCCGACGCATACTTGGCGGCATACGCCAGCACGCTTGTGTCCAGGTATCGAGCGTTATCGAGCGCCGCTCGCACCACTGCCACCTGTCCGTCCATCATGCCGCTCAGCCCCAACACTTGAGCTCCCGCAGCGGCCTGTGCGAGCGCCATCTGTGCATACACGTTGAGAGTGGCGTCGTTATCCACGTGCCCGTCGCTTGCGAGCACGCCGCAATGGCCGTGGTCGGTGAACTCGTCCAAACACAGGTCAGACATCACCACCGTGCCATCCCCTGCGGCCTCAGCGGCCACAGCGATGGCGCGATTCAGAATTCCGTCAGGGGCAATAGCTTGGGTTCCTGTCGCATCGCGAATGGCAGGCACAGCAAACAGCATGACACCGCCTAATCCAGCGGCCGATGCGCGGCGCACCTGAGTGGCTACGTCACCAAGGGGATGCTGTTGAACGCCGGGCATCGAGGGGATGTCGCGGGCAGAATCGATGCCTTCGTGCACGAACATCGGCAGTACCAACTGCGCTGGGTGGATGCGGGTCTCACGCACCAGCCTGCGTAGGCCCGGCGTGGAGCGGAGCCGTCGCGGGCGGCGACTTGGACCCGGACCTCTCACTTGGTATCGCTTTCTGGCTCGTCGTCTTGACCCTCTTTATCGCCACCGGGTGCATCCACGTCGTCCGCGTCGTCCGCGTCGTCCGCGTCGTCCGCGTCGTCCGCGTCGTCCGCG
>CAZHTO010000095.1:0-8509 GCA_964535845.1 uncultured Demequinaceae bacterium | reverse complement strand
TGCACGACATCATTGTGGGGGCGTACAACGACGCGCTTGCGCCGGTGTTCTTGCTTATGGTGCCGCTCGCTGCGATCGCTTTTGTGCTGTTGCTGTTTGTGAAAGAGGACGAGCTGGCAACGCGCCTCGATTCAGAGGCGCCTTCCGGAGTGCTCGATGTCGAGTTGAGTGCGGATGGTGACGTGCCATATTCGATCGAGCGTGAGACGCAGCTGGTGAACGCCCGCCCTCCTCAGTAGGAACCCTGCGGGCCGGCTTGAGAACCTTATGCGGCGTACGGCAGGGCTTAGGCATACGCCGCGTTGAACTGTGACCGACCGCGCAATGCAAAGGAAGTGTTGCAAAGGTTTCTTTGCATTGCTACTGTCGTGGTTATGACTACTCCTCAGCGCCGCCTCGACGCCGCCGCCCTCAAGGGACTCGCACACCCGCTACGGGTCGACATCCTCGATAGCCTCACCATGGCTGGGCCCGCGACAGCCTCACTCCTCGCTGAGCGACTGAACCAATCCTCTGGAGCCACGAGTTACCACCTACGCCAACTTGCGCGCCACGGTTACGTCGAGGATGACCCGGAGCGTGGCACCGGCCGCGAACGATGGTGGCGCATAGTGCCCGGCGGCGTGACACTCGCGGCGGCAGAGATGCGCGAAGACCGAGGTGCCATGGAGTCGACCCTCATGGTCGCGCGGCAGTTCGCGGACCAGCGCGCCCGGCACATCGACAACTTCTTACGGCTGGGGGAGTCCACGCTCGGTGCTGAGTGGGTTGACACGTCGTTGCTGAGTTCGGCAACTATTGAGCTCACATCACACGAGATGGCTGAACTCAGCGCCGCGGTCCAGGCTTTCATCGCAGAGCAGGTAGACCCCTTGCGCGGCCGCGAACTCCCCGACGGGACTCGCACAGTCGCACTCCACGCCCACGTTTTCCCGGTTGTGGGACTCGACGAAGAGCAGCGCACAGCATGAACCGCACGGCAACCAAGCCCGCAACCCAGACGAGCGGCCTGGGCAAAGATTTCTCCTTGCTCTGGGGTGCCGCAGTCGGCTCCAATCTTGCCGACGGGATCACGCGTCTTGCCATCCCGCTAGCCGCATTGACACTGACTACGGACCCCATCGCCATCTCTATCTTCGCTGCGTTGGCCTACGTGCCCTGGCTGTTCTTCGGCGTGCCGGCAGGGATGATTGTGGACCGCATCGATAGGCGCCACGCCATGGCCGCCGCATCTGGTCTACGCGTGCTGGCGGCCGCAGCGGTAGCGCTCGCAATTGCCGCCGACCAGATCACCCTGTGGGTGCTAGCGACTGCTGTCGTCGTGTTCGGAGTGGGCGAGACGCTCTTCGACAACGCGACCAATGCCGTTGTGCCGTCACTTGTGCGCCGGCGCGGTCTGGATAAAGCCAACGGCCGCATCCAGGCAGCACAAACTGGCGTCGACATGTTCGTCGCCCAGCCAGTGGCGGGCCTGTTGTTCTCGCTTGCGGTCGTGTTGCCCATGGTGGTGAGCGGCGCCGGTTACTTCATCGCTGGTGTTCTTGTGTTGATGCTCCCGGTCACGGCTGCACGTTCGCGCCGTGCGGATCGGGGTTCGGCCGATGCGGTGGCTCGCGACCACTCAGATGTTCCCTTGCCTGTCGCGCTGGGTTTTCTATGGCACCACCGGTATTTGCGCTCCATGGTCTTGGTGACGTCGGTGGTGGGTGGTTTCCTAGCTCTTGCCCAGGCCATCACGGTGTTGCTCTTTGTTGACCACTTTGGAGTCACCGCAGAACTCATAGGTGTGGTGACCGCAGGTATTGGCCTGGGGGCCGTAGTCGGTGCTCTCACCGCTGGGCGCGTAGTCGCTCGCTGGGGCCGCGGTCGCACCCTATTCGGAGGGGTCATGGCCGGAGGGCTCGGCCTCGTGGGTGTGGGCTTGGCGCCCCACGCGTGGGTCGCAGTGGCTGCGTATGCCTTGAGCTCGTACGGCATCGCCATGTGGAACGTGCCGTGGGGCTCACTGCGCCAAGCGGTCATTCCTGGCCACATATTGGGCCGTGTGCTCGGTGCGATGCGCACAGTCACCTGGGGGCTGATGCCTGTTGCGACGCTGCTGGGAGGGTGGATAGCGCGTATCGACCTGCAACTGCCGTACCTCGTTGGTGGTGGCGCGACCATTGTGGTGGGCATGCTCGCGGGCCGCTTGTTCTTGGCCGCAGATGCTCACATGCACTCAGATGCCCATGTGCCCTCAGATGACGATGATGTCGACAGTGAGCCCGATAGCGCGGTGCAGTATGCACAAGAGTTGAGCAGTAGCGATCGCCTCGCGAGCGCGGTGACCTCAGGGCCGTAAGGCTCTCGCATTCAACTGTCCACAGTTGGGCGCTGCACCTGCACCATCCACGAATTGACTCCACCTCATTCGCGGGCGGTCAACGCTTCCGTCACGGTAGTCCGCGGAGGTAGACATGGCAGCGAAGAACGCAGTTGGACGGCATGGCGAGAATGTGGTGGCACGCGCCCTTGAGGGGGACGGGTGGCAGGTGCTGGCACGCAACTGGCGGACCGCACGTGGTGAACTCGATCTGATAGCCCTCGACGGTGACACGGTGGTAGCCGTCGAGGTGAAGACCAGACGTAGTGCCGCGTGCGGTTCGCCTCTTGAGGCGGTGACGCCAGCCAAAGTGGCTCGACTCCGGTACCTCCTCGGAGCGTGGCTCGCTCAGCAAGAAGTAGGTTTTCCCCATGCCCGCATCGATGTGGTGGGAGTCTTCTTACCCAGCTCAGGGGCTGCGCAGCTCGATCATGTGCGTGGTGTCGAATGATTGGCAGAGCCCGCACCGTGGTGCTCGCGGGGCTTCACGGCCACTTGGTGGATGTCGAGGCGCACATCGGGTCGTCGTTGCCGGCGTTCACCATCGTCGGGTTGCCTGACGCCTCGATGACAGAAGCGCGCGATCGCGTTCGTGCTGCAGTCGGGAGTTCCGCGCTCGCATGGCCTGTGCGCAGAATCACGGTGAACTTGTCGCCTGCCTCGCTGCCCAAGAGGGGCTCGAGTACAGACCTCGCCATCGCCGTGGCAGTTCTGGCTGCGGCTGGTCTTGTGCGCGCAGAGAGCGCCGCGTCCGCTGTGCACCTTGGCGAACTTGGGTTAGACGGGCGAGTACGTCCAGTCCATGGGGTGCTCCCGGCGGTGGCCTCGGCAGTCAGCGCTGGAGTCACGAGGGTGGTGGTTCCCACGGCAAATGCTGAAGAAGCGGCGCTGGTTCCTGGCGCACAGGTCCTTGCAGTATCGACGTTGGCAGAACTCGCGAACGCTTATGGCAACACCGACGCCATCGCTTCGGCAACAGGCCCCGTACCTGCGACTGTGACCCAAGGTCCAGACCACGGGGTTGCTGATTTAGCCGACGTGCGTGGCCAATCAGAGGCCCGCTGGGCGCTCGAGGTGGCTGCCGCAGGCGGACATCATCTGCTCATGACTGGCCCTCCGGGTGCTGGCAAGACCATGCTCGCGAGCAGGCTGCCTGGGGTGCTGCCGCCACTGGCTGACTCCGACGCGATCACCGCCACCTCGCTCCACTCCTTGGCAGGTAGCTTCGACGCTGCCGGTGGACTTATGCGCCGGCCGCCGTTTGAGGCTCCGCATCACAGCGCCTCAGCGGCAGCGATCGTGGGCGGGGGCAGTGGGCTTGCGCGCCCCGGAGCGATTTCTCGTGCTCATGGTGGCGTGCTGTTTCTTGACGAGGCCCCGGAGTTCCCGGCACGCGTCTTGCAGACTTTGCGTCAGCCGCTTGAGAGCGGGGAGATTGTGCTCCATCGGTCGAGCGGGGCTACGCGATATCCGGCACGTTTCCAACTGGTGCTTGCCGCTAACCCGTGTCCGTGTGGGCACTTCCATGGCACTGGGGAGAAGTGCAGTTGCACAGCAATTGTCCGCAGACGTTACTTTGGCAGGCTTTCCGGCCCGTTGCTCGACCGAGTGGACATTCAGGTGGACGTGAGGCCAGTGCGCCGCGGCGTAGACCAGGCAGGTGAGTCGTCATCCGAGGTTGCGGCTCGAGTTGCCCAGGCGCGCGCATGCGCCACCGAGCGGTTAAAGCCAGAGGGATGGTCGCTCAACGCTCAGGCATCCGGAACTTGGTTGCGCCGCAATACTCCACGCGAAACCCTCGCGCCTGTGTGGCAGGCACTCGAGACGGGCGCACTGTCTGCTCGGGGCGCCGACCGCGCACTTCGCGTGGCCTGGACGCTTGCGGACCTGCGTGGGAGCGCTAAGCCAAGTAATGACGATGTCGCCCAAGCGATGACCTTGCGTTCGCGGGGGAGTGTGACGTGAGGCCGCATATTGGAGTGACGGACACCTCGGCCGCAGGGGCGAGCGTTGATAACCGCAGTGAGGCCGATGCGTGGGTTGAGTGGTCGGCACTTGCAGAGCCTGGTGACCGCGCGGCGGGATGGCTGGTGGCGAATAAAGGGCCCAGGTGGGCGCGCACGTGGCTTGACGTTGCTACTTCTGATCCGGTCGCAGCAACGCTCGAACTCGTGGGGGAGGCAAGACCCGAACTTATTGACAAGCTCGTGAAGGCGAGCGAGCGCTGGGCCCGTAGGCGAAGCGAGTCGCTTGCTGCAGAACTACGGGACCGCGCGCGGCGGTGCGGGGCTCGGCCCATCGTTCCGGGGGATCCGGACTGGCCTACGGCCTTCGATGACCTTGGAGATGGGCGGCCAATGGCTCTCTGGGTGCGTGGGTCTCAGTCGCCCGCAACCCTATTGAGCCGTTCCATAGCGGTCGTGGGCGCACGCTCTTCGACCGCCTATGGAGAGCATGTCGCTGGCACCATGGGGGCAGATCTTGCCGATCGTGGCTGGACCGTCGTGTCTGGGGGAGCGTATGGGATTGATGCCGCTGCGCACCGCGGCACTCTCGCGGCAGGTGGTTCCACGATGGCCATCATGGCGGGTGGCGTAGATCGCTTATATCCGGCAGGTAATCAAAGCTTGCTCGAGCAGATCATCGACACCGGGGCTGTTGTGAGCGAAACACCACCAGGCTGGGCTCCCCACCGATCCCGGTTTTTGTCGCGCAACCGGCTCATTGCCTGCGCGAACACGACTGTCGTTGTCGAGGCTGCCTACCGATCTGGAGCTTTAAGTACGGCGACCCATGCCCAAGAGTTACTAAGGCCGGTGGGGATAGTGCCGGGACCGATCACGAGCGCCGCATCGGCCGGATGTCACAGGCTCGCTCGCGAACGTGACGCCGTTCTAGTGACAAGCGCTGCAGACGTCGTAGAGCTCGCAGGCCCGCTCGAGGTGAGCGTGGCTGACAGTGCCGAGGCGCCGGCGTCGGGAGCCATGGACTTTGCTTCGCCCCAAGACCGGGCCGTGTATGACGCCTTCGGGGCTAAGCCTCAAGAAGTAGAAGAACTGGCCCGAACAGCTGGCCTCACCAGAGCCGAGGTGAGGAGCGCGTTGGGGCGTCTCGAGCTTTCGGGTGCCATTGAGGCGCACGAAGGGCGGTGGCGTCGCGCAAAGAAGAAGCGTTCATCAA
This sequence comes from uncultured Demequinaceae bacterium, assembly GCA_964535845.1. Classification (GTDB taxonomy): domain Bacteria; phylum Actinomycetota; class Actinomycetes; order Actinomycetales; family Demequinaceae; genus Demequina. Next base: position 2,967 of record CAZHTO010000095.1, on the reverse strand, counting down.
AGACTCACTAAGCCTAGTAAACATGCCTAAAGCATTAGAACGATCAGGTAATCCATGAGGCTGATGTGACAAATGTGACACAAGGGGTTGATTTGACAGGTGTGACAGTGTCAGAGTGTCCTCATGCCTATGAGGGGTACGTCTAATCACGAAGGGCTTATTGCCCTGTTCGAAGGACACCTGCGCCACGAGCGCGGCCTGTCCGAGAACACCGTGCGCGCGTACGGAGGCGACGTGACACACCTCGCCAGGTTCCTACTTGAGCAGGCATCCGTCAGTTCCTCGGACAGCGACGACGTCGACACGGCTCTTGAAAATGTCGGTCTAGGAGACCTGCGGTCGTGGCTCGCCCACATGTCTTCCGCGCGATTGAGCCGCACCACCCTGGCCCGCCGCGGAGCTTCTTCCCGCGCATTCTTTGCCTGGGCCCACGACGCAGGGCATGTGAAGCACAACCCTGCGCTGCGGCTCGCGTCGGCACTTCCCGCAACCGTGTTGCCTGCAGTCATGAATCCGGGTGACGTCGTCACGCTCCTCCACATCGCTCAAGAGCGGTGTGACGATGGCGATCCCCTTCATCTTCGTGATTGGGCCGCAGCCGAGTTGCTCTACGCCACAGGTGTGCGCGTTGGTGAGCTTGTCAGCATCGATCTCGTTGACATCGATCTTGATGAGCGTCTAGTGCGCGTGGTGGGCAAGGGCGACAGGGAGCGGATGGTGCCGTTTGGGGTTCCCGCAGCCCAGGCGGTGCACGCATGGATCGATCGTGGCCGGCCAGCGTTAGTCCATGCCCAGACCGATGGTGCCCTCCTGCTTGGGCGGCGCGGAGTACGTGCCGGTCAGCGCCAAATTCGTGATGCGATCCACGTTCTGTGCGGCCTTGCCGGCGTGCCAGACATTGCGCCTCACTCGCTGCGCCACAGCGCGGCAACCCACCTGTTGTCAGGTGGCTCAGACCTGCGCTCAGTTCAAGAAGTGTTGGGGCACTCGAGCCTTAACACCACTCAGCGCTACACCCACGTGTCCGCAGATCGCCTGCGGGCCGCCTACCAACTCGCGCACCCGCGCGCCTAGGAGAACCATGCCAAGCCTGAACCCCGCGCATTCGCTGGACACTGAGACACGCGCGAGCGCACACGAGGTTGCCTCGTGGTGGGAAGCACTGGAGTCATCCGACGATTCCACGCGCATGCAGGCGCGCGACGCCCTGATCACGCACCATGCGCCGCTCGTCACGCAGGTTGCCATGCGCATGATTGGCCGCCTGCCTGACACGGTTGAGCTTGCAGACTTGGTCTCTTACGGAGTCTTCGGGCTCATTGACGCAGTCGAGAAGTTCGAGGTTGAGCGGGGCTTCAAGTTCGAAACGTACGCCGCTCAGCGGGTGCGCGGCGCAATCATCGATGAGTTGCGGGCAGCCGATTGGGTACCGCGGTCAGTGCGCTCGAAGGCGCGCACTGTCGAGCAGGCCACCCGGGCACTCGAGCAGACGTTCATGCGACCGGTCACCGACGAGGATGTAGCGCAGCACTTGGGGTGGGCGATTGCGGAGGTACGGACAGTGCGGGCTCAAGTCGCGCTTTCTCACGTCGGTGCGCTTGACGGCATGATCTCGGGTGGCGAGACCCAAGCCCTTGATGCTGCACTCGAGAACTCGGCCCCTGAAGCGTCGCTATCTGTTGAGGCTCGCGAGACCAGTACGTTGCTCGCAACCGCGATTCAGGGCGTGCGGGACCGAGAACAGCAAGTGTTGCGCCTGTACTACTTCGATGGGCTCACGCTTGCTCAGATCGGGCAAGTGTTGGGCGTCACCGAGTCCCGCGTCTCCCAGATCCATTCGGGAGCGGTCAAGAAACTCCGCGAGTCCTTGACCCGCACGGGTGCGTTTATCTAGATCGGATGTCGCTCGCTGCCACAAGACAGTGGCGCACCCCGGCGGCGGTTCCGCGCCCCTTCTGAGCGGGGCAATAGCACCACGCGTCCATAACCCGCCAACACGTTGAGCGGGTCGATGTACTCGCCGTTCACGCGTATGCCCCAATGCACGCACACCTCGGGGGCGCAATGCCCTTTCGCGTCGTGAACCTCACCAATAGCGTCCCCTCGCTCTACTCGGTCGCCCACTGCGACCCATGCCTCAACGGGCTCCACACTCGATAGCGCACCATCGTTGTGGCGCACTGTGAGCACCGGCCGGTCCACCACCACTCCCGCAAAGGTCACCGTGCCTGCTGCAGAAGCGAATACTGTTTGCCCCACGGTCGCGTCAAGGTCAACGCCCCGATGTCCGGCAAGCCACCGTTGCGTGGGCAACTGCGCAAGCGTCACCACCCGCATTGGCTGCACCGGAGCGAGATAGGGCTCAGAGGGAGCCCATCCAGCCACTGAGGCCACTGGAGTTGCGGTCAGCGCCCACACCGATAGCAACGCCACCAACGAACCGGTCACGGCGATACGACGCCACCTCTGATTTCTCACCTACTGAGTGCATCCCAGCACCTCGCCGTATGCACAGCGCTAGGTGAGGTAATTGGGGAAGAGCACGGGCGCATCGGCCGTAGGGGACAAACGCTGTTTCACGAGCGAGCCAAGCCGCCCACGCATCGACACCATCTCAGTTAGCGAGGCCCAGCCGGCATCGGGTAGTATCGACCCTGCATCCGGTGTGCCCGGATGACATCGCGTGCCATTCGCGCCGCCCACCGTTACGACGGCAGGGAGTGCGCCGGGAAGGCGAGGTCCGAGTCTGACTCGGTGCCGACCCGCGTTGGCACTAGGGATCTGACCCTCAAGGGGACGATCATCAACCAAATAGTAGGGCTTGAGCTCTACGCACTAGAACATGCACGCACGCGTGCGGAATAGGACTCGCCATGGCCGTTGTGACCATGCGTCAACTGCTTGACTCGGGCGTCCACTTCGGACACCAGACCAGCCGCTGGAACCCCAAGATGAAGCGCTTTATCT
>CAZHTO010000094.1:0-8512 GCA_964535845.1 uncultured Demequinaceae bacterium | reverse complement strand
CGATGACACCTGCGGTGTAAACGCAGTGCTCTAACCAACTGAGCTAAGGGCCCGGAACCTATTATGCGGCATCAGACAACTAGCCGATGCACGCCAGGCTCGGTATACGAGAATTATGGGAGTGCTTTGATCGCCTCGTGGTAGCTATCGATCTCGCGCGCTTTGCCTGTGGGGTTGATCACTGACCACGCAACTGTGCCCTCGGCGTCGATGAGGAACGTGCCACGGCCCGCGAGCCCCTTCTGGGGATTGAACACGCCGTACGAACGTGACGCATCACCGTGCGGCCAGAAGTCGCTGAGCAACATCCCCTCAAAGCGGTGCGCATCTCCCCACGCCTTAAGCGTGTAGATCGAGTCGCACGAAATCACTGCCACTTGGACCTCACGGTCTTTGCCCAGTTCTGGCGCGTCACGCAGATCCATGAGCTCATTAGTACATGTGTCTGAGAAGGCAAATGGCACAAACACGAGCAGTGCCGGCTTGCCTCGCATATCGCTCAGTGAAACGCGACGGCCGTGCTGATCAGTAAGGGTGAAATCGGGTGCCGGCCGGCCTACCAAATGGCCGGTCACTTTGAACGACCCTTTTCCACGAGTTGTGTGCAAGACCAGCCCTCGCCCACCACAAACGTTGAGGTGGTGTGTAAGCCGGCAATCGACGACGCTTCTTCGACGTCGCCTGCATGCACATGGCCGGTGGTACCGGTCTTGGGTGTCAGTAGCCACATGGAACCGCCGTCATCTAGCAACGACTGAGCATCCATAAGCAGGTCTGCAAGGTCGTCGTCTCCGTCACGGAACCAGATGAGCGCACTGTCAGTGACATCGCCATGGTCTTCATCGGCGAGCTCTTCGCCAGTCACGTCCACGATCGCCTCACGGAGCGACTCATCAGCATCGTCGTCGTAGCCGAACTCTTGCAAGACCATGCCGGGCTCGAGATTAAGTCTCTCGATGATCCCCGCCTCCACGGTGCGGGCACCGTCTTCTAACGCCACGGTGGCGATGCTCCCTTCGTTGTCGCTGCGCGCGAACACGCGCTCAGGACTCAGAGTAGAGGGCTCTGCCCCCTGGTCGCAACGCCATACCAACCTTGGGTCTTAGGCCCTGGCGTGACAAAGGCTCCAGAAATGGCCAGAATGGACGGGGAGGCGGCACCCCCGCCATCACCCCACACGCCAGCGGCGCATTACCCTGCGCCCGAGAGGAAGGTCCCCCAGTGGTATCACAGGGCGAAGTCGACAAAGACCCGGACGAGACTGGTGAATGGCTTGAGTCGCTTGACGGCTTGATCGATAGCGGCGGAGACTCGCGCGCAGAGTACGTACTGGAGCGCATGCTCGAGCACGCAGCTACGCAGCAACTCTCTGTACCCACCAACCTGAACACCCCCTACGTCAACACCATCCCGGTTGCGGACGAGCCTGAGTTCCCGGGCGACGAAGAGATCGAGCGTCGCTTCCGTGGCTGGATTCGATGGAACGCCGCGGTGATGGTCACCCGCGCCCAGGCAGACGACAAGGGCGTAGGCGGCCACATTTCGTCCTACGCCTCCGTTGCCACCCTGTATGAAGTGGGTCTGAACCACTTCTTCCGCGGTAAGGATCATCCCGGTGGCGGCGACCAGATCTACTTCCAAGGCCACGCAGCTCCTGGCGTCTACGCACGTGGTTACGTCGAGGGACGTTTTAGCGAGAAAGACCTTGACTCGTTCCGCCAAGAAAAGTCCGGAAAGGGACGCGGACTGTCTTCGTACCCTCACCCACGCTTGATGCCAGATCTGTGGGAGTTCCCCACAGTGTCGATGGGGCTAGGCCCCGCATCTGCCATCTACCAGGCGTGGACTAACCGGTACCTGCACCTTCGTGGCATCAAGGACACGTCGCAGCAGCACGTGTGGGCGTTCTTGGGTGACGGTGAAATGGATGAGCCCGAGTCCCGCGGGATGTTGCAGCTTGCAGCCAACCAGAAGCTTGACAACCTCACCTTTGTGGTGAACTGCAACCTCCAGCGTCTCGACGGTCCTGTTCGAGGCAACGGGAAGATTATTCAAGAACTTGAAGCCTTCTTCCGCGGGGCCGGCTGGAACGTTCTTAAGGTCGTGTGGGGCCGCAGCTGGGACCCACTGCTCGAGCGCGACGAAAACGGCGCACTCGTCAACCTGATGAACACAGTTCCCGATGGCGACTTCCAGACGTACCGCGCAGAGTCCGGCGCCTTTATCCGTGATCAGTTCTTTGGCGGTGACCCCCGGGCGAAGGAACTGGTCGCAGACATGTCAGACGACGAGATCTGGGCACTTAAGCGTGGTGGCCACGATTACCAGAAGCTCTATGCTGCGTACGCGAAGGCTCAAACGGCGGCCAACGGCAAGCCCACCGTCATTTTGGCCAAGACCATTAAGGGCTACGGCCTGGGTTCGAACTTTGCGGCACGCAACTCGACCCACCAGATGAAGCAGCTCGCCACAGCCGACTTGAAGGTTCTGCGCGATGCGTACAATCTTCCGTTCACCGACGAGCAACTTGAAGAAGATCCTCTGAACCCGCCGTATTACCACCCGGGTATGGATGATCCGGCTATCAAGTACATGCTCGATCGCCGCAAGGAGCTTGGCGGCTTTGTTCCCGAGCGGCGGGACCCGAAGACCAAACTCGAGTTGCCAGGCGACAAGACCTACGAGCTTCTCAAGAAGGGCTCTGGTAAGCAACAGATCGCTACCACCATGGCGTTCGTGCGGTTGTTCCGTGACCTGATCCGTGACAAGGGAATTGGACACCGCTTGGTGCCGATCATTCCTGACGAGGCCCGCACCTTTGGTCTCGACTCGATTTTCCCGTCAGCCAAGATCTTCAATACCAACGGCCAAAACTACTTGCCGGTCGACCGTGAACTCATGCTCAGTTACAAAGAGTCCGAGGCCGGTCAGATTATGCACACTGGGATCAACGAGGCCGGTTCTGCCGCTGCATTCCAGGCCGTGGGCACCTCGTACTCCACACATGGCGAACCGCTGATTCCGTTCTACATCTTCTACTCGATGTTCGGTTTCCAGCGCACCGGGGACCAGTTCTGGGCCGCAGGCGACCAGCTCACCCGTGGCTTCATTATTGGCGCCACGGCTGGGCGCACCACGCTAGCGGGTGAAGGTCTTCAGCATGGCGATGGCCACTCCCCCATTCTCGCGGCGACGAACCCTGCAGTGGTGTCATACGACCCGGCCTTCGGGTTCGAGATTCGGCACATCGTCAAGGACGGCATCGAGCGGATGTACGGCGAGGACGACGGCCGCGATCCGAACGTCATGTACTACCTCACGGTTTACAACGAGCCCATCAGCCACCCGGTTGAGCCTGAAAATGTCGACGTAGACGGCATTCTCAAGGGCATTTACAAGTACTCCGAGGCACCTGAAGGTGAAGGGCCACAAGCGCAGATCCTGGCTTCTGGCGTGTCTGTTCCGTGGGCGCTCGAGGCCCAGGAACTCCTCGCCGCTCACTACGGTGTGCGCGCGTCGGTGTGGTCGGTCACGTCGTGGAACGAACTTCGTCGTGATGCCCTTGCCGCAGAAGAGCACGCGTTCTTGAACCCCGAAGAGGAGCCCCGCGTCCCTTACATTACGCAGAAGCTCCAAGACGCGAAGGGCCCGTTTGTTGCGACGACGGACTACGACCACTTGATCCCTGATCAGGTGCGGGCGTGGATTCCCGGTGACTACGCCACTCTTGGTGCTGACGGTTATGGTTTCTCGGACACCCGCCCGGCGGCCCGTCGGTTCTTTAAGATCGATGGCCCGTCAACGGTAGTTCGCGTACTCCAGCAACTTGCGAAGCGCGGCGAGATTGACCGCGGTCTGGTGCGTGACGCAATCGACCGTTACGAGCTGCACGATGTCACCAAGGGCACCACTGGCAACTCAGGTGGGGACGCTTAACCGCTCACAGACACATCTCCAGTAACGGGGTCCGCGGCTGATGCTGCGGGCCCCGTTACTTTTTGGGCCTGGTCAGGAACGCGGCGGACCTTCACCTTCCGCGTCTTCTTCTTCCATAGGGCCGATGCGGTCGTCGCCTTCCGCATCAGGCTCACCTGATGGGTCTGGCTGGGGTGTCTCTCTCACGACGTCCGGGTCCTCTACCGTGCCCGAGGCGGGGGTGGCGGGTGCCGGCGGTGAATCGGGGTGCATCGGGGGTGAAGCCGGTGGCTCCTTTGGTGAGCCGTGCTCAGGAGCGCTTGCTGTGGTGGGTGGCGACTGCGGAGCCGCGCCCGCTTCTGGTTTGGCTGGGGCCGCTGAAGGGGTTCCGGACTGTTCTGGCTCACGAGTGGCGATCTGGGCGCTTGTGGGCGGCACGGTCGACGTCTCACCGGGGATCGCAGAGGTTCCCACCATTGCAAGGGTGTGATCCGATTCGCGAATGGATTTGCGGACAATGACGGCAAGCACTCCAAGCGTGACTATGACAATAAGGAGTAGCACCCACAGCAGGATGAGCAGTAACCCATCGAAGGCGTGATCAGGAGCGACTCTCACGTACGCGTCGCCTTCACACTGGCCGCCTTCCGTGTCAATGGTCACGGCGACGTGGTACGTGCCCGTCGCAAGCATGCCGGCGGCATCCTTAATTGCCTCCAACTGCTCTTGCACTGAGAGCTCACCGCTCCAGGCCGTGAGTTCTGGGTTCTCGGCGAACGCCACGTTTCGCACCGGCACTTTGAATCCCCCGATGAGCAGCGACACAGTTCCGGTCGCTGCGGTGGCGGGAGCAGAGCTCTGGGTCGTCCACTGCACGGTGTCGGTGGTCGTGACGGAGAACGGGTTCAATATCGAAGTGTGGGTAGGACTTACCAGGTCCGGAGAAAGTGATGAGGTTCCGGTGACCATGCAACCGGGCGACACTGACCCTCCGCGAGATACCTCAGGAATACCTGTCAGTGCTACCCCGCCAAGCAATGCGCCCACGGCCATCGCGGCGATGAGCCTTGTCTTGGCAAGCGACATACGTTGAGTAAGAAGCACGGCTCCTATGATCAAGCCCACGGCGACCAGCCCAAAGAGTGGCAGCCGGTCGGGAGCGAGCACTCCTAATGCAGCCAATAGCGCCATGGTCACGAGACCTAGAATCGCGCCCAGTAGCGCACCTACCAAGGGCCTTGGTCGGGACGGGGTCATCAACGGCTCCTTCCACCTTTCTAGTCACGCTATCCGCAATGGTCCCGCGTAGCCACACGAAGTGCGCAAGATAATCCAGTGCGCTCGCTAGGCTGACCTCATGTCCACTTCCCAGGCGCGTGCCGATACGTTGCGCCGGTTACGGTCCGCTACCGGGCGTCTGGCGACGGCCGCACTGACCACCTTGGACGCAGACTATTCATGGTTTAGGGCACTACCCGCTCAGGAGCGGTCGTGGGTGGGAACAGTTGCGCAAGCGGGCATCGACTCATTCGTGTCTTGGTATGCAGACCCGCAACATAGTCACCGGAGTGCTACCGAGGTGTTCGCCGCTGCGCCTCCGGAACTTACGCGCTCAGTGTCGCTTCAACACACATTGAGCATTATCCGCACCGTGGTGCGCGTGGTCGAAAGCAACTCCGATGAGTTTGCCTCTCCTGGCACGGAGCGAGATGTGCGCGAAGCAATCTTGATTTACTCCCGTGAGATCGCTTTTAGTGCTGCCGAGGTGTATGCCCGTGCCGCTGAGACTCGTGGCGCTTGGGACGCCCGCCTTGAAGCCCTCGTCGTAGATGCGCTTGTGCGGGGCGAAGTCGACGAGGACCTGCCGTCGCGCGCGGCCGCACTGGGATGGAAGCCAGGCCCCACGCTGGTGATGGTGGGACTTACAGATGGCACGCTGGGTGAGGTGCAGTCAGCAGAACTGAGGCGCACTATTCGCCGTGCGGCACCTGGAGCGCTGGTAGGGATCCACGGTGACGACTTAGTAATCATCGCGCGCTCGGACGACGACCAAGCCGCTCTCACCACAGCTCTGCTCGGCAACTTTGGTCCAGGTCCAGTGGTGGTGGGCCCCGCTGCGGTCACTCTGGTGGAGGTGGCCCGCTCCACTCGTGCTGCGATGGCCGGCGTTGGTGCTGCGCCCGCCTGGTCGATCGCCCCGCGTCCAGTGAGCGCTGACGACCTGTTGCCGGAGCGAGTGCTCGTGGGGGACGCCATGGCCCGTGAGCGCCTGATCGCGATCGCTTATGACCCCATTACCCGCGCAGGTGGAGCGCTTGCAGACACCATTGCCACCTACTTGGACTGCGGCCGTTCCCTCGAAGTTGCGGCAAGAACCCTATTCGTTCACCCCAATACGGTCCGTTACCGTCTTAAGAAGGTCGTGACCATGACGGGCTGGGATGTGTTATCTACACGTGACGCGCATGTGCTCGAAACTGCCTTCGCGCTAGGAAGGTTGCGCGACTCGCGCCACAGACGTTTGTAGATCACATACAATTCGTGCGGGGTGAAACGGTGAGTCCCATCGCCGCATCATGCCCTTCGATAGGAGATGCTTAACAGATGCTTGCCGTACTTTTCCCCGGTCAGGGTGCCCAAACGCCGGGAATGCTCGAACCCTGGCTCACTATTCCTGAGGTGGCAGCTCACCTCCAGCAATTGTCAGAAGCCACAGATGTCGACGTGCTCGCCCACGGCACCTCGTCAGATGCGGATACCATCCGGGACACCGCTGTTGCTCAGCCGTTGCTCGTCGCCGCAGGGCTCGCCACTGCCCGCGTGCTCCTGGGCGACACCCCGCCAGGACTCGTCGCAGGCCACAGCGTCGGTGAGCTCGGCGCTGCCGCACTGTCGGGAGTCATCGACGATTCGACCGCCATGCGCCTAGTCACGGCACGCGGTCACGCCATGGCACAGGCAGCTGCTGACGCAGAGCCCACCTCGATGGCCGCCGTGCTCGGCGGTGTCGAAGAAGAAGTGGTGGAGCGTCTGGTTGCCCTGGGACTCACCCCGGCAAACATGAACGGTGGCGGCCAGATTGTGGCAGCGGGAGCTAAGGCTGCGATCGAGGCACTTGTGGCCGACCCGCCCACCCGCGCCCGAGTGATCGAGTTGCAGGTTGCCGGTGCGTTCCATACTGACTACATGGCACCAGCGGTCCAGGCGCTCGACGCCGCCACCGCATCGGCCGTCGTGCACGACCCCACCACAGCGTTACTGAGCAATGCCGACGGAGCCCCGGTCGCATCGGGCATTGATGCCTTGCGAGCGATTGTCAGGCAAGTCGCTAACCCCGTCCGCTGGGACCTGTGCCAGGCGCGTATGCTCGAACTTGGCGTCACGGCAATCATTGAAGTGGCACCTGGTGGCGTACTGACCGGCCTCGCGAAGCGCTCTCTCAAGGGCATTCCCGCAGTGGCCCTCAAAACGCCGGAAGACCTACCCGCAGCCAAAGAACTCTTGGAGCAGCACGCGTGACCACTATGAACATCAATCGCGGGCCAGAGTTCTCGCGAATTGCAGGCCTAGGCGTTGCTCGCGGAGAGAACGCGGTCCCTAACGAGGACATCATTGGCCCCATCGACTCGTCTGACGAGTGGATCCGCAAGATGACCGGCATCGCCACCCGCGTGCGCGCCAACGCAGAAACGTCCGTACTCGACCTCTCCGAGCGCGCTGCTCACGGTGCGCTCGAGCAAGCCGGGCTAAGCGGTGGCGACATCGATACGGTCATTGTGTCGACCATCACGCACCCGCACATGACCCCCGGAGCGGCCCCTGTGCTCGCAGACCGGTTGGGCTCTACGGGCGCAGCGTTCGACATCTCTGCAGCCTGCGCAGGCTATTGCTACGGCATTGGTCAAGCCGATGCGCTGGTGCGGTCAGGCAATGCCCGCAACGTGCTGGTCGTAGGCGCTGAGAAGATGGGCGACTTTGTGGACCCGGCCGACCGCTCCATCTCCTACCTGCTAGGCGACGGTGCAGGCGCCGTGGTGGTCACTGCCTCAGACACCCCCGGTATTGGGCCAACAGTGTGGGGCTCCGACGGCTCGGGCTCGCAACTGATTCGCCAGACGGCATCGTGGATCGAGGTCCGCGACAACGAAGACACCCCGTTCCCCACCTTGTTCCAGGAAGGCCCAAGCGTCTTTAAGTGGGCCTCGTTCAAGATGGCGCCTATTGCACTCGAAGCGATCAAAGCTGCGGGCGTTACGCCCGACGACATCAAGGCATTCATCCCCCACCAAGCCAACGTGCGCATCATCGACCAAATGGTCAAGCAGATTGGCTTGCCGTCGCACGTAGCCGTGGGGAAGGATATTGTCGACTCCGGCAACACGTCCGCCGCATCGATTCCGCTTGCAACCGAGCGGTTGTTGCGAGACGGCGACGCAAAATCGGGCGACCTCGCCCTACAGATCGGCTTTGGCGCGGGCCTTGTCTACGCCGCGCAGGTGGTGGTCCTGCCCTAGCAGGCCACCACAAACTAGGATTCTCAACGTTCATTACGCTCACGATGCGCTTGCATCACCATCACAAGGAGAAAAACATGGCA
>CAZHTO010000093.1:5264-8656 GCA_964535845.1 uncultured Demequinaceae bacterium | reverse complement strand
AGGCGAGCCTGTTCGAAGAGCACGGTTTCCATGACTTCAAGATCTCCGTCAAGCACAACGACCCAGTCATCATGGTGGAGGCGTACCGACAACTGTCTGAACGTGGCGACTGGCCACTTCACCTTGGAGTGACTGAGGCGGGACCTGCCTTCCAGGGCACCATCAAGTCTGCGACCGCCTTTGGCGCGCTACTGAGCGAAGGCATTGGCGACACCATTCGCGTGTCCCTGTCGGCGCCGCCCGTCGAAGAGGTCAAAGTCGGTATTCAGATCTTGCAGTCGCTCAACCTGCGCCCCCGCAAACTCGAGATCGTCTCGTGCCCCTCGTGCGGGCGTGCGCAAGTCGACGTGTACGAACTTGCAGACAAAGTGACCGCAGGGCTTGAAGGCATGGAAGTGCCCCTACGAGTGGCCGTCATGGGCTGTGTTGTCAACGGACCAGGTGAAGCCCGCGAGGCAGACCTAGGTGTCGCATCGGGCAATGGCAAGGGCCAGATCTTTGTCAAGGGCGAGGTCATTAAGACAGTCCCTGAAAGTCTCATTGTCGAGACGCTCATCGAAGAGGCCATGCGTATTGCCGAGACGATGGAGCGCGAAGAAGGTGCATCGCCGCAGGTGGTCACTTCCTCGTGACCGACTCACTGCTCCGGCGCGCCCAGCACTCGCTGGCGCCGGCGCAGGTACGCGATCTCGAGTCCCTTCGGCAACTCTGCGCGCAAGATGCGGTCACGAATGTGGTCCCGCTCATGCACGTCGAGGCGGCCATCGAATCCGGGGTGGTGCCCGCAGGACTGTGGACTGTCCGCAGGCGTGTCGGGTGGAACAAAGAGCTCGCCGGAATGCTGTGGTCAGGGGCAAACATTTGTGCGGTGCTTCCTGAGGCAGACGGGGTAGACCAAGACGACACGATGGCCGATGTCGCCGCAGCCATGGTCGCGAGGCTTATGCGACCCGCAGCAATGGTGGGAGAGGCTCACCTCACCCTGGATCTTTGGGGCAGAGTTGAGCCATGGTGGGGGCCTGCGCGAGAGGTGCGCCCTCGTCAGGTGGGTATGCGTATCGACGGGCAAGCACGGCACACGCCAGCGCTCCACGCGCCGGACCTCGCACTCGAAGCCGTGCGCGTAAGTCAAGCCCAGGACTACGACGCGCTGCTTCCCGCATGTGTACACATGTTCATTGGTGAGGTGGGCTATGACCCCATGCGGTACGGGCGTAGTTCCTACGAAGATCGCTTGCGCCTCTTGGTGCGGCTAGGCCGGTCATACATCCAGTACGGATACGTCGCGGGCGAGCGGCAAATAGTGTTCAAAGCGGAGGTGGGCGCGCTCGCTGGGGGAGTGGCCCAACTTCAAGGAGTGTGGGTGCACCCTCAGCTCCGGGGAAGAGGCCTTGCGCGAGCAGGCCTTGCAGCAGTGATTGATGCCGTACGTGCCACCACCGCACCCACTGTCTCGCTCTACGTCAACGACTTCAATGACGCAGCCCTCGCGGCATACGACGCTGTGGGATTTTCGCGCGTCAACACTATGGCAACAGTCATGTTTTAGGGGGTTTGTCCGCTTAGGTGCGGTATGCCCTGCGCAGGTCGTGCGAAGTTGCTCACACTAGCTCTGCAGCCTGGATCGTCGCTGTTAACGTGAGTGTAATCGTTGCACAGTGCTGGGGCCCGCAACGGAGTTGGCCCTGCGCCTTATCAAGTTATGAGGGAGCCACATGATGATCACCACTCGCGCGCCGGGAGTCCTTGAACGGACTCGCCAACGCCCTGCCGCCATCCTTGCCGCCACATTGCTTGCCGCGACCGCACTGGTCGGTTCGGCGTCCATGACTCAAGCGGCTGAAGAATCTACGGTTGTCTTCGACAACACCCCGTCGTTTGCGGAGCAGGTTCACTACCCCAGCCAGTCGTGGCAGTACGGCCTCGAGCAGTATGGAGACATCGTTGAGCTCGGCGGTGACGCACGTATTGCGGACACCGTTTCGATTTGGTTGAACAGCTGGGCGTGTGAAGAAGGCTCACCGTCGAACTCCTGTTCCACCACGCCGGGTTCCACCTACACGACTGACTTGACGCTACGGATCTATGCTCCTGATGCGGATACCATCGACCTGACTTCGAGCAACTACCCCAGCGCGACGGTGCCTCTGGTTGGCGATGAGCTCGCTGAGGTGACGCAAACCATCACGGTGCCCTACCGGCCGAATTCAAGCCCAGATGAGTGCACCCGCGGCGACTATTACAACGCCGACACGGACGAGTGTGCGCCGGCGCAAACATTCCTGGCTACGTTCGACCTTGCATCACTCGAACTCGAACTCCCTGACCAGGTGATCATCGCCATGGACAAGCCCGAGCCTGGCACCAATGCCACCGGCAATAACCGTCCTATCAACGTGTTGCTGCCCGGCATTACCAGTTCAGCGCCTGAGGACCCCGCGGACTACCCAGCGAACGAGGACTTTGGTCCGAGCGTGGGATCTGACCCCGCCGTCAACGTCAACTACGTGATGGCGACTAGCCAGTACGGCTCTGCATTGGGCGAAGGGATCTTTGGCCCCGCGATTTGGGGTCCAACCTACAGCCCGGCATTCGTGGTCACCGCCACATCGCCGGCCACGCCAGACCCCACGCCAACGCCGGGAGAGCCCGAGCCTGGTAAAACTGTGACCGAGACAGTTGCACTCGGTAACACCGAGGTGACGTTCACGGCAGAACTTGGCGACCACCCCTCGGGTGAGCTGGTGCTGAGCTCGTCGTTCAGTGACGACCCGTCGGAGTTTGGCACATTGCCGGCCGATGCGCAGTTCAGCTTTGGCGCACACAGTTTCGAGTTGAACGTTGCTGAGGGGTCGTCGGCCACAGTGACGATCGTGACCGAGACCCCCGCGAACACCCTGTTCAAGAACATTGGTGGAGTGTGGGCGCAGTATCCGGCCCAGTTCGACGGCACGTCCATCGTGTTCGAGTTGGTTGATGGTGGGCTCGGGGACGCGGATGGCATCGCCAACGGCGTCATCGTTGACCCGGTCGCCGCTGCGATTATGGGAACCTTCGCGGGTTAGCGCATACAGATTCACACGACCGGTGCCCCTGCTGACTTAGTCGGTGGGGGCACCGGTCATTTGCGCCTGGTGCGGTGCCCGCCGCCCGAGTTCTCCACCTGCGCCTGCGCCCCACACCAGTTCTGCGCCGCCACACCAGTTCTGCGCCGCCACACCAGTTCTGCGCCGCCACACCAGTTCTGCACAGCCGCCACACCAGTTCTGCACACACGTGGGACGGTTGTGACGGGCGAGGCCCATGTGACTGCACGTCAGTCACTCCAGCCCCACATGTCACAGGTGTGTGAAGAAGTGGCGCAACTGAGGGGCAGGCCTGCGACTACGCTG
>CAZHTO010000093.1:0-5164 GCA_964535845.1 uncultured Demequinaceae bacterium | reverse complement strand
GTCACAGGTGTGTGAAGAAGTGGCGCAACTGAGGGGCAGGCCTGCGACTACGCTGTAAGTCATGCTTCGCATGTCAACTCTCTTTCTCCGTACGCTTCGTGAAGACCCGGCCGATGCCGAGGTCGCTTCGCACCGGCTGCTGATCCGGGCTGGCTACATTCGCCGTGCCGCTCCGGGTATCTATTCGTGGATGCCATTGGGCCTACGGGTGCTGGCCAAAGTTGAGGCCATCGTGCGCGAAGAGATGGAAGCCGTGGGGAGCCAAGAGGTTCACTTCCCGGCCCTGCTGCCGCGCGAGCCCTACGAAGCGTCAGGCAGGTGGACCGAGTACGGCCCCAACCTGTTCCGCCTTCAGGACCGTAAAGACACCGACATGCTTCTCGCGCCCACGCACGAAGAGATGTTTACCTTGCTGGTCAAGGACCTGTACAGCAGCTACAAGGACCTCCCGGTCTCGCTCTACCAGATCCAGAACAAGTATCGTGACGAGGCGCGCCCCCGGGCAGGTCTGCTGCGCGGCCGTGAGTTCATCATGAAAGATGCCTACTCATTTGACATCGACGATGCGGGGCTTGACCAGTCGTACGCGACCCAACGGGCTGCGTATATTCGCATCTTTGACCGGCTAGGCATCGAGTACGTCATAGTCTCGGCCACGTCAGGGGCGATGGGCGGCTCAAAGTCTGAAGAGTTCTTGGCGCCTACCGCCATTGGCGAAGATACCTATGTGCGTTCACCCGGCGGCTATTCTGCGAACGTCGAAGCCGTCACTACTCCGGTACCGCCGGCGATTGACTGGTCGGATGCGCCTGCGGCTCACGTGGAAGACACTCCCGACACGCCTACTATCGACACCCTTGTGGCCTTTGCGAATGCCAACCATCCGCGCCCTGACCGCGAGTGGACGGCCGCAGACACCCTGAAGAACGTGGTGCTTGCCGTGACCACGCCGGCTGGTGAACGGTCGTTGCTCGTTGCGGGCATACCGGGAGACCGCGACGCGGACATGACCCGCCTTGAGGCCGCCTTGGCGCCCAACGATGTGGAGCCCGCTACCGAGGAGGACTTCACGCGCCATCCCCAGTTGGTGAAGGGCTACATCGGTCCCGGGGTGCTTGGTCCACAGGCCCGTCCCGACGGTGTGGCGCGTGGTGACGAGAGCGACACTGCCATTGCCTACCTCCTTGACCCGCGCATCGTCCCTGGGACGCGGTGGATTACTGGGGCCGATGCGCCTGGTCGCCACGTCTTTGACCTTACGGCTGGCCGTGACTTCACAGCCGACGGCACCATTGAAGCCGCCAATGTGCGAGAAGGGGACCAGGCTCCCGACGGTTCAGGATCTCTCGAACTGGCTCGTGGCGTCGAGATTGGCCACATATTCCAGTTGGGTCGCAAATATGCGCAGGCGCTCGGGCTGCAGGTACTCGACCCCAACGGCAAGAACGTCACGGTGACCATGGGTTCCTATGGAATTGGGGTAACCCGGGCACTCGCGTTGCTCGCAGAACTGAACAATGATGAGTTGGGCCTCAAATGGCCTGCACATGTTGCTCCGTATCACGTGCATGTGGTGGCCACGGGTAAGGATCAAGAAGTGTTCGACACCGCCGAGCAGCTCGCGGGCGAACTTGAGTCCGCGGGCGTCGAGGTGCTGTACGACGACCGTCCCAAGGTGTCGCCTGGAGTCAAGTTCAAGGACGCAGAGCTCCTGGGTGCGCCGTTTATTCTCGTGGTCGGCCGTGGTCTCGCTGACGGTGAGGTTGAACTTAAGGTGCGCGCCGAGGGCTCAAGCGAAGCATTGCCGCTAGAGGGTGCGGTCAGTACTGTCACGGCACGAGTGCAGGCAGCTCTTTCCGCATAACGCAGCGCCCTGATTACACCGCGACCCTGATTACACCGCGACGCGATCTATGGCCGTCGTAATCCGCCCGTGAGCCGCTATTCGACAGTGAGCCCGGGCAACGCGACGATGGGATACGTGCTTGCGGTCGCTCCGTCGAGCGCGGCCGCCTGTGCGTAAGCATCGAATGCGGCGTGGAGTAGCCACGGCCAGTCGTCCACGTCGGTGCTGGCCAGCAGCGTGATGTATCGCAAGCCTGCTCTCATCTCGATGTCGCGCGCGGTCTCGAGCCGCTGTGAAGAGTCCAGGGTGTCTTCGGCAAGCACCACGTAGGTGGCGGTCCGCAGGTCCTCGACGCCGGGAAGCTGCACCAGGGTTTGGGCGCGTGTGCTTTGTTGGTCGCGGCGCTCGAGCCATTGTTCGCGCTCGTCCTCATTGGCCCGTGCTGCCATCACTTCGTACGCGTAGCGGGCTTGGTCGTGCATGAGGGCGAGGTCGGCAAGCACCGACGCTTCGATGTCCGTCGTGGTGGGTGTGAGGCTCGCTGTAGCGGTCTCGGACGTAGGGCCTGCAAGCACGCTGCTCGGGAGGGAGCGTTCTTCAACGATAGGCAATGTTGCTTCGCCTATGGCGTCTTCGACCCATTGCGCGTACCACGCTGAGAGTGCGTGCGACAGGCCAATGGTGGCCAAGAGCAAGGCGAGGTCGGGGTCTGTCGTCACTAGCGCATCGGCCAGTGCGCCATCTCGAGCGTCAGCAACGGCGTCCTCTAGACGAATCGGCTCGGCAGGTTCGAGTGGTGACGGTGTTGCATGGGGATAGGGCTCGTATAGTCCGCCTAGGGCTTCGAGCCGTTCGGGGGCTTGGGTTTCTTCAAGTGCTGCGAGCACTACTTCTGGTGGTGTGCCATTGCCGCCTAGGTTGCGGGCTGCGTCGATGACGGCTTGTTCGCGCTCGGCGGCTTGGTCGCGCGCGACAGTGACCGGGTCGGGTGAGGGCCAGTCGGGGGTAGCAGTGTCGATGCGCCACGAACATCCGACCAGCAACGTTGCGATTAGCACTACGGCCGATGCGCGGGCAAGTAAGTGCGAAGTCATGAGCGCCATCTTCCCACGGGTGCCGAGTACACTGGCGTGAGTATCCAAACTTCAGTAACGGATCGCGCGGAGCGCGAAGGAGGCGGGGCCCATGGACCTCACGACCAGGATCGCCGAGCTCGCATCACCAGCGGCCCGCGAAGCGGGCTTAGAGCTCGACGGTGTGAAAGTTTCGCCGGCTGGCAAACGTACCCGGGTGCTCGTGACGGTTGACCTTCCGGAAACTCAGGTGGGTAGTGCTGACCTCGACACAGTGGCCGCGGCGTCACGTGCCATTGGTGCCGCGTTAGATGAGGCAAACGTTCCCTCAACTCCTTACGTGCTTGAGGTGTCGACGCCTGGTGCTGAACGCGACCTCACTGAGCGCAAGCACTTTATGCGCGCACGCACCCGCAAGGTGGCGCTTGCGCTTACGGCTGGGGGACAGTTGACGGGGACGCTTGATGAGGTTGACGGCGACACGTTGGTGCTCACCGCGGAGGGTGTTGAGGAGCGAGTGCCGTTGGCTGACGTGGAGCGCGGCAAGGTTGTCGTGGAGTTCAAGCGGCTCGACTGACCTTTTCAACACAAGACTTTTCACTATCGAAACCTCGATTCCCTACGGAATCGATACCGACGACGCAGCTTGATGGCTGATGTAAGAAGGAGACGCCGTGGACATCGATATGCAGGCGCTTAAGGGGCTCGAAAAAGAGCGTGACATTCGCCTGGACGTACTCGTCGACGCGATTGAACAAGCGCTCCTTTCGGCCTACCACAAGACACCTGGCGCATATGAACAGGCACGTGCTCACGTTGACCGTGACACGGGGACCGTGACCATTTACGCTCGCGAAGATGCAGACCCTGATGCTGACGGGCCGGTCGAGCCGCAGCCAGAGTTTGTCCATACGCCCGACAACTTTGGGCGCATTGCTACCGCGACCGCGCGTCAAGTGATTGTGCAACGTATGCGTCAAGTGGGTGACGACGCGGTGCTCGGCAACTACGCGAGCAAAGAAGGTCAGTTGGTGTCGGGAGTCATTCAGCAAAGCGGTGATGCCCGCAATGTCCATGTAGACATTGGTGATGTCGAGGCACTGCTACCTCCTCACGAGCAGGTGCCGACTGAACGTTATGAGCATGGCCAGCGCTTGCGCGGCTATGTGCTTGAGGTGGGACGTGGCATGAAGGGGCCATCGATCATGCTGTCCCGCACGCACCCAGGTTTAGTGCGTCAGCTTTTTGAGTTGGAGGTTCCAGAGATCGCTGACGGTACGGTCGAGATTATGAGCCTGGCTCGTGAAGCGGGGCACCGCACCAAGATGGCCGTGCGAGCTAACGAGCCGGGCGTAAACGCTAAAGGCGCGTGTATTGGGCCAATGGGTTCTCGTGTGCGAGCCGTGATGAGCGAACTCCGTGGGGAGAAAATTGACATTGTCGACTGGGATGACGACCCTGCGACCTTTGTGGGCAATGCCTTGTCGCCATCGCGCGTAGTTTCGGTCACGGTGGTTGACGAAGAGGAGCGGGCAGCTCGCGTGGTGGTTCCTGATTTCCACTTGTCACTGGCGATTGGAAAAGAGGGACAGAACGCGCGCCTTGCCGCTCGTCTGACGGGTTGGCGCATCGATATTCGCTCTGACGAAGACCCGGAGTCTCCGGTCCGTTCCCACGAGTCGCGGTCCTAGTCCGGACAGCGACGCGCTAGACTAGTGGAGCCGAGAATGCCTTTCGAGGGCTTTGGTGCGCTTCCGCGCGGACCTGTGCGGACGTGCATTGGATGTCGTCGTCAGGGATCTCGGTCGGTCCTAGTGCGGCTCGCGCTTGAGGACGGCCATGTGGTCGTCGATGTGCGAGCGAGCAAGCCGGGGCGGGGAGCGTGGCTGCATCCCGACTCTGACTGCCTCGCGCTAGCCATCCGACGCGGACATGTCGGGAGAGCGTTACGCGCTCCCGGTGCGGATGTGTCGGCAGTCACCCTTCCAGGTGCCTGAGAGCAAGGGACCGCCTGCCATGCCAGCCATCGACAGAACGGGATGAAAGCCCATGGTCGTCCGATGAGTGCCTCAAAATGAGTGCCCAGACGTAAAGATGGCTCGACCCTGCCTCGGTCGAGCCGAGACAGGAGAATTGTGGCAAAGCCCCGCGTTCACGAGATCGCGAAAGAACTCGGCGTTCCGAGCAAGGAACTCATAGCTAAGCTCGGCGAGCTCGGCGAATACATCAAGGGTCCATCGTCGAC
>CAZHTO010000092.1:0-8756 GCA_964535845.1 uncultured Demequinaceae bacterium | reverse complement strand
GCTTCCCCTGAGGAAAGCACACACGTCGAAACCGATCATCCCCTGTGCAGTTATGGCTCTATTGTACGCGCCAACGATGACAACGACTAGCCCCGACTATTCGCCTATGGCTTATCCAAGCCGCGGGGGTTGAGCACGAGCCTCCATACCCAGGTTGCCGCTTGCTCCACCGACGCACGGGGCGCGCCCTCGAGCCATGCGCCAATGATGCCAATGACGGAACCGGCGACGCCTGCAGCCACGACATCGAACGGGATGTCCCGGAGTTCTTCAGAGAAGTTGCTCGCGGCGTCATACACAGACTCATGGAGGTTGCGCCTGAGCCGCGCGAGCGCCACCCCGTAGCCCGGCTCGGTGAAGATTTGGCGGTACAGCCCTGAGTGCTTCTCGATATGCCGCAAGAAGTCGACAAGAACGTCGGGTGGGGTGGTGGACGAGGTATCGATCGCATCGAGATGAGCTCCTGCCTCGATCGCCACCACGTCGAGGGCGTCGGCGAGCAATGTCTCGCGGTCTGAGTAGTGCTGATAGAAGGTCGTGCGGTTAACTCCGGCGCGTTCCGCAATGTCGCTCACGGAGATCTGGTCGATGCCCCGTTCACGGGTGAGATCAAAAAGCGCCTCTTGAAGTCGCCTGCGGGTTCGCACGATCCTGATGTCCATGGGGACATTGTGCCCTTCAATGGTGAAAGACACCGCATTTAGTCAACAAGTGTCGCCCAACTGGCTTTTTCGCGTTACACTTTTCCAGGCATCGTCGCCATTTTGCTCACCCTGTCCCCACCTGCGAAAGGCTCTGACGTGGCCAACTTCCTCTTCCGTTTAGGGCGCGGCAGCGCTGCCCGCCCCTTCATCGCCATCATTGCGTGGATCGTTGCGCTGGCAGCATCCGCGGGTGCGTTCCTCGTCTTTGGCGGCACCCTCACCGACAGCTTCTCCATTCCGGGCACAGAGACTCAACGCGTAAGCGACCAGCTCGCTGAAGAGATCGAAGGCGTCGACGGTGCCAACGCACGCGTGGTGTTTGCTACCGAGGACGGCTCCGCTTTCTCTCCACAGCAGCAACAGCAAGTGACCGATGCGCTGACGGCCGCAGGCGAAAACGAGGCAGTGGGCACTGTTGTAGACCCATTCGCCACCGCAGCTGAGCGCGACACCCAGACAGCGCAGCTGACCGAAGGCGCCGCACAGGTGGAAGCCGCTCGCGCCGAGCTCGCAGCCGGCCAGACACAAATCGACGCCGCGCGGGCCGAGCTCGAAGCCGGCCAGGCCCAGCTTGACGAGGCCATTGCGCAAGCACAGGCCGCGCCAGACCAGTCTCCCTTGAGCCCCGAAGAGCAGCAGGCGGCCGCAGCCCAACTTGCCGCCCAGCAAGAACAGCTCGACGCAGGCGCTGCAGAATTAGCCGCCCAGCAAGAGCAACTCGACGCAGGTGCAGCGGAACTTGATGCTCAGGCTCAGCAGCTTGACCTCGGCCAGCAGCTTGCAGACAACGCTGCCGCCCTGACCACCATCTCGGAAGACGGCTCCACCGCATTGGGCGCCATCAGCTTTGGTGTGAGCCTGCTGGAGCTGTCAATGGAAGACAAAGAAGAAATCATGGCCTTGATCTCTGGGTCTCCCCTCGACGGTATTGACCTTCACTTCTCGTCAGAGCTCGCCCAAGAAGTAGGCGGCATTTTGGGCGTGGGCGAGGTCGTCGGCGTGCTGCTGGCCCTCGTCGTGCTCTTTGTCATGATGCGCACCGTGTGGCCCGCCCTGCAGCCCATCATCACGTCCCTCGTAGGCGTGGGAGTAGGCGTGACGGCCACGATGGCGCTGTCTGGCGGCATCGAGATGTCGTCCGTCACCCCAGTACTCGGTGTGATGTTGGGACTCGCGGTAGGTATTGACTACTCGCTGTTCATCGTGAACCGCCACCGCATCAACCTCAAGACCGGCATGGGCGTTCGTGAGTCCGCCGGCCTTGCCAACGGCACCGCAGGCAACGCCGTGGTGTTCGCCGGGTCAACCGTACTCATCGCGTTGATCGCACTGAACATCACCGGCATTCCGTTCATTGGCGTGATGGGTAACGTCGCGGCGTTCTGCATCTTTATCGCCGTGCTGGTGGGAATCACCTTGACCCCCGCACTGCTCGGCCTCATTGGTATGCGCGCCATCTCCAAGCGTTCCCGCGCGCGCCTGGGACACCCTGAAGAGGCCGAGGCGCCCTACACCCCCATGCGCACCGGCCGCGCCGTAAGTGCCGCTATCTTGGCAGTCGTGGTGTTGGGCATCATTGCGATCCCGTCGTTCTCCATGCGCTTAGGCCTACCTGCTGGCGACGGCGAGCCCGAAGGCTCAAGCCAGTACGAGGCCTACAAGGCGATTGACGACGGCTTTGGCGAGGGCTTGAACGGCACCCTCCTGGTCACCGCAAATGTGGCCGATGCGGTCGACGAGACCCAGGTCATGGCCACTCAGGTGGCACTCGGCAACGCATTTATGGCCAACGACGATGTCGTCGCCGTGGCTCCCGCAGGAGTATCGGAGGACTTTGACTTCTTCGCGTTCCAGGTGATCCCCGCAGAGGGCCCCAACAGCGTCTCAACGGCTGACTTGGTGCACAACCTCCGGGCACAGTCACCACTTGACATCTCAGGCGAGGGCTTGGAACTCACCAACGTCGAGATTGGTGTCGCGGGCTCGGCCTCGGGCAACATCGACATCTCCGAGAAGCTCGACGACGCCTTGCCTCTTTACCTTGCAGTGGTGGTGGGCCTCTCGATCATCATCCTGATTGTCGTATTCCGCTCACTGCTCGTGCCACTGTTCGCGACTGTGGGGTTCGTGTTGTCCCTGTTCGCTGCGTTCGGAGCGGTCACTGCGATCTACCAGTGGGGCTGGCTCAGCGATCTCTTTGGCGTGCATGCACCAGGTCCAATCTTGTCCTTCTTGCCGATTCTGCTGACCGGAATCCTGTTTGGGCTCGCGATGGACTACCAGTTGTTCATCACGTCCGGCATGCGTGAGGCCTACGTTCACGGAGCAACCGCACGTGAGGCAGTGGTTGCGGGTATGCGGCATGGCCGCGCCGTGGTGACCGCGGCCGCCATCATCATGGCCTCCGTGTTTGGTGGCTTTGTGTTCTCGCACCTGAGCATGATCAAGCCCATGGGCTTTGGGCTCGCTATCGGTGTGCTGTTCGACGCCTTTGTGGTGCGAATGGTCATTATGCCGGCGCTCATGCACGTGGCAGGCGAGGGTGCGTGGTGGCTACCGAAGTGGCTCGATCGCATTCTTCCGAACGTGGACATCGAGGGCTCTTCGCTCGAACGCCAGCACCCGGCACCAGCGGTTACTCAGTAATACCCGGCACCCTTTTCACAGGTACGGCAGGCACGCCCTCTAGCATTGAGCGCATGCCTGCCGACCTAGAAGCCGCCCACTCCCGCCTGCACTCACGTCACGACCGAGTACTGATGGCAGCCGTCGCCAACGGTAAGTCAGTGCACCGCACCTTTGGCGCTCCCAGTACGGCCGATGCGGAGATTGGCTCAGTCTCGAAAGGCATCACCGGTCTGTTGTACCGGGATGCGGTTGAGCGTGGCGAGGTCACGGAGGACGCCACTCTCGGAGAGGTGCTCGGGGACACCGCAGCACCATATGCAAAGGTGACACTTAAAGCGCTCGCCACCCACGCATCGGGCCTACCGGCGCTACCTCAGTACCCCAAGCCGCGAACCGTGCTTCAACGGTCGTGGCGCATGTGGCGTCAGGGCGAAAATGCTTACGGTGACACTGTCGATGAGTTGCTGGCTGCGGCCGCTAGCGTGCGACTGGGTAAGCCGCGCTTTGCGTACTCGAACCTGGGCTTTATGTTGCTGGGTGCCGCACTTGCGCGGGCGGCAGGCACGTCGTATGAGGACCTGGTGGTGTCGCGTATAGCGAAGCCATTGGGAATGACGGGCACCTACGTGCCAGCAACACTTAAGGACCTGCGGCCCGGAGCGTTGACCGGCCGCGCAAAGGGGGGCCGCCCACACGAGGCCTGGACCGGCGAGGCGCTTGGTCCCGCAGGTGGAGTGCGTGCGACATCGGCGGACCTGGCAGCGTTACTGACCGGCCTACTCGAGGGCCGCGCGCCGGGGATTTCTGCCCTCGATCCGGTTGCTGGAGCGATGGGCGCATCGCGCATTGGTGCGGCCTGGGTGACCACGGGCGCGGACGGAGCAGACGTCAACTGGCACAACGGGCGTACCGGTGGATTCGGCTCGTGGGTAGGCGTGGACCGCGCGGCTAGGGTGGGCTTCGCTATTATCTCGGCTACAGCAACAAGTCTTGACCAAGTGGGGTTTGCGGAGATAGAGCACCTGCGCAGCGCGGCTTAAGCATGGAGTCATAGGCGACTCGCCCGCGCGAACGCTACATCTGCTTGCGCAGGCTCATCGCGCTTTCCGCCTCGCGGGCGTCTTGCTTTTCACGGAGCGTCTGACGCTTGTCGTAGTGCTTTTTACCGCGACCCAAGCCAATCTCAATTTTGGCGCGACCCTTCACAAAATAGAGCCGCATCGGCACTATCGTGAAGCCCTTTTCACGGGTCTTGATCATCAGCTCGTCAATTTGCGCGTGGTGGAGTAGCAACTTGCGGCGGCGCCGGGGCGCATGGTTGGTCCATGTGCCTTGCGTGTACTCAGGAATGTGGACGTTCTCGAGCCATGCCTCGCCGTTTTCAACGTGGATGTAGCCGTCGCCAATCGCTGCGCGACCTTGCCTGAGGGCCTTCACTTCGGTGCCCTTCAGCACAATGCCTGCCTCGTAGGTGTCATCGATAAAGTAGTCGTGGCGTGCGGACCTGTTGGTCGCGATCACCTTCTGATCGTCTGCCATGACTCACCTCCTCGATGTGCATGTGCCGTGGACAGGACATTCGAGTATAGATGGCCAGTCGAGAGCCTCAAACCTACGGGAAGTTAGGCAACAGTGTCTCTGGGTTCACAACCTTGCCAGAGACATAGACCTCGAAGTGCAGGTGGCATGCCGTCGACGACCCGGTATTACCTGAGTAGCCCACTAAGTCGCCACGAGCCACTTGCTGTCCCGCTCGCACGCCGAACCTTGAGAAGTGGTTGTAGTTGGTGATGACGGACTTGCCGCCAATGATCCCGTGGTCGATAAGTACTTGGTTGCCGTAACCGGGTTTATAGGTAGCCCACTGGACGGTTCCGCCCGCTGCCGCATAAATGGGGGTGCCACAGTACGCACGCAGGTCGGTGCCGGCGTGTAAGCGCGGGTAACCATAAATGGGGTGGGTGCGCATGCCAAAGGATGAAGTCTTGTAGGGAACCTTGGTGGGGAAAGAAAGTGATCCCTTCCCAAGCGTGCCTGGGGTACTGGTGCCCTTCTCACGCTCCTTCGCCCTTTCTTTCTCTTCGGCAGCGCGCTTCTTGTTGAACAGGTCCAAGACCTCGCTACGCAACTGCGCTTGTAGCGCCTCGTTCTCTTTTTGTTGCGCAATAAACGCGGCACGCTGAGACTCGAGGAAGTCGCGCAACTCCTGCTGCTGATCGAGGAGTACCTGCACCTCGTCACGGGCGGCCTCTGCAAGCTCGCGGGCCTCACGTAGCTCTGCTACGAGCGCGTCAGCCTGGACCTTCAGTTCCTGGATGTACTCGCGCACTGCGTCTTGACGAGCTGCCCGCGTGCGGTTGACGGCCGCGATCTCTTCGAGCTCCCCAAGCGCATTGGACTGTACGCGCGCAGATGACTGCTGCGCGGTGTACTCGTCTACAAACTCTTGCGTATCGACCGACCCGAAGACAATTCCCATGCCTACCGACGCATCGGCCCCTTTATATGTCTCTCGCGCAATCGCAGCGATGAGCGCGTTGAGCTTGTCCATGCGTTCTTCGTCATGAGCAATCTGCTCGGCAATGGCGCGTTCTTGCGCCTCGGCAGCCGCAAGTTTGTTTGCGACAATCTGCTGCTGAATCTCGGCGGCCTCAACGCGCCTGTCTGCCTCTTCGAGCGCCTGTTGCAATGCCGGGAGCTCTTCTTCGAGCGCGCGCAACTTCTTGTCGGCTTCGACAATTTTCGCGTCAGTGTGCTCGAGTTCGTGTTCAAGCTCTTCTGCCCTTTGCTCAGCGGCAGCGCGACGCTTCTCTTTCTCGTCGATCTCTTTCTGGTAGTCGTCTGAAGCCTTCTGCGAGAGGCCCTGAACCCCCGCATCGGCCGCAGTGCCTACGCTGTCGGTGGCACTCGCGCCCACGGCATAGCCGCCCAGCAAAGCCGCCACCAGAACTGCGGCAGCGAGAGCGGAAATTCGGCGAGTCGATTTCATGCGCGCGTATATCTTCCCAACGTGACGAGAGAGGCAAACCCAGCAAGCCCTACCGCGATAGCGAGAAGCCACGGGGCGACCGCCCACACATCGTCGCGACCTATGTATTCGACCCACGCGATTGATCCGCGCAGCCAATCCTCAATGAGGTAGCGGGCTGCAAGCCACAGGCCGCCAATGGCGAGGAACGCGCCGGCAGTTGCCGCAACCGCGCCCTCCAACATGAACGGCATCTGAATCAAACTTCGGGACGAACCCACCATGCGCATGATGTTAGTCTCACGCCGTCGACTCAGCGCGCTCAGGCGAATGGTCGTGGTGATCAGCAACACGGCGGCGAGCATCATGATCCCCGCCAGCCCGGCCGCAATAAAGGTAGCGGCGTTAAGGAACCGGAACAGCTCGTCGAACACTTCGCGCTGGTCGTTGACCTCTTCAACACCCGGTAGGCCCGAGGTCGCATCCGCCACCACTTGAAACTGTTCAGGGTCGACTAGTTTGACGCGATACACCGGGCCTAAGTCGGCAGGCTCGAGTTGTGAATACACTCCCGTGTCGTCTGCCGCCACGATGTTCGCGTGCACTTCTTCGCGAGTCTCGTAGTAGACCTCGTCGACAATCTCCGCCACCGAACCGTCTTCAAGGACCGCCAAAATATCGGCCTCTTGCTCAGGCGTGACGGCCCCGATGGCGCACTGCTCATAAAGCGAGTTCTCAGGGCACAAGAAAATCGACACCTCGACGCGCCCGTACCACGCGTCTTTGAGCTGCTGGACCTGCATTTGGGTCAATATCGCGGCGCCAACGAAGGTGAGTGACACGAAAGTCACGAGCACCACAGACAGTGCCATCGTGGAGTTGCGTCGCAGGCCGTTCCAGACCTCGCCCAAGATAAAGCGAATTCTCATATCGCGCGCCTCACACCGTCTCCAGTCCGTACACGCCGCGATCTTGGTCGCGCACCATGTGCCCGCCCTTGAGTTCGATCACCCGCTTACGCATCTGGTCAACAATCTCGTCGTCGTGAGTAGCCATCATCACGGTGGTGCCGGTGCGGTTGATCCTGTCGAGCAAACGCATGATGCCTATTGACGTGCCGGGGTCAAGGTTTCCGGTGGGCTCGTCGCACAGCAAGATGGGCGGGCGGTTCACAAAGGCGCGCGCAATCGCCACGCGTTGCTGCTCACCACCTGACAATTCGTGTGGCAGGCGGCGTTCCTTGCCCGCTAGGCCCACCAATTCGAGAATCTCGGGGACGTTCGTTTGGATGTCGCGCTTGGACTTGCCAATGACTTGTAGCGCGAAGGCCACGTTTTGGAACACGTTCTTGTTGGGTAGCAAGCGGAAGTCTTGGAACACGGCGCCAATCTCGCGGCGCAGGTGCGGTACGCGCCAGCTCGACAAGCGGTTGAGGTGGCGTCCAGCGACGTACACATCCCCTGTCGACGGCCGCTCTTCGCGCAAGATCAACTTAAGGAAAGTCGACTTCCCAGAGCCTGATGACCCCACGAGGAAGACGAAGTCGCCGCGCTCAATCTCCACGGAGACAGAGTCGAGCGCAGGCCTCGCTCCGCGGGAGTAGACCTTGCTGACGTTCTCGAGTCGAATCATGCCACCGGGCGCGAGGGGTCGGACACGCGCTTACAGCAGACTAAGAAGAGCACGGGGCCATACGGGTCAGGCGCGCCGATGCGGGGATGTCCGGTTGGTCACACGATTTTTTTGCGCTGTACCGCGGCTGGCGGGTTAGTTCCCTTGCTGTTGGCGACGCCAGCGGATTCCCGCGTCAATAAAGCCATCAAGGTCACCGTCAAGAACAGACTGGGGGTTGCCAACTTCGTAGCCCGTGCGCAAGTCCTTCACTAGTTGTTGTCCGTACAGAAAGTACGAGCGCATTTGGTCGCCCCAACTGGCTTTGATGTCGCCCGCGAGCTCTTTCTTCTGTGCCGCTTCTTCTTCCTTTTTGGCAAGAAGCAAGCGGGATTGCAGTACGCGCATAGCGGCGGCACGGTTTTGAATCTGGCTCTTCTCGTCTTGCATTGAGACGACAATGCCGGTGGGCAAGTGCGTGATGCGCACCGCGGAGTCCGTAGTGTTCACGGACTGGCCGCCTGGGCCAGATGAGCGGAACACATCAATGTTGATATCGGACTCGGGCACATCGATGTGGTCCGTGGACTCGATCTGTGGGATCACTTCGACGGCAGCAAAACTGGTTTGCCGCTTGTCTGCAGATCCAAATGGGCTGATGCGTGCCAACCGGTGCGTGCCCGCCTCTACCGAGAGCGTGCCGTAGGCGTAGGGTGCCTCGATTTCGAAGGTCGCCGACTTGATGCCAGCGCCCTCCGCATACGACGTGTCGAGCACCTTGGCGGCGTGCCCATGCCGCTCGGCCCAACGCAGGTACATGCGCAGCAGCATCTCAGCAAAGTCGG
>CAZHTO010000091.1:0-8858 GCA_964535845.1 uncultured Demequinaceae bacterium | reverse complement strand
CATAGGCTTGGGGTGTCGCCAACCGAAGGAGTCCCCGTGTCTTCCCACAGCGAGCGTTCGTCTGATGAGCACATTCTCGACCCGGAGGAGCCCACCGTCCCAGAGCTCGAATTTGACCAGACGGTGCCACCGCGCCCGGAAGAAGAAATCGCCGACGCCCTGCGGGCGGAACCAGACGTCGAGAACGATAGTCCACATCCTGAGTGAAGATTCCCTCGGCTTTTAGCGCGCAGAGCAGGTCTCGATTGAAGCGGCCTCCCATGCGCAGTCGAATGGCCACGACAAATGGCTCGGGCAACTCAACCAACCCGTCCTTCGTCTGGACAGCGCCCTCCCCAAGGAGGATCTGCTCGCACGAGTTCTGTCGTGAGAACCTGTGGAACACGGCAAAGGTTGATCGGCTACAGAACGCGACGGCGATCGTTTCTTCTTGCACCGAACACTATGTGTCACGCCCTGGTTCTTCGGGTCGCTCATCGCAGAGAGGTCTATAGGTGAGGGCGAGACGAACGTGGGTTGATGGCCCTGCGGCCGAGCCTGAGATCGACGTCGTGGCACATCACGAGCTGACGGGGCCCGACCTCGCCAGCCTCCACCGACTGTTCAATGCTGAGTATCAGCCAGGCTTTGGGGATTGGTATCCCGAGCTGCCATATGGCTATGCACCCCATGACTTCCATATCGTCGCTCGAGAAGGTTCAGAGATTGTCGGCCATGTCGGATGGGCGCGACGCACCATCCATGTCGGCGAACGTGCGGTTGTCGTCGCAGGCGTGGGCGGTGTGCTCGTCGCGGGCCGCGTGCGGGGAAAGCGCCTGGGCAGCCGTCTGATGGACCACGCGGCGATATCGATGACGGATGCAGGCGGCATCGCCTTCGGCTATCTTGGCTGTCGTGAAGAAGCAGTCTCCTTCTACGCGGCATGCGGATGGACCCGGATCTTCGCTGCAGAGCGCTCGATCGGTCGTGCCGGAGAACCAGTCTTCGACCCGCCAGGGCAGCCGCTACTTATTTTGCCTGTAGGAGGCCAACTTGCCTCCTGGCCCACCGGCGAAGTCGACCTGCGCGGCCGCGCGTGGTGATGCTGACGTCGTTCAAACAAGCTGAATTACGCAGAGGTACCAATGGAAGCACGGCCTATCGATCCGAGTCAGTGCTTGGCTGTACAGCGCATCATGGAATCCAACGCTGAGTACTCAAGGCGAGTCGAGGGTGCCAACCCAGCTCCTACAGCCGCCGACGAAGTCCTCTCGGCAT
The DNA here is from genome assembly GCA_964535845.1 of uncultured Demequinaceae bacterium. Taxonomy (GTDB): domain Bacteria; phylum Actinomycetota; class Actinomycetes; order Actinomycetales; family Demequinaceae; genus Demequina. Next base: position 7,601 of record CAZHTO010000091.1, on the reverse strand, counting down.
TGCCCCCTGGGGTGGATGCGTCTCAGAAAGTGAACCTTGGTATTTGGGACGGTTCACAGTTGGTCGCCTTTGCTGATGTGATTATCGGCTGGCCAGCTGCGTCTGTTGCTCATCTTGGGCTCCTCATGACAGACGATGCCCGGCGTGGCGAGGGGCTTGGTCGCGCGATGCACAACGCCGTGATCGACCTCGTCAGCAAGGACCCGAACATTCGGACTCTTCGCATATCGATTGTCGACACCAACTCCGACCTCGCGGAACCATTCTGGGTCAGCCTCGGTTACGAGCCCACTGGTGAAGCCGCGCCGTGTGGTTCCGGGAGCGTCGAGTCGACAGCCCGCATCTGGACGCGCTCCGTTGGCTTTCTGTCAGGGCCGGACCCGGTGTAGCTTGTGGCCGAGCATCCTCTTTTTGCCCAACCGGTGACGACCTTCGATCAAGCGATGTTCTTCAGTCATGATTCGGAGTACCACTGGGCCATGCTCGTTGCCCATGGGGAGGGTTACTGGCGCACCGGAATCCCGTCGGTGCCGCCTGAAAGATACGAGGAGTGGGAATCCGCATTCCTTGCGTCACGGGGTTTAGCTACGGAATCTTTCGTGTGGGCCGCAGATGAGGCGCAGACCCACCCCCTCAGAACCAGAGCGGTCGTCATCCCTAGCCGAAGAGCCGGCGCGCTATGAGTCGACGGTAGCCCGCGGGGCAAGGTCGGGTGCAAGAGCTTCGCGCTCGTCGAAGACAAAGCATTCCCCGTCATAGTGGTCGCGGCCGACGTGCGCGAAGTAGCCGAGGATGCCGCCATCCAGTTGGAGGGCGTTAACGCCCTCCTCGCGTAGGTAGATGGCGGCCTTCTCGCACCGGATACCTCCAGTGCAGAAACTTACGACCGTTTTACCTTCAAGCTCAGCTCTATGCGCGGAAGCCTCGTCAGGGAACTGCGTAAAGCGGCCGATGCGCCAGTCGAGTGCTCCTTCAAAAGTTCCGTAATCGACTTCGAAGGCATTGCGCGTATCGAGCATCACCACTTCGCGGCCTTCGTCGTCGTGACCTTGGTCAAGCCAGCGCTTGAGCGTGTCTGGAGTAACCGCTGGCGCGCGGCCTTCAAATGGACGAATGGTGGGGTGGTTCATGCGGATGATCTCGCGCTTGAGTTTGACGAGCATCTTGCGGAACGGCTGCTCTTCCGACCAACTCTCTTTGGTTGTCAACGAAGCAAAGCGCGCGTCTTGGCGTAGCTGGTCGACAAAGCTGCGTACCGCATCGGCCCTACCCGCTAGAAAGATGTTGATGCCCTCTTCCGCGAGCAAAATGGTGCCTTTCAGGCCCGCCGCGTTCGCCCGCTCGAGTAGCAGTGGGCGTAACTGTTCGCGGTCGGTGATTGGAGTGAAGAGGTACGCGGAGATATTGAGCACGTTTTGCACACGGCGAGCCTACCTAAGTCTGGGTACGTGAGACGTACACATTGCGATCCGCACGGGGCTGCTGCACATTAGGTGAGGTTGGCCGAGACCAGCGTCCGTGAAGGCCTATTAGGGTGGAAGAAGAAGCAGGTCATGTTTGTCCACACGCGACATAGGAGTCGAGAATCATGAGTTTCACTGTTTATCTTTCTGGCGAGATCCACACCGACTGGCGCGAACAGATCGAGCGCGGTGCGCGGGCTGCCGGCCTGGACGTGGTTTTCACCGCGCCGGTAACCGACCACCCTGCAAGCGACGCTGCAGGAGACCACCTTGCTGAGACCGGCAGCCAGTTCTGGCGCGATCACCAGTCCGCGAACGTCAACGCGATTCGCACCCGCACACTGATCGAGCAGGCCGATCTGGTGGTGGTGCGCTTTGGGGATCAGTACAAGCAATGGAACGCGGCCTTCGATGCTGGCTACGCCGCCGCGCTCGCCAAGCCGTACATCACGCTTCACGATGAGGACATTATCCACCCGCTCAAGGAAGTCGACGCCGCCGCGCAGGCCTGGTGCACCACACCCGACCAGGTGGTCGAGACACTGAAGTATGTGCTGAAGGCGTGAACAGCGGCTTAGCTGCGTACGCGATGGCGGCCGAGACTTGCGTTGTTAGCCTGGCCGCGAGATTCCGTACAACGTAGAAGGAGAGTTTTATGGACCTCAGTATGGAAAAGGGCAACGAGTTCGTTGAGCAGACCCAGTCTCCTGAAGGCACCGCTGCGTGGAAGCAACAGTTAGACGAGTTTGCTCCCGGGGCCTCGGACTGGGTGGTGGGCGCGGTGTTCGGGGGGACTTATCAGCGCGAAGGGCTTGAACTGCGCGACCGGCAGATGCTCAACATGGCAGCTCTTGCGGCCACGGGCGGGACCGAACCGCAACTCACTGGGCACATCAAGACCGCAGTCGACGTCGCCGGAATGAGCAAAGAAGAGGTAGCGGAGTGCTTTGTGCACCTGATGCCCTACATCGGGGTGCCGAAGACCCTCGCGGCCATGCGGTGCATGAAGGCCGCTTTCGCGGGCTAGGCCTCATTGGGCCTGGTTGCCTGCTCCCCGTGATTCTTGGAGGTGTGCCTCCATACGTGCGATGGTGAGTCGCATTCTTTCTTGTCGTTTACGTACTTGAGGCAGCGTGTGAACAAGGCCTATCACCACTAGTGGCGTTATGCACACTAGAAATGGAACGATCACAAGAAGTGCGATGATTCCCCACAGCTTCATTCCTACGACAGCGAAGATAATAGGCGCTACGACAACGAAACACAGTGTGAAGACGAAGAGTTTAGTCGCGATGCGTTGTGTCTTGAGGTCGGCGGCGACTTTTTTGGCGATGTGCTCCTGCACGGTAACGCTACTTTCAGCATGAAAGAAGAGAAACTCTTGTTCCTCTAGGTTCCGGTCTGCTTTAGCCATACTGGTATTTTCCTCATCTGCCTACATGTTCCCCAACATCGAGGAGATCATGATGTGTAGGCCATTGTGACGTAGGTGAAGGTCTTCCCGAGCGCACACCGGCAATGGTCTAAGCCTCGAGCACCAAGAAGTCAGGAAATTGCTCCAGGGCCTCGGGGGACGGGCCGTGCTTCCATCGATGCCCACGACGGTGCGATCAATGTAGTGCTAGGGTCCCTGAAAGCGACAGGTGCCGCAGGCAAATAACGAGGGGGAGTAAGCAACATCATGGAATTCTTGAAACTGTGGTGGATGGCGTTTTGGCGGGCCGCGATTGTGTTCGTGTGGCAAGACCCCAGCCCTAGTTCTGGTCTAGTCGGCGCGTTGGGGTTCGCGGTCGGGACTGCAGCGGCGCTCGTGGTGCTTGCACGCAAGAGCCTTCGAACCTTTCCGCTCATCCGTTTGATCAGGAAGGAGCCGGTGGTCATTGATCTCCGGGAAGTACCCCTGCCTCCGCCAGAGGAGAACGTTCCCCGTCTTCGTTGGGAAGACTAGCGCTGGTGGTCAGGCTACCGATGAGCCCACCGCTGCTTGAAAGCACTTTTGCACCTATACAACACTCTGTGGGACCTGGTTCTGGTCTGCGAGAATGTGCCCTATGCCCACTGTGGATGACATCGTCACTTTCCATGAAGACCCGACACCTGCCGGTGCATCACCGTGGGTAATTGAGCCGATGTTTGAACACATTGAGATAGCGGCCTCGGACGCTGCATGGCCGCAAATGTTCGAATCTGCCGCGGAGCTCGTGCGGAGCACTCTCGGAGGCAGGGCGCTCGACGTCTTTCACGTAGGTTCCACGTCAGTGCCGGGCCTCTGGGCTAAGCCGGTGATCGACGTCGACCTTATCGTTGCGGATCCAGCGAATGAAGCCGGTTGGCTCCCTGACCTCGAGAGTGCTGGGTTCGTGCTGACCGTAAGGGAGCCGTGGTGGTACGAACACAGGATGCTCAGACTCGCGGATCCGAGGGTGAACCTGCATGTGTTCGGTCCCGCCGCTGCCGAACCATGGCGCCACCGCATCTTCCGCGACCACCTTCGCAACAACGACCACGACAGAGACTTGTACGCCGAGGTGAAGCGCAAGGCCGCCGACGAGTCGAATGAGCAGGGCGAAGTGGTCATGGACTACAACCGGCGCAAGCACGAGGTCGTGCGCGCAATCTATGCGCGTGCATTTGTGGCGGCGGGGCTGCGCTAAGCCTCCAGCACAACGAACAAGAACGCCAAGAACCTTGGGTCCTCCCGATCCTTGAAGAAGTCGGGGAACCGCTCAAACGCCTCGGGTGATGGCCCAGGCTCATCCACATGCGCGATGCGAAACCCCGCCGCGATGAATGACTTCAGCATGCTCGACAGCGAGCGATCCCAGAATGTCAGTTCGACGCTCTGCCCCGCGATGTCGTGCTCGTGCCTGACGCGCGTCGCAAAGTAGTTAGTCTTCACGCCGTCGTCACGCGCCCCCAGCCATATGGCGAAGGGGTGCTCCACTGACAGCACAAGTCGCCCGCCTGGCTTGAGTACTCTCTTCATCTCCGCGAGCGGCGTAGCCCAGTCCTCGAGATAGTGGAGCGCGAGCGAGCACACCACATCGTCGAACACGCCATCGTCAAAGGGGAGAGAATCGGCCAGATCGGCGACCTTCAGCTCCACCTTCGACCCCACACGCTCTCGCGCGATATCGATCATGGCCGGGCTTCCATCGATGCCGACAGCTCTTGCACCCCCCGCGACCAGGTCGACCAGCGTCGGCCCCGATCCGCAGCCCGCATCAAGCACATGCCGTCCCGCCACATCCCCAAGCAGTGCGCGAATGGCGGGCCGGTTGTAGTACTCGTTGAGCAGGCTCGAGGCGTTCTCGGCCGCATACGCATCCGCCACAGCGTCGTAGGCGGCAGCTGATCCACGCTCAGCGTGGGGCGAGTTCGAAGTCATCTGACGACAGTAACAACGCCAGTCGGGTCAGGGCCGCGGCCACTCGAGTGAGCGCGTGCTCGAATACTCGCGGAGCTCGCGGTCGATCGGGTCCACAAAACTCAAGCTGCGGGCAATGAGTTGCAACGGAGTAGAGAAGTCGCTCGGGTCAACTTCCCGCACCACCGGATAGAACGAGTCGCCCAAAATAGGCAGCCCCAAGTCAGACATCTGCAGGCGCAGTTGATGAGTTTTGCCAGTCACCGGCGTGAGCCGATAGCGCGCATAGTCACCACGTGTCTCCACGACTTCTACGAGCGTTTCCGCGTTCGGCTCGCCAGGCACCAGCTCCGCCTGGAGGCTGCCCCGACGCTTCTCAATACGGCCTACTAGCCGCCGCGGAAACTCAAGCGCTGAATTAAACGGTGCGAGCGCATCGTACGTTTTCAATGCTTTGCGGGACTGGAATACGCCCGCGTAGGCACCGCGAAACTCACGCCGGGTGGTGAAGACCAACACCCCTGCCGTCAGGCGGTCGAGCCGATGCGCAGGCGTGAGTTCCGGCAAGTCCAGTGCGAGGCGCACCTTGACCAGGGCGGTTTCTTGCACGTGCGCGCCCCGCGGGGTAGTGGCCATGAAGTGAGGCTTGTCCACCACCACAAAGCGGTCGCTGACTTCGAGAGTGTCGATGGGGAACGGGACGGGCACCTCGGGCTTGAGCGGACGGTGAAACCACACATCAGCATGGGCTTGATACGGGGCATCTCCATCCCACGCCCGCCCCGCATAGTCCACAAACTCGCCCGCCTCGAGCATCAGCCCAATCAGTTCCGGCTGGGGCAAGCGAGACATCAGAAAGTCGCGCATGGTCTCCCACGGAGCAACTTCCCCAGGGCCGATGCGCGGGGTACGTAGCCAGGCAGCGTCCAGACCGGCGCGTTGCGGCAGGGGTGAGCGCGGTGGCATCAGGCCTCCAGTTGAGGGCGGGGTTACGGGATTAGCGTACGGAACGAAACTTAGGGGGCCTTCCGGACCATTACCGCCGCGCCATATGACTTCCCAGATGGGCGCCGTTTTGAGTTTTTGGACCCGAGCGCGACCACGACGGTGACCAGCGCGAGCGCGAGTGCCACCCCTCCACCTGCCAGCACCTGGAAGCTGGAACTCGACAACACCAGGCCCGACAGAGCGCCAGAGCCGGCACCTGACAACGCGATGAGGACGTCGATGTTGCCCTGAACGCGAGGGCGGGTTTGCGGTTCGGTTGCGTCGACCACAAGTGCTGTGCCGGACACGATTCCGAAGTTCCAGCCCAGGCCCAGCAGTATTAGCGCAACAATCAGCAAGCCAAGCGAGTCGCCCGGGGCGATCGCGCCAAAGACCCCTGCAAGCAACAGGGTGACGCCGGCGGCGATGGCCATGGGAGTGCGGCCCCACTTGTCGACCAGCATTCCGGTCCAGAGCGATGGCAGCCACATGGCGCCAATGTGGAGGCCAATGACCAGGCCAATCGCGCTCATGTCGTGGTGGTGCGCGCGCATGTGAATGGGGGTCATGGTCATGATCGCGACCATGACTACTTGGGTGGCCACCATCACGCTCGCACCAACAAAGACACCACGGCCGATGCGGGTGACAGCGAAGGGTGCGGCACCGGCGGTCTGTGCGGCCTGGGTGGCGATGCGCTTAGCCAACAGGAACGGATCGGGGCGTAGGAGCGCGAGTAGCACGAGGCCTGCTGAACCGTATGCGACGGCGGCGAGCATGAAGGGCCCCGACAGATTCGGCGCACCTACGAACTCCGCGAAGTCCCCCATGGGTTCAATCAGGTTGGGCCCAGCGACCGCGCCGATGGTGGTGGCGACCATCGCCATGCTGGTCCCAAACCCGCGACGGTCAGCGGGCGCAAGGTCAGTGCCGGCGTAGCGAGCCAGGAGGTTGGTCGCTGTGCCCGCACCGTAGAAGAACAGTGAGGCGAATAGTAGAACTGTGTTGTCGAGCACCGCCGCCGCGACCACCCCGATCGCGCCAACGGCGCCTGTCAGGAAGCCGTAGGCAAGTCCCACTCGGCGGCCGAACCGCCGCGTCGAGCGACCCACCAGGAACGCGGTGAGCGCAGACCCCAAAGTGAATAGGCCGGTGGGGAGTCCAGACAGTGCCTCGGACCCCAGCATCTCCTGAGCGAGTAGCGCACCCACGGAGATTCCGGCCGCGAGCCCTGCCCCGCCCAGCACTTGGCTGAAGATGACGACGGTCAGCGTGCGCTTGTGAACCCGCGCGCGCTCGGCGTCGGGGACGGGAGTCTCATCGGCGGTGACGGGCATAGATGTCGTCACGATCGACCTCCTTGTGAGCGCCCCACTCGGCGGTGGGCAAGACCAACTCTACGACGGCGTACTGACGGCCAAGCCTCGATCACGCGCTGTTAGCCTGACGAGCAGATAAGCCGAACTACGAGGAGGACACCATGGAGCTCAGCATGGATAAGGGCAACGAGTTCGTTGAGCAGACTCAGTCGCCCGAGGGTGCTGCGGCCTGGAAGCAGCAGTTGGATGAGTTTGCTCCCGGGGCCTCGGACTGGGTGGTGGGTGCAGTCTTTGGTGGCACCTATCAGCGCGAGGGGCTTGAGCTACGCGACCGGCAGATGCTCAACATGGCGGCACTTGCCGCGATGGGCGGGACCGAACCGCAACTCACCGGGCACATCAAGACCGCAGTCGACGTCGCCGGCATGACGAAAGAAGAAGTCGCAGAGTGCTTTGTGCACCTGA
>CAZHTO010000090.1:0-8909 GCA_964535845.1 uncultured Demequinaceae bacterium | reverse complement strand
TGTAAATATCTGGTTTCGCCCCCGGGGTCATCACTACCTCATCAAGCCTAACACCCCTGTCCCGAGCGCGTAATTCGAAGGTCAATGTTGTTGATTCCCCTGGTAACAGCAGTACACGTGCCTCACTTAGATCTCTTCCATGAAAGACTTCGCCAGCAAAAGAGGCCTTTTCGCCATCCCGCGAGAGCTCTGTCACTCCCACACCAACCGGCGGCATCACCAGCACATTTGTGTGGAACTCACCATTGGGCACAAACCCACCACCTATGCCGATGTAGTCCGGCAGGTCCTCGACGCCACCCTCGTATGAATGCGTCAAAGTCAGGGTGACGGTCTGCGATACCAAGCTGCCGTCAGACGTACACACGTGATTCATCACATGCAACTCGGTGTCAATGAAGTAACCAATCTTTGAACCCGAGCCATCATTCAAGAACACGCCAAGCGCGTTGTCTCGCGCAATGAAGTCGCCAGCGATACCGGTTGATTCCAACAAACCCTGTTCGAGCGCATCGGCCGACCACAACAGCAAGCGCCGCTCCTGCGCGGCGCTCTCAATACCCGCCGTCAACTGGTCGCCACCGCTACTAAGCAACATGCCAAACAGCTCTGCCGACGCCAACGCAAAAAACACATCGGTCTCAGCAGGAGTGTCGTACTCGTAATACACGTCTCGCAGCATCACCTGCGCAAGGTTCTCGCCCGTGATCTCAATCCCGTCAAGCTCCACAGGATCCATGCCGGCCAGCATGTAGCCAAGGCCCACCGGGTCCGTAGCAATCACACCATCGGGCACCGTGCCAGAGTCACGCTCCCAAAAAGCGCTAAGCAGCTCCGCTGAACGGGGGAACTCCGGCGAGAAATTCACATTCTGCGGCCAGTACGCCATGCGGTTAGTGAACACCCGCTCCTCATCCTCAGTAAGCGGCGCCACCAACTGAGTACGGTCCTGCATGGACTCACCCGTCACATAGCGCGAAAACTCAAAGCGGCCATCGTCAACAGTCAACTCGATGACGGCGCCCGCGATCCCACCACTCGTGCGCGGCTCCGCATTGTTCTGCACCATCACTATGTACGTACGCTCACCCTCCGCACCCAACATAGGCGGCAGCAACTCCGCCGCCACGTGCGCGCCGTGGACCAGATTGCCCAACTCGTCGATCTGCGCCGACAACTCCAGCACGTTCTCGCGCACCATATCCACCGAGTTGCCCAACTCCACCGTGCTAAGAATCTCACTCTGCTCACCCAATACTTGAGCCGCACCCGCAAGCGTCTCGCGATATGGCTCAAGCACATACGGATCAATGCGGCCATTCTCAATAGGCGGCACCTCCAGCGCACTCAAATTATCCAGCTGCGCCAACGGCCCCAACGCATTGTCCGCAACCTCATCAACCGACCGTGCCGCCTGCTGAAGCGGCCGCGTCTGATCCTTCACCCACGGGATCCACCCCGCCACCGTCCAATGCGGCCCCGAGGCATGGGAAACGAAACTATCCGCCGCCTCTTGCATCGCCGCGACCTCAGCAGTGAGCGCCGTGGCGTCACGATCACTCACAGCTTTCTGAGCGGCCTGTGCGCTGGCCCGAAGATCCTGCGCCGCCCCCTGAAGCTTGGAGGCATCCCACGCAAACAGGGCCGCAAAAACCAACACCAATAGTGCAAAACCCCCCAAAACCCACGGCCAAACACGCCGTCGCCGACCACTCCCGTGACGTACTGCAGGTACCGTGGTCATGAATGGGCTCCTCGGGGTCTTGCTGACACTTCGCAACCACAGGTGGGAGAAGCGTTCATGACGACCATACTGATGGTCTGCACCGGCAACGTCTGCCGCTCCCCCGCCGCCGAGGCGCTCCTCCAACAATACCTGGGCGACATCGCCACCGTCTCAAGCGCCGGCACTCGCGCCCTGGTGGACGCAGGCGTGCCGGCCCAAATGCTGCTCAGCCTCGACGAGGCCGGCATCGATGCACGCGGCCACCGTGGGCGCCAGTTCAACGAAACCCTCGCGCGCGACGCCGACATCATCATCGCCATGACCCACGAACACCGCCGCCGCATAGTGCAAGAAGTACCCGCCGTGCTACGCCGCACCCTACTGCTAGACGAAATAGCCAAGGCAGCCCGCGCATCGGCCCCCATCGAAGGCAACACCCCCGCCGAGCGGTTGGCCGACCTGGTCGCCGCCGTTCAAGGATTTAGGCCCGAGCTATCTGCGATGACCATCGAAGACGTGCCCGACCCGTACAAACGCACCCTCGACGTGTACGACGAGTCATACGCAATGATCGAGGCGGCCGTGAAAGACCTGGCCGCTTGGGTGCGGGGCGAGGCTGACGCGGAGGAATCGGTGGCGGGTTAGCTGGTGTTGGGCTGGTTGCTGGGCTGGTTCCCGGGCTAGTTGCTGGGCTAGTTCCCGGGCTAGGCGTGCGCGAGCCAGGAGCAGGTCAACACCGTGTCGTGGGATACGCAGCCAACCGCGCCCACCGTCAACGCCCGGTCGAGGATGTTGGCCTCGTGGCCAGGTGACTCCATCCACTGGCGCACAATGTCGCTCGCGGGTTCGTCGGAGCGGGATAAGTTCTCTGCGGCGCGCGCACCGTCGGCGCATTCGAGGGCAAGCGTCTCGTGCTGGAGGAGATCGGTGCCGGCCGCAACTTCGGCACGCTCGAGGGCTGGCTCTAGTAGGCAATCACTCCACTCGAGAGGGTCTAGGCCTGCTACTTCGCGCTCATCGTTCGCCCCATCGAAGAGCTGCTGCGCGTACACGGTTGGGTCGGGTGCGTCAGCGGGGTCGCTGCTGCACGCCGTGAGGGTCGCGGTGGCTAGTGCGCCTGCGGCGAGGGCCGCGAGTGTGCGGGTGCGTGCGCGGGTGCGCGCTCGGGTGCTCGCGTGCGCGCGTGTACGGGTGTGCGCGGCTGTGCCTGGGTGCGCGGGCGTGTCCGTGCGCGCGTGCATGAGCGCGCGGGTGCCCACGTACGTGAGCACCTGGGTGAGGGCGCGGGTGAAGGCGCGGGCGCATCGGCCGTAATTCATGGCTGATCCGTCGAGGCCGTCGGGCCCTGGAAGATCACCGAGCAAGCCATGCCCGCGAGCTCCGCGCCCGGCTCCGCGACCCGGATCGAATCCGCGAACGAAACTCCCACACAGCCCACCCCCGCGTGCGTGAAGCCCTCATCAACGAGGTTGGGTCGCTGCAACTCATCCGTGGCCCACGTGGAGACCACCTGCGCGGCGTTCTGCTCCGAGCGAGACACATTCTCGCCCGCATAACCAAAGTCGCCGCAGTCCGCAGGCAGGTCATCGCGGGGCGGCTCGACTGCACCCGGGAGCTTCTCGGCGCGCACTCGGGCGTGGTCCGCCATGCACGGCGAATTGGTGAGGCGGGGCTTGTTCTGTGCAAGGCGAATCGCGTTGATCTCGTCGAGAACCTGCTGCTCGAACTGCGCGGGTTCGGGCAGGTCGACGGGTTCAGGGGCGTCGCACGCGACGAGGGCGAGGGCGGCCGTGAGAGTGAGGGTGGTGATGCGTGCGCGGGTACGCGTGGGTGGGTGCGTGCCCGGGTGCGTGTGCTTGTGCGCGTGCGCGTGCCCGCCCGCACCCGTGTGTGCGCGCCCGGGCAGGCGAGCGAGTACGCGCGTGCGCAAGGCGGGTCTGGGCGCTCGGGCGGAGAGGTTGGCAGCAGACGTCACGTGTTCAGGTTAGTCAGCACTCGGGCGAGCCAAGACCTGGCGCACCGGTCTTGACCCTGGAGGCCGCACTTTTCTGTCCACAAGATCACACGTGACATGCCCATTCCACAGATGTTTACCAGGTACTATACATTCTGGGCGCGGTCTGGTTGACTTGTTCCATGCACCCGACAACTGCCCCCAAGCCGCCCTCGGAGGACGGCTGGGTTCAGTTGCTCAGCGCGTTGCGAGACGCCCGAAAGCTGCTTGACCAGGCCCGCTCGCCACTCGCCAGCGACGCGGTCCGCAGCGTGGGTGACGACCTGCTGATGGAAGTGCATGATGAGCTCGCGGGCGGTAAGCGCTCCTGGGACCTGATGATGGCCTCGACCGGGGGCGAAATTGGTCGTCGGTCTGAGCCCTCCCGAGGCGCCGCAGGCATCGCGCGTAAACGTGGTTTCAAGAGCCCTGCAGAAATGCTCGCGACAGAGACGGGCGGCTCACAACGAGAGGCCCGCAACCTCATCGAGGCCGGTCGGGCAATGACCGACGCCCAGGAGCAATCGCGCGCCGAACAAGAAGCGAAAGCAGCCGGCAAGCCTGCGCCCGCGCCGGAGATGCCCGTCTATCCAGTGGTCGCCCAAGCGCTGAGCCGGGGCGACATCGGTGTCGACGCGGCGAGCGCGATCACTCGCATGCTCGACTCAGTGCGCGCATATGTTCCTGATGCGGCAGTCGTGGCAGCCGAGAAGCAGCTGACCACTAAGGCCCCCGGGCTTACAGCCGAACAGTTCCGGGCTGTGGTGCGACGGCATTCATCATGGCTACGTGCCAATTCCGCAGAAGAACGCCAGAAGCAGTTGGTGTCTGAACGTTTTCTCGTCATCAAAGAGCAGTCGGATGGCTCTGTCGATCTGCGTGCCCGATTCGACCCGGCAACTGCCGCTCCCATTCGTGCCGCCTTTGACTCGATGGTCAAAGACGCCCTGCGCAAGCGGCGCGAGGGAGACAACATTGCGGAAGACACCCGGACGCCAGGACAGGTCCGCGCCGACGCCATGGCGACCTTTGCCCGGCACATGCTCGGCTGCGAAGAGGCACCCACGCGGCCCACCACAACAGTCCAAGTGCGCATCGGTTTCGAAGAGATGTGCACAGGCCTTGGCGCCGGCGAGATCGAGGGCGGCGACGGCCTGGTGCCAGCTGGTCGGCTCCGGCAAGTTGCCGTTGATGCTGAATATCTGCCGATGGTGCTCGGTGGGGCCAGCGAGGTTCTAGACCTGGGCCGCAAGCGCCGCATGTTCTCCACCGCCCAGCGCACCGCCCTACTCGAGCGCGATGGTGGATGTGCAATGTGCGGGGCGCCTCCGAGCCACTGCGAGGCCCACCACATTGAATGGTGGAACCGCGATGGCGGCAAGTCTGACCTCGCCAACGGTGTGATGCTGTGCGTCGCGTGCCACCACATCGTTCACCAAGGCAACTGGGGCATCGAGGCGACCTCGACGCAGGTCTACTTTGTTCCGCCGCGTGCGGTTGACCCTTCACGGCGACCCCGACTGGGTGGGCGAGAACGGTTTGGAGTATCCGGGAGCGAGCGAGAACAACTGCTGGCCACGGGGCCGCCCGGCGATCCGGCGCCACCGAACAACTTAACTGCGCAAATGGAGTCCGCGCCGCCGGGTGAGTTGGTGCCCCCTGACGATCTAGTGCCCCTCGGTGAACTCGCTCCGCCGCACAAGCCAGCGCGGCTAGGCGAGCCGACACCGGCCAAGTGACTTGAAGTCGTCTGGAGCGACGAGTGCCGTCGATCGCGGCAGGCGCCGAGTCAGCAACCCGATAAAGCGAAGGCCTTGGCAAAACCCGCCGTCTGATAGCCAAAGTGATACGCCCAGAACCAAGGCGCCAACGGCTCCCCGACGTCGACCATGGCTACGCCGCCGGTGTCGCACCGATCCATGATCATCCGCGCCCGCGAGATGTGCGGAGTAAAGGTCACGACCGCGGCCGAGTCCCAGCCCTGGTCATGCATCTGCTGCTCGAGCCACCGGGCCTCGCCGCGAGTGGTGAAGGGGTCGGGCTTAGCGCAGAGCACTGTGATGTCGGGCAGCGCGGTGATGCTGGATGGCGCGGTGAATTTGGAGTGCGCGGTGACGTCGGGCGGCGTAGCGATGTTGGACAGCGCGGTGATGTTGGACGGCGCAGCGCTGTCGGATGGCGCGGTGATGTTGGACAGCGCAGTGATGTTGGACGAGTCAGGTGCGTGAGCCGGCGCGGCAGAGCCAGCAGCCACGCCCTCATCCCCCAGTCCACACGCCTGCGCCGCCTTGGGCCACTGGGGTGCCTCGGCCGGATCGAGGGAGACCAGCAACGCCCTCGCCTGGCCCGCCTCGATCATGTCGAGTGCCGTCTCCATCCGCGCATCTGTTGGCGGACCGATCACGTAGACGGCGTCGACCGACAAAACAGCCGGGTCATCGCTCGCAGGCGCCACATACAGCGGAATCCCCACCAAGACGACCACGAGCACAAGTCCCGCGACCGCGAAAACCCACCGGCGCATCGGCGACTAAAGCCTCTCGGCAAGCAACTGGGCGAGGTGACGACCGTCGACCCCAGCGAGATCGTGAGCCTGGGTGCGGCAACTGACCCCATCGGCCAGATAAATGCTGCCCTCGGGCGCCGAACGCAGCGCGGGCAACAGCGAACTCTCGGCAACCTTGACTGAAACGTCGTAGTGACCCTTCTCGGTGCCCCAGTTTCCGGCAAGACCGCAGCAGCCCGAAGCCTCCGTCACCGTCGCCCCGAGCGACGCGAGCAGCTCCCGGTCCGTGCCGAACCCCACCACCGAATACTGATGACAGTGCGGCTGAACCACTGCGGTCACATCGTCCAAACGCGGGGGCTCCCACTCATCTGCGGGCTGGACGGGCGCGCGGCCCGAGAGCACCTCGGCGAGAGTGAAGGTCTGCTCCGCAACGGCATGCGCACGCGGGTCGTCGGGGAGCAGCTCCAGCAGATCGTCCCTCAATGTCGAGATGCAGCTGGGCTCCACGCCAATAATCGGGATGCCGTTAATCGCAAACGGCCCCAAGATCGTGAGCAGGTGCTCCATGCGGCGCCGGGCCGCATCCAACTGCCCGGTGCTAATCCACGTGACCCCGCAACACGCCTGAGCGTCCGGCACAATCACGTCCAAGCCGGCCGCCTCGAGCACCTTCAAGAACGCGCCCGGCACCTCGGGTGCGAGGCCATCCGAGAAGCTGTCCGTCCACAGCACCACGCGGCGTGGGGCCGGGGTCGTGGAACCGGGCGCAGCCGTTGCTGGGGTGTTGCCGGCGGATGCATCCGTTACTGGGGCGGTGCCGGACGTGGCCGTTGCTGGGGTGTTGGCGACGGGTGCACCCGCGGGTGGAGCGGTGTCCGCCGCGGTGCTAGGCGTGGCGGTGTCGGCGGATTCATCAGTGACGCCCCCCGGGCCAGCAACCTTGGCGCGAGCCCGGCGGGAACGTGCCGCCTCGGTCTTTCGGAACGGCTTGGCCGCAAAAGTGGGCAAGTTACGGCGCGTATCCATACCGGCCGCACCCACAACAAAGCGCTGGATCCACGCGGGACGTAGCAACATGTTGACGAGCCGGGGCGCCACACCCACGACCTTCAGCCAACGCGGAAGCCACCCAATACTGTAGTGAGTCAGCGGCCTTACTTTGTTCTTATAGGACCTGTGAAGCACCTCGGCCTTATAGGCCGCCATGTCCACACCAGACGGGCAATCCGAGCTACAGGCCTTGCAACTCAGGCACAAGTCCAGGCTCTCGCGCACCTCGGGCGCGGTGAGCCCACCAATCAAGGTCCCGTTCAGCGCATCTTGCAAAACCCGCGCACGCCCGCGCGTCACGTCCTTCTCGTCCTTCGTCGCCGCATACGACGGGCACATGAACCCGGTGCCGGAACCAATCGCATCGGCCCTGCACTTGCCCACCCCCGTGCAGCGGTGCACCGCCTCGGTCAAGTCGCCATGATCGTGGGCGAAAGCGAGCCCACCACGGCTCGGCACAGTGCGAGGCGCCGCCGGGCGCCGCAAATCTGCGTCAAGCGCAGCGGGATCGACAATGATCCCCGGGTTGAGCGCATTGCTCGGGTCAAACAACGCCTTGACCTGACCGAACAGGCCAATCGCCTGGGGCGAATACATGGTGTGCAGGAGCTCGCCGCGCGCGCGACCGTCGCCGTGCTCTCCCGAAAGCGACCCCCCGTGACTCGTGACCAACGCAGCCGCGTCTTCCATGAATGCGCGCAAGGGCCGGCCATCCTCTTGCATAGGAATATCCAGACGCACGTGAATGCAGCCATCCCCAAAGTGCCCAAACGGCTGGCCCGTGACGTCATGCCGCTCCATGAGCGCATCGAACTCACGCAAATACGCGCCCAGACGCTCGGGCGGCACCGCCGCGTCTTCCCAACCCGGCCAGCACTCTCGATTATCGACACTGCGCCCCGCAAGCCCCGCCCCATCCGCGCGAATAGCCCACAACCGGGCCGCCTCACGCGGATCCTCCATCACACGCACCGCATCCGTGCCCGCGCTGGCCGTCAACCCCGCCAGGATCGCGCGCGCCTCTTCCTCAGTATCTGCGCCCACCTCCACAAACAGCCAACCGGCACCCGGCGGCAAGTCAGGAATCGCTTGCGAGCCCTTAACCAAACGGATGCGCTCCACCAGCCGCGCATCCAAACCCTCCACCGCGTGGGGGCGATGGGTCATGATGGGCACCACCGCATCGGCCGCCGTAGGCATGTCTTCGTAACCCAAAGCAACCGTCAGACGATGCGGCGCGATGGGCACAAGCCGCACCGTTGCCTCAAGAGTGGTCCCGAGCGTTCCCTCGGTACCTACCAGGAACTTCGCGAGATCACCGCCGTGCTCGGGTAGCAAATGCTCAAGACTGTAACCGCTCACTTGGCGGTCAAAGCGCCCAAACTCCGTGCGGATCAACGCCAGATTGTCGCGCACCATCTCTTGCAGGCCGGGCACCGAGCCGAGGCTGCCCGGGGCCGCCGTGATGCGACGGCCGTCCCCCGTGATGACGTCAAGGGCGTGCACATTTTGCGCCGTCTTACCGTGCGCGACCGCGTGAGGGCCGCACGCGTTGTTACCGATCATGCCGCCCAAGGTCGCCCGGTTTGTGGTGGACGGATCCGGGCCAAACCGCAGGCCATGAGGCGCAG
>CAZHTO010000089.1:0-8962 GCA_964535845.1 uncultured Demequinaceae bacterium | reverse complement strand
TATGACCGCGGTGCTGTCGATCGGTACCGCGGTACCGCCCACGCGGATCGCGCAGTCTGATCTGCGCGACTGGTTCGCGTCTCAGCCCGGCATGGGCGCCTTGCCCGCGCGGCTCATTCGGGCGGCTTTCGATGCGGCGGCGATCGACCAGCGCTATACCGTCGTCGAGGAGTTGGGCAGCACCGACGAAAGTGTGTTCACCGACGCCGGCGGGCGGCTGCTCTCGCCCACGACCGGGCAACGCAACCTCGTGTACCGCAGCGAGGCGCCGCCGCTTTTCGCAGCCGCGGCACGCGACGCGCTCAACCGTGCGGGCGTCGAGGCGTCCGAGGTCACGCACGTCGTCACCGCCTCTTGCACGGGGATGTTCGCCCCCGGCCCCGATTTTCGACTCGTGCGCGATCTCGGGATCCCGCCGACCGCGGAGCGCTACCACCTGGGGTTCATGGGATGCGCGGCTGCGTTCCCTGCCCTACGCACGGCGGCGCACATCTGCGACGCAGACTCCGATGCGGTGGTGCTCGTGGCGTGCGCGGAACTGTGTTCGCTGCACATCCGGTCGTCGGCAGATCGCGAGCAGATCGTGGCCTCGGCTGTGTTCGCCGACGGCGCGGCGGCCGCGGTCATGTCATCTCGGCCACGCGGGCGGACGCCAGTGCTCGAAGTGGATGGATTCGCCACCGCGGTGACGGCGGAGGGCGAGTCCGACATGGACTGGACGGTGGGCGACAACGGATTCGAGATGGTGCTCACCGCTGAAGTGCCACGTATCGTTGGCCGCGAGATTCGTGCGGCCGTCGATGACGCCCTCGGCTCGCACGGCCGCGCGCAGGCAAAGGCGTGGGCGGTTCACCCCGGCGGGCGCAGCATTCTCGACCGTGTGCAGGCAGGTCTCGAACTACCCGACGTGGCTATGGAGCCGTCGCGCGACGTGTTGCGCGAGTACGGCAACATGTCGAGCGCAACCGTGCTCTTCATCCTGCAGCGCATCCTCGACGACCAGGCGCTGGCAGCTGATGCGCGCGTGGTTGGCCTAGCCTTCGGACCCGGGCTCACCCTCGAAATGGCGACCTTCGTGCGGCGACGGCCCGCACCGTGAGTCTCGCGCACCGCGACCCGACGCTCGTCGAGCTGATGGATGACCCAGCCTGCGATCCCGTGCGCTTGCGCCGCACACTCTCCCGGTTTCGCATCGTGAACAGGATGGTGTCCGGCTGGGGAGGGGTGTACCGCACCCACGTACGTCCAGCACTGGAACGTTGCCCTGACCCCGAGGTACGGATTCTCGATATCGGATGCGGTGGGGGAGACGTGCTGCGGCGCACAGTGCGCCTCGCGCGCGCCGACGGGTTTAACGTCACGGGCCTCGGTATCGACCCGGACCCGCGTGCACTCACGGTCGCGCGCGTTGCGGGGCCCGAACCGGGCTTGCACTATCGCGAGGCATACGCGGGCGAACTCGTAGGGGAGGGGGCGCGCTTTAGCGTCGTGATCTCGAACCACCTGTTGCATCACCTCGATGGTCCAGGTTTCGCTGGGATGCTGCGCGACAGCGCAGCGCTTGCCACCGACGTTTGTGTGCACTCCGACATCGCGCGCTCGCGAGTGGCCTATGCCGCGTACGCCGCGGGCATCGCGCCCCTTGCGCCGGGGTCGTTCTTGCGGACCGACGGCTTGCGCAGCATCCGCCGCAGCTATCGGCGAGACGAGCTCGAAGCCTCGCTGCCGCAGGGATGGCGCGCGGAGAGCGCGCTGCCGTTTCGCGTGCTCGCGGTCTACCGCGCCGACGGTGACCGGTGACGAGCGTCGACCACGACCTGATTGTGGTGGGTGCGGGGCCTACGGGGCTCTTCGTGGCCGCAGAGGCGATGCGCGCCGGGATAGACACCGCGCTTGTCGAGGCACGGCCGCATCCTTCACCCGGATCACGCGCGATCGGACTGCACCCGCCCGTGCTCGCGGCGCTCGAAGCGTCGGGCACCACCGAGCGCATCCTGGCGCAGGCAGTACGGGTAGGCAGTGGGGTTGCGCGCACGCGCCGCGCGGTGCTCGGTGAGGTGCGGTTCGACCGTCTCAACAGGCGGTTTCCGTTCGTGGCGACCGTGGCACAGGCAGTGACCGAGGCGGCGCTCGCCGCCGGGGCACCTGCCGTTCGCACCGGCGTGCGGGTGACGTCTCTACGCGATCGCGGTGACCGGGTGGAGGTCGAGGCCAACGCGGGGCGAGATCAGTTGCTCTTACGTGCGCGCCTCGTCGTGCTCGCGGGCGGAGTTGCAGGGCGCGCCCTGCTGCCCCCCGCAAGCCGGGTGCATCGCCGCGAGAGCGCCGATCAATACCTCATGGCCGACGTGGTCGATGGATCGGGCGAGCCGCTCACGACCGCCGTCGTGACACTCGACCCGGCAGGCGTCCTGGAGTCTTTTCCGCTCGCCGCGGGCGGGCGCCGCATCGTCGCATGGGACGCCGCGGCGCCCGACAGCGCTTTGGCGCGGTCCCGGCGCCTCGCGCACATCGTCGCCGCACGCACAGGCAATGAGGAGCTCGCGGCACGTGTCGCCGAGTCGTCGACGTCGTGCTTTGGCATCCGGCGCATTTTGGCATCCCGCCTACGCAGCGGCCGGGTCGTTGTGATTGGCGATGCCGCGCACGAAATCAGCCCAATCGGCGGGCAGGGCATGAATCTGGGACTGCTGGATGCCGCGACCCTCGCGCCTTTGCTACCGCGATGGCTGACCGCGAACGAGCCGCCCGCTGAACTGGCCGTGTGGGAGCGGCGGCGACTCGCTTCTGCGCGCACCGCGGCACGGCTGGCAGACCTCAATACGTCGATTGGGCGAGCTCGCGGCGGCGGCGCTCACCGAGCGAAGGCTGTTGCGGTCAGAGCTGCGCTTAGGTTTGGCGGCGGCGCCGCGGCTCACGCGTACGCGATGGGCTTCGACCGCGATGCGCGCTCACGCGAGTGACGCGCCGCCAATGACTAGTTGAACTGCGAGCAGCAGGGCGGCCAACATCACGAGGCGGAACGACCGGCGACTGGGGCCCCTGGAGAGCCCGCTCACGACACCCCACACGGTAATGCCCACGATCATCACTCCCACCGCGGCAGACAGCGCGTTGAGCGGTTGGTCGCTAGCAAGGAACGGTCCGAACACACCGGCCGCGGCGCCAACGAGCAGGGCCGCGAAAGCGATGACGGTCGACGCCCGTCGCCCGATCACGTGGGGTAGACCGCGTACGCCAAGGCGCACATCGTCGTCGATGTCGGGCAGTACGTTGGCGAAGTGGATCGCCACCCCGAACGTGGCTCCTGCTATCCATGCCCACAGCGGGGCGATGCGGGGGTCGGGTAGTGCAAGCGGCCCGTACGACGGGAAGACCGCGAACGCAAGTACAAAGCACGCGGCCGACCACACGGTCGATTTCAGCGCCGCGTTATAGGCCCACCCGGCCGCCACCATGATCGTGTGCGCGATCGCGAACGGCCACGAGAGCACCGCCGACAGTCCGAGCGCGGCCACGCCGCAGACGATCGCGGTGATCCAGGCGATCTTGACAGGTACGTCGGCAGTGACGAGGGGCTTGTCCAGACGGCCCGCCGCGCGGTCGCGCCGCAGGTCGATCACGTCGTTCGACAGTCCGATGGAGAGCTGACCAAGCAGAACTGCAACCGCCAACACCGCGAGTCGCGCCGCGTCGAGCCCCGCGGCAGCGCCGAGCGCACCCGACAGTGCCGTCACGACGAGCGTTGGCCCCGGGTGGCTCGACCGCCACAGCACTGTCACCATGCGAAAAGCCTACGTCGTCGACGTGGCACCCCAAGCGGGGCCGTGCACATTGCGCACAGCCCCGCCCGTTTTCTGGTTGAGAGGGCTACTCAGCCTGTTGCTCGCCTACCGGTTCGGGGTCGCCGACGGTCACAGTTCCGCCTCCACCCCCGCCGCCACCCCCGCCACTGGAGCCGCCGCCAATGAAGATGCCGCCTCCACCGCCGACATAGCCGCCACCGCCGCCGCCCCCGGTAACTGGCTCTGGTTCACCGACGGTCACAGTGCCGTCGGGGTATTCGTATCCGGTGATCGTGGGAAGACTGCCGGGGAACGTGTACCAAATGGGGTGAGGAACCGTCCAATTGGGCCGCGAACGATCACAAGAGATGTCACCCGCAATTCCGCTCAAGCATCCATCGGGTTGCACATGGGGAGTTTCAGGCTCGGGATGTACGACGGGCGGGCGATCATATTGATAAAGCTCTCCGCAGTCGGGGTTGTTGCGAAAGATCGGCACCCCGTCGTCTCGTACCTCACGACTCATGCCGTCCGTCACGCACACAGGAGCTGCTGTCGCTGCCCCCGCACTCGCCACCACTAACCCGCCTGCGACGATCATGACTGCCGTGAAGCTTGCCGCGACTCGTTTCATTAACCTCATCAGTTCGGACTCCTATGTCTCGGTGGGGCTCTTCGGTCTAGAGGCCCCAAGTTCACCTGGAGGTGTTCAAACACCGTAAAACGGACGCGCGACTCTCGCCACAGCAAGGCACAGGGGGCGCGAACCGGTAGCGTTGGGGCATGGCAACGGTCGCTGATATCGCGCACACCCTCGAGTTACGCTTTGCCCCGTCCCTTGCTGAACCCTGGGACGTCAATGGTTTGACCGTTGGCGATCCTGCGGCTGAGGTGACGAAGGTGCTGTTCGCTGTGGACCCCACGCTTGCTGTGGTGGAAGAAGCAATTGAGGTGGGCGCACAACTGATCGTCACCCACCACCCATTAATGTTGCGCGGCGTCACCGATGTCGCCACCACCTCACCTAAAGGCGCGATTGTGCACCGCGCTATCTCTCACGGCATTGCGCTTTACAACGCTCACACCAATGCCGATGCGGCCGCTGGGGGAGTATGCGACGCACTGGCTGAGGCAGTGGGCGTCCAAAGCCCAGTGCCGCTCGTGCCAGTCTCACCCGGGTCGCCTGAAGGCAGTGGGCGTATTGGCATGCTGGCTGGCCCCCTCACTCTTGGCGAGTTCGCGCAGCAAGTGGCGCAGGCGTTGCCGGCCACTCATCACGGAGTGCGAGTCGCAGGCGACACGGAGGCTCTGGTCACGACCGTGGCAGTGGTGGGCGGCGCCGGGGATTCCTACCTCGAGGCGGTGCGCCACTCAGGTGCGGACGTGTACGTGACAGCAGACTTGCGTCATCACCCTGCGTCCGATGCGCGTGAGCTGGCCGCGCTTGGGGATGGACGCCCATTCCTGGTCGACGTGTCGCACTACGCTTCAGAGTGGGCGTGGCTTGTGGGAGCCGCAGAGCATGTCGCTGACGCTGTGGCAATAGACACGGTGGTGAGCACGCTGAACACCGACCCATGGACCGCCCGTTTTGACGCGTAACCTTGATTCGATGGGACGCTTGACGTCCCTTAACCGCTAATTTCTACCACCGGAGGAACCCTACGTGCCCACCGCCCCCGTCGCTGATCAGCTTCGACTGCTCGACGTGCAAGACGCCGACTTGCGCATTCAGCAGGCCCGCCACAAGCGGGACAACCTGCCCGTGCTTGCACAAATCGCTGAGCTTGAGTCACAGGACTCAGTACTGGGGGAAGAGGCGATTGCCCGGGGCGCCGAGGTCTCTGACCTGCGACGTGAAGTGACGAAAGCAGAAGATGATCTGCAGGCGGTGCGTTCTCGCGCAGAGCGTGGCAACGCACGGCTCGCATCGGGGGGTTCTAACGCTAAGGACCTCCAGGCTCTCCAAGGAGAACTTGAACTACTGACCCGCCGGCTTTCCAATCTCGAAGACGTAGCCCTCGAAGCGATGGAGAAGCTTGAGCAAGCGGAGTCAGCGCAGGCTGAGATCGTGGCTAAGCGCGAGGACCTGGCAAAGCGAGTGCGCGAGCTTGCCCATGACCGGGATGTCGCCTTCCGTGCAATCGATGCTGACATTGACCAAGACTCCGCGGAGCGTCACGAAGCCGCGGCAGGCATCGATGCTGGCCTGCTGGCCCTTTACGAGCGCTTACGTGAATCCCACGGTGGTGTTGGGGCAGCGACCATGCAGGGGTCAACCTGCCTGGGCTGTCACATGACGCTCAACGCGAGCGACGTCGTGGCTATACGGGAGGCGCCGGCGGAGCAGGTGGTGCGCTGCGAAGAGTGCGGCCGCATTTTGGTTCGGAAGAACAGCTGACCATGGCACCGCACGCACAACCTGACCACGGCGCTGAGGTAGACACAGGGCCCGATGCGGGGCCTGAGTACGACGACAACGTTGAGGCGGCCAGTTCCCAGGGAAGCCGGTCACCCTTCTCGGCGGTCGACGACAATCTGATCAGCCCTCTCACCCTGGTGCTTGCGCGCCATGGCGTGACGGATATGACTGTCACCCACCAGTTGTCAGGCTCGAGCGTGGCGGGCCCGCCGCTTAATTCTGCCGGGCGTATCCAGGCGGCCAAAGCCGCCGATGCCATCTACCGCATCGGCCGTAAAACCTGGGATCGTGTGCCGCACGTGAGCCGAGTGTTCGCTTCGCCCATGACCCGCACCCAAGAAACAGGTGGCGCAATCGGGCGCAGGCTCGGTCTTCATGTCGAAACGGAGCCTCGTGTACGCGAGATCGACTTTGGTGATTGGGAAGGTCTCACCAGTGATGAGATTGCGGAACGCTTTGGCGATGACATTCACCAGTGGCGGTTCGGTGAGCTAGCTGCGCCTGGGGGTGAGTCGATTCCCCAGGTAGGCGCGAGGTTCGATGAGTTTGTGGTGGAGATTGCGGCTGAGCATGCGCGTATGTGTGCCGAAGGTGACGATGTGCCGCGAGCGTGGGCGGTCGCATCTCACGCGGTCGCCATCAAATCCATTGTGGGCACGTCGCTTGCGATGCCCACCACCCACTGGGGTCACATTTGGCCGCAACCTGCGTCGCTCACCGTGTTGCAACTGCGCATTAACCGTGATGGGACTATTGCCGAACGCCACGTGTTTGCCGTCGGAGCACCCACGCACTGACGTCGAACGCCCGGACTGGTCTAGTCGTCGGCGGTGTCTTCTTCTGCGGCGCGCGCCCGCTTGCGCAAATAGCGCCGGTTATCGTTCGCGTAAGCGTAATACCAGCCAATAAGCAAACCGCCGCCCACAAAGTTACCCAACAGGCATATCCCTACGTTTCCTAGGGCAAGGCCAATATCGATACCGTCTTTGAGTCCTGACATGGTGAACAGGACCGTGTTGGCCACGGAGTGCTCAAAGCCCACAAAGGCGAACACGAACACGCTCATAATCATCGCGAGCGACTTGGTGACGTCGCCTTTGACTCGCCCGTTGTAGACCAGCAACATCGCGATATTGATCATGAAATTACAGAGCACTGCACGCGCAAACAGATCAGACCAGCCAGCAGCCCCGCCAGACACATAGCTGAGTTTGGTGTCGACGGAGGCTGCCATTTGTACCCCCATGCCACCATCGCCAAGGCTTGACATCCATACAAATAGTGCGATCGCGAGACCACCAATGAAGTTGCCCAGAAAGCACAG
Organism: uncultured Demequinaceae bacterium; assembly: GCA_964535845.1. Classification (GTDB taxonomy): domain Bacteria; phylum Actinomycetota; class Actinomycetes; order Actinomycetales; family Demequinaceae; genus Demequina. The sequence continues at coordinate 1,431 of CAZHTO010000089.1, read as the reverse complement.
CGCCAAAATCCTGGTGGCCTTCATCAGGGGAGTGCGACGGTGGTACACGCCAATCGTGACGATCATCATATTTGACGTCAGCAACTCTGACTGGGTGTAGTAAATAAACACGAGCGCGAAACCAAAAACGAGTGCCCCCACCATTTGTCCCAGCACCGTGAGATCGCCGTTGCCAATGCTCGCAAAACCTGCTGTCACGGCAAAGTACGTGAGGTACATGACCCCAGCGAGGCCTCCGGCCATTGCTGCGCGCATCAGGAACACTCGCGCCACTTGGCCACTCATCGCAGTCTTGGTCTGAAGGACGTCCAGGATGGTAGAGATGAAGTGCTTACCTGGGAAGAGCGCGCTCTGGTCGGTCATAGATCCAAGAATGCCACGCTTGCGCGACGGGCGGGCCTAGGCGGCGACAACCAAGGTGAGTTCGTGCTCAGTGAGCCCCACATCGATCACTCCGGGAAGGTGCCTCGCGACATCCGCAAGGTCAGTAGGCGACTCAGGCACCGCATCGGCCGTAGCCAACGCTCCGGCAAGAACCCCGCGCGTATGTTTTGCCATGTGGCTGACGACAGTGCGCTTGCCGTTCAGTTCACGCTCAACCCGCACCGACACGTGCGGAATGCTCGCCGGCCGCCACGCGGAAACATACGCGGAACTACGGCAGTCAACGACTAGGCGACCATGCGCGAGTTCGGATAGCTCGCTTGCGAGGTGCTTGCGCCAAAAAGCGGTGAGAGGGCCGATGCGCCCCAGACTTGTCGACATCGACAACCGGTAGGCGGGAATGCGGTCAGTGGGGGAGACCGCTCCCCAAAGCGCGGAGACGGTCCGTACACGTTCGGCTGCTCGCATGAGTTCCGTTCCGCTCCAGCCCGCGGCCCCAGCAGCGTCGTAGAGCACGCCCGTGTAGACCCGCACAGCAACGTCCGTGGGGTTGTCCCACAACGTGCGGTTGCGTTCGACCTCTGATGCCAAGGTGGCTCCAACGCCTAGTGCGGCCAGCGCATCGCTTTGCTCGCTGACCGTTCGCAAAGCTTCGCCCACGCGTTCGCGGGCGCTTTGCAACGCGGGGTGAGAAAGTTGCTCGAGGTCGACAGGCTCGCCAGTGGCAGGAGCGGTTTTACCTTCTGAGGGCGGGAGCAAAATAAGCACGGCACCAGGTTACGGGGGTCACGCAGGTAGGCTGGGACATGGATGAGCTGGCCAGGCGGTCGCGTTGCCGATTTATCGGTGCCGAGGAACGTCCGGGCTCCATAGGGCAGGGTGATGGCTAACAGCCACCCGGGGTGACCCGCGGGAAAGTGCCACAGAAAGTAGACCGCCGCACGGTGCCGCAAGGTGCTCGAGCGGGAAGGGTGAAAGGGTGAGGTAAGCGCTCACCGCGCGACTGGTGACCGGCGCGGCACGGTAAACCCCACCTGGAGCAAGACC
>CAZHTO010000088.1:0-9020 GCA_964535845.1 uncultured Demequinaceae bacterium | reverse complement strand
GGCCTTGAGGTCAGGCTGCTCGAACACTGCGAACACGCGGCGAGTGTCGGCGACCTCGAACTGGGAGTAGAGGTAGACCTCCCCGTCCTCAGGGTCAACAAAGCGGTGTAGGCCTTCGCCCGTGTTCATGTAGGCGCAGTCGGCGACAACCACGAGTTCGTTGGCAGCCTGCAAGTTCGGCAGGCTAATACGACTGTCCTCAAAATGGGTCGCGGGGTCTAACTGCTCACCGTTGAGCGTGATGGAGTGCACCGTGGGTGCGATGAGGTCGATGAATGTCGATTCGCCCGCGGTGGCAGCGAATCGGGCAGTCGTGATGGAGCGGAAAGTGTCCTCGGAAGTGGTGAGGTCAAGTTCAATGGAGTAGGTCTCGGTAGAGACGGTGGTAGCGCGGGTCTGGGCCTCTGCGCGTGTGAGGTTGGTTCCTGGCATGGGGTGATTGTCCCACGGTCCCGCCCGCATGTTCTCTATATACGGCGCTCAGAGCGTTCTGTGCCGTCAAGGTGAGCTCTTACGGGAGCTCCTGCCGTGCGGGTCTAGGTCACGTGAGCGTACCGAAAGCAACTCTCAGGTGGCCCATCATTCCTGACCCATCAGTTCGTTAACTGCCTCCTCATCAAGGCCCACGGCTGCTCCCTCTGCTCTTACCCTCACCATTCCGTCGACCACCGTCACTCGCACAAAGTCGGCTCCCGCAACCCCGTCGACCCACACCACGTCCTCGCTGGGCCGCGCGGTCGCATCCCATCCCAGTTGGGTAATGAGCTGTGCGAGAACTTCTACGTCAGTAGTCGTATTCGCGGTAGCGCTGACATGAAGAAGCGCTGTGGGGCGGTAGTCCTCGCTCGGAGTGCGTGCCCAGCCGGATTCTGGGTCGTCTCGCACCCCGAGCACCTCTCCGATGAGCCGTACCTTCTCGATAAGGGCTGCAGATGCGTCGCGTGCCTGGTCAATGCTGACGGAAGGGACGGGCAGTGGCTCCTCTTCAAGTCCGTCGTCGGGCAATATCCACACGGTCGTATCGCGGTTCTGCTCTTGGGACGTGTCCGACATCGAGTCGTCGTTGCTGTCCTTGGCTTCGGTGGCAGCTGGTGCGCTTTCTTCGAGCTCGGCCTCTGTTCCTTGTGAGGGGTCAGAGCAGCCGGACAGTGCGACTACGAGGGCTAGCGACCCTGCTGCGAGAGAGGTCGTGAAGGTTCGGGTTTTTGTGTAGATGAGGTTGGCTCCTGGCTCGAGGTAGTGGTGTTGTGGCCGCGCACCCTTGTTTAGGGGGCTGGTTCCACGAGGGATTGGTCGAATTCAGGGATCAGGTCAGGGAAGTACTCGTAGTAGGCATCGTCGGAGATGTTGAAACGTTCGACGGTGTGCACCGAGAAACGAAAGCCGTCCCGGTACGTGCCAGTTATTAATTTGATGTCGAATTGAGTCAAACCGTCTTCGGTTTCGGCTACGACCATCGGGGCCTCATCTGTCCCGGGCCGTCGGGAATCGGAGCTCTGAACGCTCAGTATCTCAACAAGCCCAGCCCCTGACACCGCGTCTTGGAGGGCTCGCTGTGTGGGCAGTTCGCCATCTAATTCGCCGCGGACCACGAAAACCAAACTCCGGGGTAAGCCTTCCGAGCCCGGGTTCCAATACGGGTCGGACTCGGCTTCAACGATCGTGAGGCCTAACGTTTGTGCGATTTCGGGGATGAACTCCTCGGCATGCGCAAGGACTCGTTCGCTTTCTTCCACCATCGCATCGGTGCCGTGGACGGGTCCCGAACAACCCGACAGCGCCATTGTGGTAGCGAGGGCTAGGGCTACTACCAGGGCGCGAGAGATGCGCCGGATCATGGCTGATCCTCTCGTTTCCTGACGTCAAGGGAGGATGGTTGTCGCTCAGCTTCGGGGTCGACAAACCCTCCAAAGACAGGGTCGTACCTATGCTCGGCCCGGTCCACAGCGTCATAGTCGCCCACCACAATTCTCCCCATGTTGGAAAGTGATTCACTGCCCTGGTCGTAGTACTTACTGTGGTCGTCGAAATCCATCTTGGCTGGATTGCGGTCTGGGGCCTCGGCCTGAAACCTTTGCGCCTCGAACCTATCCTCAGCTGGGTCCCGGCCTAGGCCTAGGCCTAGGCCGGCAATTGAGCCGTGGTTCACGGCTCCTTTGTCACCAAAAACGTGCGATACCGTGTCGGCGCTGTTAGTGCCTACCCACACCTCAGGTACATTCAGGTCGGATGCGTTGCTAACGCCTCCGCTCGCGCCGGGACTTCCAACGAGCACCAAGTTGTCGACATCGAGACCTGGGCCTGCTGCAGCGTGAGCCGACGTGGTGGACCCGTACGAGTGGCCAATGACTGTCATCACCGACGGCTCCCTGGTGCGTGCAGCCTGCAGGCCATCGACGTAGTCCGCGAGCATTTCGCCACCAGCTTTTGCCTGGGTTTCCCCAGCGGCTTCTAGGTACTCCATGTCTCCCGAGGGGTGGTCGTAACCGAGCCAGGCGATGGTTGCAGTCGAGCTGTCGGGATCAGCGTACCGGGCCTCTTCGTATAGGTGCTGTACGTGCTCCAGATATCCCGGAATGCTGGTTCCGTCTGTACCAATGCCTGCGACAGAGACCGATACGTTGTCTGCAGTGTCCGGGTCGCCAAGGGCGATGGCGATAGTGCCGTCGTTGTCGAATCTGCTGGGCTGGTACAGCAACAGGAAAGCGGGGATGGGCTCTCCAGTGTTGGGGTCGCGCGTCAGTGGGTTGTCATCGTCGCTCGCGTCTTCTAGCGCTCTCTGAGCTGCGCGGATATTGTCCTGCTGAGCCAGTTGCTCCGCGCTTAAGTCACCGTGTTCCTCGGCAAGATCTAGTGCGGCGATGTCCTGTTCCAATAGAAGTCGGTTGGCTTGGTCGCGCACTTGCGCAGGCAGACCGTCGGCGGCGCCAATAACTTCTGGGTACAAAGCGATGACGGCAAACTGCTCATCTTCTGTGAGCGAGTTCCACCAGTCGGCCACCTGCTGCGGTGTGCTGTCTTTAAGCGGAGACCCCGTCCGCTCCATCGCCGAGTCCGCCACGTCGCCAGCCGCCGCAGCCTTGCGCCCCGCTTCGACGGTCATGAAAGCGGTAAGTGAGGCGATCAGGTCGGCGTCGTTCTGGTCGATCGCTTCTTGAAGTTTGTCACAGTCCATGCGGTAGAAGGTCGCGGACTTGCGGGCATCGAGAGCCGCTTGGTAGATGGACCCGGGTTCGTCGCGGAGGCGAGCTTCTTCGGCGTGCAGATGATCGATGGTATTACTCAGGCTTGAGTGCCATTCTGTGAGCGTCTCGCTTCTAAACTCCAGGCGTTCTCGCCTGTCCACATAGTCCTGCATCGCTTTTGCTCCGGCGCGTACAGCGGCCGACGCCGCCGCAGCATCCTTGGCAGAGCCACGAACGCGCGTTTCGTAGGCATCTGCACCAGTCCCGGCCCAGCCGATGACCCTTGACTTGGAAGTCGCGACCGTGTCCAGGTCGTCAAATGTGGCGCTCACTCGCAGCAACGTTGAGGCGCACTTCTCTATCGCTTCGCTGTTTCCCTCGGGCCGGGGAGGCAGGTCGGGAACGGCGGGAATCGACGAACTGCTCATCTGATGCGGCCCTTTGTCTTAATGAGGGCATCCGACAAGTCGGTCTCTAGGCGGCTGAAGTCATTGATGACAGATTCGAGGTCGTCTCTCAGTTTTTCTGCTTCTGTTGCCATAGGTCCAGTTGCGCCGGCCCACACCTGCAGAAACTCTTTGACAGTCTCTTTCACAGTGGCTGGGAACCCCGCGGTCGGGGTTTCTTCAAGGTCAGTAACGGCGACCCGGAGATCCTGGGAGAGTTCGTGCCACACAGGCTTTAGTCTCGCGAGCGCATCGAAGTCAATTTCGAGTTTGTCCATCATTCCCCCTTAAGCTCATGAACCGCGGCCGCATCGAGCCCCACGGCGGCCCCCTCTGCTCTTACCCTTGTCATGCCGTCCAACACGGTCACTCGCACGAAGTCCTCGCCGTTGCGGCCATCGACCAACAGCACTGCACCCTCTGGCCGGGCCTTGGTATTCCACCCGAGTTGCCTGAGGCGGTGTTCAATCACTTCTGCGTCAGTAGGCGTATCCGGCGTAGCGCTGCCGTGAAGACGCACTGTGGGGCGGTAGTCCTCGGTCGGAGTACGTGCCCAACCCTGCACGGGGTCGTGTGGCACGCCCATCATCTCGCCAATGAGCCGTACCCGTCGCACGAGAGCCTCTGCGGCGTCGCGGGCCTGGTCGATGCTGACCGAGGGGGCGGGAGGTGGCTCCTCGACTGCTCCGTCGCCTGGCAGTAGTACCAGGTTCACATCGGGGTGGCGCTCCCGGAAGGTGGCCCACATTGGGTCGCTTGGCTCGGTGCTATCCATGTGGAGGACGGTATCAGCCCTCCCCATGGCCAAGGAAGGGGGCCTGGGTATGTTGTAGTGGGCTTTGACCGCGCCTTGTGCCGCCTACCTGTGGAGGGCCGATGCGCGGGCACAGTTGGGGACTCAGCCCACCACAGCGAAACGCACGTTGCACACAGAAGGCTTACGCGGCTGCCTTACCTAAGTAGATGGTGGCTGTCGCATCGCGGCGCTGCAGGGGGTTGTGGAACGTCACGACCTCAGCGGCAACATCGACAAAGCACTGCTCAAGAATCGCGACATAATCGTCGTCAGGCGGGTCGTTAGACCACATCGCATACACGCCCCCAGGGCGCAATCGCGAGGCCACCGCGGTCATCCCCGCGACCCCGTAGAACCCTTCGCTGCCGTCAGCCAACAAATGCGTGGGCGAGTGGTCAATGTCGAGCAGCACCGCGTCAAACGTTCGCCCAGGCGACTGAGGGTCGTAACCGTCCGCCGTACTCATGGCAAAGAAGTCGCCTTGGACAAAACTGCAGCGCGCATCGGCCGTCAACTCTGCGCCTAAAGGAACCAGTGCTTTGTGGTGCCAGTCGATCACCGGCTCAAGTAATTCCACAACAGCGAGCTCGCTCACCCGCGAGTCACTAAGCGCGGCAGCCGCCGTATGGCCCAAGCCAAGGCCGCCCACGACTACCTCGAGCGCATCACCATCCAGCCGTGCGAGAGCTCGCCGCGCAAGTTCTTCCTCAGCCACAGTGAACTGGCTCGACATCAGCCACTCGTCGCCCAACTTGACCTCGAACACGTCCCGGCGGGTCACAAGGTCGTAGCGCCGGCGCAAGGTCACTTCGCCAATGGGGGTGTCGCCCCAACCCAGCTCCTCAATGCGCGTGCTCACTGTTGAGTCCCATCTGCACCGGCAAAGCCCTGTTGGCGCCACGCCTCGTAAGTCACCAGCGCAGCACAATTGGAGAGGTTCAAGGAGCGGCGACCGGCGAGCATGGGAATGCGCACCTGATCCGTCACCCGTGCATGACTCAGTGCCTCATCGGGCATGCCGGTGGGTTCTGGGCCAAAGAGCAACACGTCATCTGGCCGGTACTCGATGTCCGTATACCGGGTGGTCGCTGCCGCAGTGAAAGCAAACACGCGTGCGTCCGGCAACGTCTCCAGCATCGCGTCAAGAGACGCATGCACAGTGACCGATGCGAGGTCGTGATAATCCAAACCTGCCCTGCGTAGCTTCGGTTCAGACAGGTCAAAGCCCAACGGCTCGATCAGGTGCAAATGAGAGCCAGTGACCGCAGACAGCCTAATTGCCGCCCCCGTATTCTCAGGGATTCGCGGTTCGTAGTAGGCGATATGCGGGGCAGCAGACATAGCCGACATTGTTCCAGGTCAGCCGGTCTCAGATTTGCGTGCGTGATCGGGGAGCTCGCGGATCGAGCGCATCACGATCGCCACCAGCACTGCAACCATGGTCGCGATCAGCATGCGTTGTGCAGGCCACGAACCGGTCAGCGACTCCACGAACACCCTCCCACCAGCCGGCAGCAGTTCGCCCGGGTATTGCAAATAGACGCCGGTACCTACGGCGTACTCAAATGCGCTCACTAGAGATGGAACGACCCACAATGAGACAAGAGCTGCGATAGCAGCGGCGGTCCGGCGCACATTTCGTGCTCCACACCACCCCACAACGGCGCCAATGATCAGCGCTGGGATCCAAATCGACGCACTTTGGCCCACTCGTAATATCGAGTACGTCGACAGGTTTGCCCCCGTGAGGCTTCGTAGCAAGACCGGCAGCCAGTGCATCAGAGCGAGGGCGGCGAAGGTGACGGCCACAGTGGTAGCCGGAACGGACCTGGAAGCCATGCCAAACAACACGGCACACCCCACCCCAATGCCCACAGCCACCCCGGCGACCATTCCCCATAAATAGATTTGCGCACGGGTAGTGCTCTCGAGGCCGCTGTGCAAGGCGACGCTCGCCTGCGTGAGAGCCACCACTTGCACGATTGCCGCACCAGCCCACACCCACCATCGTTGGGCGTGTTTACCGCGGGCAGCACTCCACCGCACCACGATGCCAGCGATCCCCGAGCCCACCACTACCAGTGCGACTGCGCTCACCACGTGGTACTGCGATAGCGGCATGAGAGTGAGAGGCATGTGCTCAGGCGGCCCCGATGAATCCCAGATGTTCTGCACCGGCATACGTGCGCCGGTGGCAAGCCACGGCAACAAGCCAACGATCGCTCCCACTACGCCAATAAGAATCGATCGGCCGGGAGCGAGCGTCTCGGTGGGGCGACCGGTGGCTGTCTCGGAAGTCATTTGCCCACCCTAGGGGGTGACGGCGGGACTAACGCTGAGGCGGCCGCAACTTAGGCGAAGCGAGGATGGCGACGAAGTGCCCTGCCAGTACCAGTGGGGTGACAATGACGAGGCCAATCAACAGCCACCACACCACTGGAGAGTTGGTGAAGGCTTGCACAATCGCGGCCACCAGAATCAGTTGGGTCATTTCGACGGAGTGATAGACACGGTGAAGGGGAACGAGCGCGAACGCTTTTCGGGCCAGCCGCAGTAGCGGATTACTGATCGCACGGGCCTCGACTGAGTCAGGGACGTTCTCCATGCCCACCTTCGAGCGGGCCACATGAACGGCGTCGTTGAGTGCCTTATTTAAGAGCACCATGAACCCCAAAAGTGCGCCCAGTGCGAGGGGGAGTGCACTGTCCATCGCAAGTGCTAGCGCCGCACCTAGGACGACGGGGACGCCGCCCTCGGTCGTGTAGTGAGCGATCTTGTCCAAAAAGATGCCGCGTGGACCGGAAGTGCCGCGCACTCGCGCCACCTCGCCATCGGAGGCGTCTACCAGCATCTGCAACTGGGCAAAGATCACGGCGAGCAGCGGCCCTGCAATCGATGGAATCAGCAGTGATAGTGCTGCCAGCCAGCCGGTTGCGATGACACCTATCGTGACCGCATCGGCGCTCAATCCCCACGCTAAAAAGCGGCGCGTAAGCAACGGTGAGACCCGGCGCCAGTACAAGTCAGCGCTCCAGTGCTCGGCTGTGGCCCTGCCGCGAATCGCAGGCGGCTGTCCCAGCTCACGGATGGTCTCGATGGGCACAGAGATTCGCCCAAGCCGCGGTGCGGGGCGCCCAGCAGAAGACGCAGGTGTGGCACCAGGGGCAGGGTCGGCGTCCGGCGCGGGACGGGATGTGGGCATCCGCGCATTTTATCAGCGTAGCTAGAGCAAGCGAGGCCCCGTCGGTGTCAGCGGTGACGGCTACGCTGACACGCATGAGCCACCCCGCATCTTCTGGGCCGTCCCGCCCCGCGCAAGTTACCGGAATGCGGCGTGGCACTGCGAGCCGGGACGAAGATGCACAACGAGCCGCCAACGCTCAAGCCCCACATATCCCGGACCTGTGGCGCAGGGTAGCCGCAATGTTTTCGCCGTACCGTCGCCAGCTGGTACTGACGGCGGTATTAGTGGTGATTACCGCATCGGCCGGAGTGGTGCCTCCACTGATCATTGAACGCATCTTCGACGATGCGCTGTTCCCTCCCTCAGGAGCCCCCAACCTTCGCCTGCTCGCCACGCTCGTCGCCCTCGTGATCGGGATCTTCATCGCGGCAGCAGCTCTGGGAGTGTGGCAGACGTATGTCACCGCGTCGGTGGGGAACAAGGTCACCGGTGATCTGCGCACCCGCTTGTTTGACCGGCTGCAGTCGATGGACCTTGCGTTCTTTACGCGCACCCGCACCGGGGTGATTCAGTCGCGGCTCCAAAACGACGTGGGTGGGGTGAGCGGGGTGCTCACAACGTTTGTCTCAAGCATTGTGGGTAACTCGGTCACCGTGTTGGCGTCACTCGTCGCCATGATCGTGCTCGATTGGCGCCTGACGTTGATCGCGATGGTGCTGATGCCCGCCCTCGTGATGGTGCAACGCCGCGTGGGTCAGGTGCGCGCCAGGCTGGCCTCGCGTACCCAAGAGTCACTGTCCGAAATGACGGCAATCACGCAAGAGACGCTGTCAGTGAGCGGCATCTTGCTGTCGAAGGTATACAACCGCCAGCCTCTCGAGTCCGCGCGTTATAGAGCCGAGAATGCGAACCAGATCCGTCTCCAAGTGAAACTGTCCATGTCGGGGCAGTGGTTCTTTGGCCTCGTCACCGTCATCATGAGTTCGGTCCCTGCCGTGATCTATCTCGCGTCAGGTTTGCTTATTGCCAGGGCAACAGATCAGGGCGCGAACCCCGCGATCACCGCCGGTACTGTCGTCGCATTTACGGCAATCCAGGCGCGGCTCTTGTTCCCACTGATGGCACTCATGCGGGTCGCGCTCGAAGTGCAGACATCGCGCGCCTTGTTCGCACGGATATTTGAATACTTGGACCTTGAACCTGCCATCGTGAATGCGGCCGATGCGCGTGACGCCTCAACCGCGCCCGGCCCCGAGGGCAAAATTGAGTTTCGCGACGTGGACTTTCGTTACCCAGACATGCAACCTGACGCGCGGCCTACGTTGGATGGCGTGAGTTTCATCGCGGAGCCGGGTCAAACGGTCGCCTTTGTGGGCCCGTCGGGCGCGGGTAAGACAACGATCGTGTAC
>CAZHTO010000087.1:3078-9025 GCA_964535845.1 uncultured Demequinaceae bacterium | reverse complement strand
TAGTCCTTGAACCGCCCCGGAACCGGCTGGTAGCGGGCGTGCATGGCCCCGAGCACCGCATAACAGTCGCGGACGGTTTCTACCAAGATGCGCATACCCACAAGGTCATAGATCTCGTTGAGGTCCCGGCCGCGCACAATCATCTTTTGATAGACCGAGTAGTAGTGCTTGGGCCTGCCGGTAATCACACCGCGGATCTTCATGGCCTTAAGTTCGGCTTCGATCTCTGAGCGAATCTCTGCGAGATACCTCTCGCGTTCAGGCGCGCGCTCCGCGACCACATCCACGATCTCTTGGTAGATCTTGGGATAGAGCGTTTTGAACGACAGGTCCTCGAGTTCCCACTTGATGGCATTGAGCCCCATGCGGTGCGCGAGAGGTGCGTAAATCTCGAGCGTCTCTTGGGCCTTGCGGCGTGCACTTTCCGGCGACACGTGCTCCCACGTGCGCGCGTTGTGGAGCCTGTCCGCGAGCTTAAGCAACAGCACGCGGATGTCTTTGGCCATAGCCACGACCATTTTGCGAACGGTCTCAGCTTGCGCCGCATCCCCGTACGTCACCTTGTCGAGCTTGGTGACGCCGTCCACAAATGAGGCGACTTCTTCACCGAACTCTTCGCTCAACTGCGACAGCGGGTAGTCGGTGTCTTCTACGACGTCGTGAAGCAATGCGGCCGCGATGACCGTGTCTGGTAGCCCCATGTCCGCAATGATCTGCGCAACGGCAATGGGGTGAATGATGTAGGGCTCACCACTCTTGCGTTCCTGGCCCTGGTGCGCACGCTTTGCCACCCGGTACGCACGCTCGATGATCCCCGTTTTGGCGCGCGGGTACATGCGCCGGTAGGTGTCCAGCAGCCCATCGATGGCGCTGGGCTCCTTCGCCGGCCTGCGTAGGAACGAGAGCGGGCCCGTGGGCGCAGACGACGGGCGTATCTCAGTCATACGGCCTCCCTTGTCTGCGTCGCGTACCGGGTGTTAGCGGGCTCTACGCCATTCTACTGGCGCTCCTCCATCACTATCACAGGCGTGTGCTCGGGCGCCTTTTGCAGGCTCAGCGACGCTTGCGGCGAGGCTGCGCGGCGTTGCCACGGTGACCACCGGGCTTCAACGCACCGACCCGCACTGTGCCGTCATCCGCGAGAAGCACGCCGCCCTCGCCCTTGGCCCGCAGCTCGAGAACATCCTTGGTGTGCTCCGCAACGCGCGGTTCACGCCGACGTAGCAACACTTCAAGAGGTGCGGCGATAAAGATCGAGGAGTAAGTACCGACGGCGATTCCCACAAACAGAGCAAGTGCAATGTCATTCAGGGTGCCCGCGCCCATGAGCAGTGAGCCCACAAAGAGAATCGAGGCCACGGGGAGCAAAGCCACGACCGACGTGTTGATGGACCGCACGATCGTTTGGTTCACCGCAAGGTTCGAAAGCTCGTCATATGTGTAGCGATGCTGGGACGTGAGTGTGGCCGTGTTTTCGCGGACCTTGTCAAACACCACCACGGTGTCGTACAGCGAGTAGCCGAGGATCGTCAGGAATCCGATCACCGTCGCAGGTGTCACCTCGAAGCCCAACAGCGCGAAAACGCCCACCGTGAAGATCAGGTCGGTCAGCAACGCAACAATCGCCGCCACGGCCATACGCCATGCGCGGAAGTAGAACGCGATGACGACGAACACCAGGAATAGGAAAACGAAGAGACCCTGTAGAGCCTTCTTGCCCACTTCTGCACCCCACGTGGGACCAATCTGATCAAAACTCAGAGTGTTTTGGTCTACTTCATATGCGGCGGCGAGGGCTTCACCCAGTTCGATCTGAAGGTCAGCGTCAATGTCGCCCATCTGGATGCGGATGTCGTCGCCGCCCAAAATCGTGACGCGCGGGTCTTGCTCGGGAGCGAACTCTGCGATCGTCGCAATTGCGGGGTCTGCGGAAATCTCAGTGACGTCAGGAATCATGTACTGAGTTCCACCGGTGAAGTCAATACCAGGGTTGATGCCCCGTACCAGCAGGAGCACTAGAGATGCGATTACCAAGACACCGGTGATGACAAACCACCGGACCATCTTGTGGATGATCGCGTAGCTCTTCTCGCCCGTATAGAGAGCGTTACCCCACTTGCCGTAGTTGAACTTGCTCATCGCGATTCCTCCCCAGCCGTGACGGAGGCATCCGTCGCATCGTCGCCCGTGGCCTGCTGTGCGCGGCGTTCTGCAGCCTTACGCTCGGCAAGTGTCAGGCCGTCCTTGGGTCGGGTCACCGCGCCGGCACCAGGCACAGCCACTCGTCCACGTCCCTTGTACAGCGATTCTTTACCCAACTGGGCGGGATCAAGGCCGGACAACTTGTGGCCTTCACCAAAGAACTTGGTACGCACCAGCAGTACCAAGAGCGGATAGGTGAACAGGAAGGTGATGACAAGGTCCAACACCGTGGTGAGTCCAAGCGTGAACGCGAAGCCTCGCACGCCACCGACCGCCAGCGCATACAGCGTGATTGCCGCGAGCAACTGCACCGCGTCAGAGGCAATAATGGTGCGCCGAGCACGGCGCCAGCCATGGTCGACAGCCGACTGGATCGACCTGCCGTCTCGGAGCTCATCCTTGACACGTTCGAAGTACACAACAAACGAGTCCGCTGTAATACCAATTGCGATGATCAGACCCGCGACCCCGGCCAGCGAAAGTCGATAGTCCAAGCCCCATGACAAGAGCGAAATGGCGCCAAACGTGACCACGCCCACAATGGTGAGTGACGAGATGACCACTAGTCCAAGTGCGCGATATTGCAGTAGCGACCAGATCATCACTAGAACCAGTCCAATAAGACCAGCGATCAAACCCTTTTCTAGCTGCTCAGCACCGAGCGTCGCAGAGATCTGCTGGTTCGACTGGACTTCAAGGCTGAGCGGCAGGGCACCAAACTTAAGTTGGTTCGCGAGCTGTTCGGCTTCTTCTTGTGTGAAGTCCCCCGTAATGGATGCCACGCCGTCCGTAATACGTGCCTGCATCACCGGGTAGGAAATGACTACCCCGTCGAGCACGATCGCGAACTGATTACGCGGCTGCTCGAGCCCGATGAGGCGGCTCGAGATATCAGAGAACTTTGCCCTGCCTTCAGAGTTGAACTCTAGGCGCACCTCGTAGCGGCCAGTCATAGTGCCGGTCTGGCTCATCTCAGGACCACTGGTGGCTGTGGCGAGGTCACGTCCCTGGATCTCCACCGGACCCATCGCAAGCTTGGCAAGGCCAAACTCAGCACACGCCACATGGCCCGTATTGGGGTTACCCATGGTGCGTCCAGCCAAGTTGTCAGGGTTAAAGCAATCAAGAGCCTCGTACTCTTCGAGCAACTCTGGGGTGAGCCACGCAAACGACGACGGGTCCTCTGTCTGGGGGTCAGGCGCGGGGGCAGCTGGCTGCGTGCCAGCGGTTGCCTCAACCGCAGGCTCACCCGCACCGTCCGAGGTCGCGCCGTCTACATCTGTGTCGCCCGATGCGGTCGAAACCACGTTGGCTACCTCAGAGGCCTCAGGGCTCGGCTCAGGTGTCGCGCCCTCTTCAGGAGCCACGTCTACCTCAGGAGCCACGCTCTCTTCGACAGCTGGGCTGGCCTCAGGGTCTGCACTTACCTCAGGCTCAGGGCTGAGTTCTGGCACGGCCGGGGGCTGCGCCACTGGCGAGGGATCGCCGATCACCAGCACAGGGCGGAACTGCAACTGTGCCGCGCGGGCGACCAACTCGATGGTGTCTTCAGAAGGGTTACCTGGAAGACCGACCACAATGTTGCTGCCCTGAACAGTGATCTCAGATTCAGCCACACCCGATGCGTCAATGCGTTGGCGGATAATTTCTACCGCCTGCTGTAGGTCAGCCTGGTCAACCGATTGGCTCGAGCCCTCCTCGAGCACCGGACTCAGAATGATCTGGCGCCCACCGTCGAGGTCAAGCGCGAGGCCTGGCGTCCATGTCGTCTTGTCGGTGGACACACCCACGGCAAGCAGGCCATAGATGGCGATGAGGATCACTGCAAGCCAAATTAAGGACTTGCGCGCACTCTTGGTTGCTTTCGACACAGGATTCCTAACAATCGTTAATTGCTCATAAGAGCCCACGTGATTCTAGGGCGCATTTGCGTGTGAGTCGAACCGCGCCTAGTCAAACAGCCGTCCGCCCACTTCCCCAGCCACCGCATTCTCTGGTGGCACCAACGCCAAATGTGTCCACGCATCGGCCGTAGCCACTCTTCCACGTGGAGAACGACTCATCAAGCCTTCCCGCACGAGAAACGGCTCTGCGACCGTTTCGACTGTCTCTGGCTCTTCGCCCACCGAGACTGCCAGCGTCGACAAGCCCACAGGGCCGCCCCCAAACCTGGTACACAGCGCGCGCAACACCGCACGGTCAAGACGGTCAAGACCACGCTCGTCCACCTCGTAGACCGTGAGCGCCTGGCGTGCGGCGGCGAGGTCTGCCACTCCGGAGCCGTGAACCTCGGCCCAGTCCCGTACGCGACGCAGCAATCGGTTAGCAATACGGGGCGTACCCCGCGACCGTGACGCGATCTCAGCAGCCGCATCGTCCGTCACTGAAATTCCAAGTTTGCCTGCGGACCGCTCGATGATGGCCCTGAGTTCGTCCACCTCGTAAAAGTCCAAGTGTGCAGTGAAGCCAAAGCGGTCGCGCAAAGGCGCCGGTAACAACCCTGCTCGCGTAGTCGCACCCACGACCGTAAAGCGAGGCAAGCTCAGCGGGATCGATGTGGCGCCAGCACCCTTACCCACCACCACGTCGACACGGAAGTCTTCCATAGCGAGATAGAGCATCTCTTCGGCAGGCCGCGCGAGCCTGTGGATCTCGTCAAGGAACAGCACGTCGCCCTCATCGAGCGAACTCAGAATCGCGGCCAAGTCACCTGCGTGCTGAATCGCGGGTCCCGACGAAATCCTGAGAGTCGCACCCATCTCTGCCGCCACAATGAGCGCCAACGTGGTTTTACCAAGGCCCGGCGGGCCAGACAACAACACGTGATCCGCGCTCGCGCCACGATTGGACGCGGCACGCAATACGAGCTCCAGCTGGTCACGCACCGTGCGTTGCCCAATGAACTCGTGAAGGTTCGTGGGCCTGAGCGCAGCCTCACTCGAACGTTCGATCGCCTCAGCGTCGGCACTGACAACCCGGTTCGCCAGGCTCGCGGCATCCCAGGCGTCATCCCCCGCTAGGTCATGCTCGTCAACCACGTGCGCCACCCATCGACTTCAATGCGGCCTTGAGCACAGTGGGCACCTCGTCTTGCGTAATGGGCCCCGACACGACCGCCTCAACGGCACCAGCCGCGGCCTTGGCATTCCAGCCGAGCGCGACGAGCGCCTCTTCCACCTGGCCGCGCGCGTCGCTCGCGCTCGCGGAGGCGTCATCAAGACCGGGGAGCGACAGCTTGCCGCCCAGTTCAAGCAATAACCTCGCCGCTACCTTGGCCCCAATTCCGGGAACCTTCTCAAGTGCTTTACGGTCGCCTTCCGCCACCGCTTGCGAAAGCGACGATGGAGAGTGGACGGCAAGCATCGCCAACGCAAGTTTGGGCCCCACGCCCTGAACCGTCTGTAGGGCTTCAAACGTGTCCCGCTCTGACTCCACCGAGAAGCCAAAAAGCGTAAGCGACTCTTCGCGCACCACTAACTGCGTGAAAAAGTGGGCCTGAGCCCCTACGCGAAGCTCGGCAAGCGTGGATGGCGTCGAATGGACGAGCATGCCAACACCCCCGACCTCAACCACCGCAGTTGCCGCGCGCACAGACGCCACTTTGCCTGTGAGCTGAGCAATCACGGGCCACTCCTTTCGAACGTATGTACGAACACGCTACGGGACCGGGCCCCGCGGTGGGGTGAGACTCGCCGCCATCCTGCGGCGCTATCCACTGAACAGCGCTATACACCTCAACGGCGCT
>CAZHTO010000087.1:0-2978 GCA_964535845.1 uncultured Demequinaceae bacterium | reverse complement strand
GCGGCCGTGGTCGCACCCGAGCCCACTGGTGCCGCTCCCCCACGCCACGCATGAGCGATCGCAATTGCTAAGGCGTCTGCCGCATCGGCCGGGCGCGGTGGCTCGGTTAGTCCCAAAACCCTCGCCACCATGAATCCCACTTGCCCTTTCTCAGCGCGGCCATCTCCCGTCACGGCTGCTTTAACCTCG
The DNA here is from genome assembly GCA_964535845.1 of uncultured Demequinaceae bacterium. Classification (GTDB taxonomy): domain Bacteria; phylum Actinomycetota; class Actinomycetes; order Actinomycetales; family Demequinaceae; genus Demequina. Next base: position 2,789 of record CAZHTO010000087.1, on the reverse strand, counting down.
GACGGCGTATACATCACCACCGGAAGCCCACGCCGCTGCGCTGCAAGCATCACTACGCCAGACACTTGCGCTGTGCCCATGACCGTGCGGACGTTGTGCTGAGCGAATACTCGCTCAAGCGCCACGGCAGCGGGCCGATGCGCGTCTAGCACTCGCTCGATCGCGTCAGCTAGTCTCGCGAGACGAGCAGGGGTGGGATCCCCTGCGGGTGACGTGGCTGCCTCGACATGAATCAGGCTGACTTTGCGCGCGCCCGCAGCATCGACGACGCCTAAGCCGCACCGGGTGAGCCCGGGATCGACACCAAGAATGCGCACGGCGACTACTCGGCAGAGGCGGCCTCGAGCACCTCATCCGAGGCGTCCATGTTGGCAAACACGTTTTGGACGTCATCACAGTCTTCGAGGGCGTCGATGAGCCGCAACATTTTCTTGGCACCGTCCACGTCGAGTTCGACCCGTATAGATGGCACCCAGGCAGCCTCGGCCGAGTCGTAGTCGATGTTGGCCGTCTGTAGCGCGGTGCGCACCGCCACCACGTCGGTCGCCTCAGACGTGATCTCGAATACCTCCCCCGCGTCCTCAATCTCTTCCGCACCGGCCTCGAGAGTGGCCTCCATCAGGTCGTCCTCAGTGACGCCACCTTCCTTGGAGACGATCACTTGACCCTTGCGGGCGAACAGGTAGGACACCGAACCCGGGTCTGCGAGCGTGCCGTTGTTGCGCGTCAAAGCGGTGCGCACTTCCATCGCCGCGCGGTTGCGATTGTCGGTAAGGCACTCGATCAGCATCGCGACGCCGTTGGGCCCATAACCCTCGTACATGATGGTTTCGTAGTCTGCAGCGCCTGCCTCTTGGCCCGAGCCGCGCTTGATGGCGCGGTCGATGTTGTCATTAGGAACCGACGACTTCTTAGCCTTCTGCACTGCGTCGTACAGAGTGGGGTTTCCAGCCAAGTCCGCACCGCCAGTACGCGCTGCGACCTCCACGTTCTTCACCAGTTTGGCAAACAGCTTGCCCCGCTTGGAGTCAAGCGCTGCTTTCTTGTGCTTGGTGGTTGCCCATTTGGAGTGACCGGCCACGAAATCTCCTGACGATTTTGAGGGTGGAACTGCCTCCCTAGTCTAGCGAGGCGAGTTTGGGGACAGTTTTTCTTAAAGCCTGGAGATGGCGACGAGCGCGATTGCACCAACGATTCCGGCCCATAAGTAGCTCGCGAGGGTGCCGATGATGAACCGCTCGGTAGTTTGCGGACGCACTGCTGTAGGGGTGTCGCGTAGCTCCGGATAGCGGCCTAGGCCCTTGATGGCGATCACGACCGCCACTGCCTCGGGGTAGCCGAGCAGCATCGCACCAGTAATGGCCGCGCGCTCAAGAACACCTATCCACATGCCCCCGCGCAACACGCCGGGCGTCGCAACCTCGGGCTCGATTTTTTTGAGAAGCCACCCCACAAGGGGCGCTCCCACGAGCGCCGCTGCGGCAAGCGCCGCCAGCACTATCAGCACTACCCACAACGTTGTCATCTGTGATCCTGTTCTTTTGGTGAAGACTGCCCGTGAGACGCCCTCTCCAGGAGGGTTGCCGCCACCGGACGCGCACGGCGTTCCTCATCGATCATCGCTGACGCTACCCGTTGACTCACCGCTTGCGTGGATATTTCTAGCCTGGCGGCAACTTCGCGTTGAGTCACATGAGGCGAGGGCAAATCTGGCCGCAATAGGTCTGCGACTTCCCAGCCTGCGGCTGACCTTCGTTGCACCACCGCACCGAGGAGTTGCATGACCGCGGTGGCGTGCTCCTCTTCGAGGGAATGCGTGCCTGCCACCACAATGGGAACAGGTTCACCTTTACCTTTGGCTCGCTCAACCGCGCGACGTGCCAACACAAAGGCTTCGCCCTCGCTCTCACGGGATGTGGGCCCAAGAGGCTCGTCGACTGCTCCTGCACCTATTCCGACCGACCACTCCCCTGCGCGCGCCAACGTAAGAGCTAAGTCGACGGCGGCAGCCGCATCGGTCAGCACGGTCTGCACCTCATCGCCCACGGTACGGCTGAGCGGGAGAGCAATCGCGTGGTGCCACTGTGTGTTCCAGGGCTCTAGTGAGTCCAGCAAGTCGTGTACGCGGACGCCCTTGCGTGTACTTCCCCGTTGATCTGCGGTGATAACGAACATCAAGCAAGGCTACAGGCTTGATTGCCAACAATCAAGGCTTAGGGCTTGATGGCAACCTGAGCCGCGGCATCAATCAGCAAGTGATGAATGCGAGTCTCACCCGAAATTTCCGGGTGGAAGGCCGTGGCCAGCGCATTGCCAGCACGGACCGCGACCGGGTGGCGTTGACCATCCGGCCCGCTCGCCGTAGCGAGCACCTCGACAGTGTCGTCGTGGTCTTCTACCCAAGGCGCTCGAATGAATGCGCCGTGCATAGGCGAACCATCAAGTTCCCACACCAGATCCACCTCTGCCGAGTCCACCTGACGGCCAAAGGCGTTGCGCCGCACCGTCATGGGAATCACGCCCAGGGTTTGTTGCCCCTCAATACCGTCGACCAGATCGCGCGCCAGCATGATCATCCCCGCACACGACCCCAACACGGGGAGTCCTTGTTCAAGGCGCTCCTTAAGCGGGTCACGCAGATCAAATGCCCGGAGCAATTTGTCAATCACCGTCGACTCGCCCCCGGGGATCACCAAGCCGTCAATCACGGCAAGCTCTTGTGGCCGGCGCACGTCAATCACGTGGGCACCCAACTGCCTCAAGATCGCAGCGTGCTCCCGAAAGTCGCC
>CAZHTO010000086.1:3187-9155 GCA_964535845.1 uncultured Demequinaceae bacterium | reverse complement strand
TGGCACGCGCAGTGCGCACATAGTCCTGATTCATGGTGTCGAGCATCGATGCGCGTGTGTACCGGGAGTACGTCGCCACCGACACGAGGGTGAGCAACAGGGTGGGCAGCGCCAGCTGGGTGCCCCAGTCAAGAATCTGCTCCCAGAAGTCGCCCTTGAAGTTAGGTGTTTGGGCGCCAATTGTCGAGATGGGTCGAGGCTTCACCTGCAAGAACCCGCCCCACGCATAGACCACGCGGTCGAGCACCGTCATAGCAGCCATGAACACTGCCGTAACGGCAGACAGTGTCATCGCTGTGCTACGGGAGTAGCCGCCCCACAGACGTCCCACAATCAGGCCAACCACGATCGCGGAGGCCAGCAGCGCAAACAGTATGCCCCAAGAAGGGCTGTCCAAGAGAGGGCCAACAACGAAGTACACAATCGTGCCCACACCAACGGTGGTGAGAGTCGAGTAGAGCACGCGGCGGTTACCGATTCCGGCAACGATCGCAGTGAGCCCCACCGCGAAAGCGACGCTCACCACTAGCACCATGCCTAGACCGAGCGCAGGCGCACGCCACCAGCCAATGGCCGTGAAGAGTAAGAGCGAACCAGTTGCCACCCCCGCCGCAGTCAGGCTCGTAAACAGGCGTCGCTTGAGACCACCACCCATGATCCCTTGCAATATGAATCCCAGCACTACGCCGACGATGAGCGCTTGGAGCCAAGATATTTGCGGATCCGCTATCCAATTGTTGTAACGGATCGCGCCAAACTCCTTGAGGAGCACCGCTGCCCAGAACACTGGGAGCGAGAAGAACATGAAGGCAAGGAACGTGACCGCGTAGTCAAAGCCCGAATACTGGCGAATCGCGGTGATGATTCCGATGATGATGCCAATAACGATCGCCGCAAAGGTGGCAATGGTGACGAGCCGCAACGTTGAACCGGCAGCCTGGCCAAGTAGCGCAGTGACGTCCGCACCAGCCCGGTCATTACCTAAGTCACATTGGCCGTAAAGACAGCCGGCGGCACCGCTCAACCACTCCCAGTAGCGCTCGTACCACGCGTCGTTCAACCCCATGGCAGTGATGCGTGACTGCATCAACTGGTCACGGTTGGTCGCGGTCGACTCGCGCAGGTCCTCAAGTGGGTCACCCGCATTAATGGTGAGGACAAACATCAGGAACGACCCGAAGAGCAAAATGAGGCTCGAAATTCCGAGGCGTCTGAGGACAAACCTGGTCATATGATGACTTTCCTCTTCAACAGGACCCGACCCTTCGGAAGGGATTCCGCCACTCTAGTAGCAGATCGGGCCCCGGACACACAATCGGTGGGGTGGGAGTTCATCCCACCCCACCGATCATTGGTTAAGTGTTGAATTCCGACGCCTTATTCGGCGGCGCGAACCCACTGCTGAGCGTTCCACAGAAGACCACCCTGAGCAGAGCTCGGCTGGACGTTCTGAATGGTGGAGTCCCAAGCTGCGACACCGGGGTGCGCGAAGATCGGAATTCCGTAGAGGTCGTCCCACAGGAGCTTCTCAATGATCTTGGTCTGCTCAAGCTGGACGTCCTCGTCGAGGGTCGTGGCGAGGATCTCCCACGCCGCGTCTACGTCTGCGTTCGAGTACCCGATGAAGTTCTGCGGGCGAGCGGTTGCGTAGATGTTCTGACCCGAAGCGATCTGGCCAGAGCCCTGCCACGCGAACAGCGCCGCGTCGAAGTTACCCTGGTCGAGGTCGCCACCAGCGGCGAAGAACGTGTCTGCACCGATGTCCTGGATCTCGAATCCAGCCTGGTCACACGAGTCCTTGATGAGCGCGACCTGGTCGGTACGGCGTGCGTTAGGAGCCGAGTAGCCAATACGGACGGTGACGGGGGTGTCAACGCCGGCTGCTGCGATCTTCGCAGCAGCACCGTCGATGTCGACCTCGTCGTAACGGCCGTCGTAGGCCGCGTCAACGACCTCGTTGTAGGTGTCCTGGAACGGGAACACTTCGCGTGCGTTCATAATGACCGCGTCAGGGTTGATAGGCGCAATCAGGTTGTCCACGATGAGCTGACGGGGTACGCACATGGCGAATGCCTCGCGCAGTTCAGCGCTTTCGGCGAGCGAGCCACCTTCACCGCGGTTGATGTCGATGTGCTCCCAGGTCAGGGTGTCAACCGTGCCGAGCGTGACAGCGTCGCCGAGTGCCTCGATGTCGCTGATCGTGTCAACGGTGGCCTGTGGCTCGATGGCGTTGAGGTCACCGTTCGCGAGTGCCTGAACGTGGGTCTCAGGTGCCGCAAAGCGGAACACGAGCTCACGCGTGGCAGGAGGGGTGCCCCACCAGTTCTCGTTCGGAATCAAAGTGATCGACTGGCCGGCTTCCCACGAACCGTAGGTGTAAGGGCCAGAGGACAGCGCGATCTCCGGGTCAGGCAGTTCGCCCGGGGTTTCAGAAATGAGCTCGGTGTTCCAGAACTCTGCCACGGGGCGCAGGGCCTCAAGGTCGCCATCCTTGATGGCAGCCGACATGTCCTCGATAGTCGTACCCGTCTCACGCGCCATGACGTGTGCCGGGTGGGCGATCACGGTCTGAAGCTGGTAGTCAGGGAAGGGGTCTTCGTAGGTGATGGTGAAGGACTTGCCACCGGCTTCGCCTTCGGGGCCCGCGGGCACGCGGTCTCCGTAGTCCAGGCCACTCACGTGGTCGAACAGCGGAACAGGGTTGCCGTTCTCGTCTTCGCCGTCTGCGATCGCCTGAGTTGCCCAAGAGAACAGTGCGTCGTCGTAGGTGATGGGGGTGCCATCAGACCACACTGCGTCGGGGTTGATGGTGAACTCCACGGTCATGGGGTCATCGGAAATGAGCTCGAATGTACCCATGTCTTCGTTGGCCTCGATAGTCGCATCGGGCCCAAAGTAGACAAAGCTACTGATCACACGGTCGTTGACGGCCGTGTTGTATGACGAGTAGGTGGAGCCGAGTAGCGAGTTGTAACCAGCCCACTCCACTTCGCCTGTCGAGTAGTAGATGGTGTCGTCATTGGTACCACCGGGGGCGGCTGAGTCAGTCGCCGTGACGTCAGGCGAAGCGTCGCCGTTAGCATCTCCGGAAGTACATGCGGCGAGGGCCAGGGTTGCCATCGCAAAGACAGCGGCGCCCCTCCCGAACTTGCCGAGCTTCATACTGTGTCCTCTCACTTCACACTCCAGCGTGTGGTGACCCGGGGTTCGAGCTCACACGTAGGCGTGTAGGCAACGGGGAGTTTCCCCGCGATGACTTCAAGCGTACGAAACATTCGGTAACGAATATGTCTCGGGACAGCACAGCTGGCGCTTTTGAGCCATGAATGTGACATAAGCCACACGCCGGACGCAGAAAAAGCGGAAAAGTGCGACCTAGGCCCATTCTCAAAAATGGATAACAGCGATAACCTGCCGCGTGGCCGTTCTGCACTGCCCCGCCTCACATAAGCCCCGCAATGTCTGAACCCCGTGGCATCGTGGCCTCATGGTGGAAATCCTCATTGCCGCATCGGCCCTATTGGCAGGCCTCGCTGCCGGTTACCTACTCGCCTCTCGCCGGTTCACTGGCGCAGAGACCCGCGCCGCAATCGCCCGCGAACGGGTGAGCATGCTTGAACAGCAATTACAGCAACAGGCCGATGCGTTTGTGCAGCGTGAGGCGGACCTCACTCGAGCGCATCACAAGTATGTAGAGCAGGTGCGTGGAGACCACGAGACCATGCGCGAACAGTTTGCAGCGCTGTCGCAAAAGACACTGAGGGAAAGTCAGGAGTCGCTGCTCGAGGTAGCCAAGGAGCGGTTTGCGCGCGAGCGCGAGGCGGGCGAGGCCGAGCTGGCCAAGCGTGAGACCGCAGTGCGCCAGCTGGTCGAGCCCATGGCGAAAGCCCTCGATACCGTCCAACGCCAAACAGTTGAGGCGGACAAGGCGCGCGCGAGTGGCCATGCGCAACTGTCTGAACAGGTCAAGCAAATGCTCGCGGCGTCCGAGAAGCTCGACAAGCGCACTACCGACTTCATCAATACGTTGCGGCGCTCGGATGTGCGCGGCAACTGGGGCGAGGTGCAACTGCGGCGAGTGGTCGAGCTTGCCGGGATGGTCGAGCATGTGGACTTCACTGAGCAAGACAGTGTGCGCGACAGCGAAGGCCGGTTGTTGCGGCCCGACTTGACGGTCAAGCTCGCGGGCGGCCGCACCATCGTGGTGGACTCCAAGGTGGCGCTGTCTGCGCTCATTGAGGCGTTCGAGACGGACGACGAGGATGTGCGGGCAGATCGATTGCGGGCGCACGCACGGCACATTCGGGGGCACGTGGATGATTTGGCGGCCAAACGGTACTGGCAGCAGTTCGATTCGTCTCCCGAGTTCGTCGTGATGTTCGTGCCGTCAGAGGCGTTCTACCAAGCGGCCCTTGAACAGGACGGCGACCTCCAGGAGTACGCGTACGGCAAACAGGTGTTCATCGCTACGCCAACCACGCTGGTGGCGATGTTGCGCACCGTGGCACATGCGTGGAAAGAAGATGCTCTTGCTCAGAATGCACAGCAAGTGCTCTCTACCGGCAAAGAGCTTTACGAGCGACTCTCGAAGATGGGCGAGCACTTGGCGAAGGTGGGCAAGGCCATCGACTCGGCGGGCCGTACCTATAACGACATGGTGGGCTCTATGGAGCGGCGGGTGTTACCTAAAGCGCGGGAGTTCGCGGCGCTCCAGCAAATCGCTGCGACCGACTCCCCTGCGCTTGTGACCAACGTGCCACGGTTGCCCCAGGCCGCGGAACTGGCTCACGCCAGTGTCGAACACCACGCTGAACTACCCCCAGGAGACAGCGACGCCCCAGAATCAACACTCAGTGACCACTAGGGCGCTCAGGTGGGGTTGGGTGGGGTTGGGTTGGGTGGGGTTGGGTGGGGTGGTCGGGTTACGCCAGCATCGCGCGCTCGGCGGCCTTGGCCTTGAGGTCCTTGCGGATTTCCTTTGGCAGCGAGAACATCAAGTCCTCGGTGGCCGTGCGGACCTCTTCTACCTCGCCATAGCCACGCTCCGCGAGAGCCTTCAGCACATCTTCGACCAAAATCTCCGGAACCGAGGCGCCTGACGTCACGCCTACCGTGGTGACACCCTCGAACCACTCGTCTTGCAGTTCGCGTGCCATGTCAATTCGGTAAGAACTGCGGGCACCCGCCTGCAGAGCCACCTCGACCAAGCGCACCGAGTTCGACGAGTTCGCAGAACCCACCACAATCACGAGATCGCAGTCGGGGGCGAGCTTTTTGACCGCGACCTGACGGTTCTGGGTCGCATAGCAAATGTCATCGCTAGGTGGATCCTGGAGTTTAGGGAAGCGCGCACGTAGCCGGCTCACCGTCTCCATGGTCTCGTCTACCGACAGCGTGGTCTGGGACAGCCACACCACGTTGTCAGGGTCCGCGACTTCGACCGTGTCCGCCTCTTGGGGCGAGTTCACCACGATGGTGTGCTCAAGTGCGTGGCCCGCCGTGCCCTCAACCTCTTCGTGGCCATCGTGACCAATGAGCAAAATCGTCTGGTCTTCCTTAGCAAACCGCACGGCTTCTTTGTGAACCTTGGTGACCAGAGGACAGGTGGCGTCGATGGACAGCAGGTTGCGTGCATCGGCCGCAGCCCGTACTGCGGGAGAAACTCCGTGAGCCGAGAAAACGACGTGGGCGCCCTCAGGCACCTGATCCGTTTCTTCTACAAAGATGGCCCCACGGTCGGACAGCGTTTCGACAACGTACTTATTGTGAACGATTTCTTTACGGACATAAATGGGGGCGCCATGCAGTTCGAGAGCCTTCTCGACGGCAATGACGGCGCGGTCTACACCGGCGCAGTACCCACGAGGCGCGGCAAGCAACACGCGCTTGTTCAAAGGGGAAGGCATACTCTCCATCCTACGTGGCACGCTAGAGATCGTGACCGACGGTATGTTCTCCTCTCCTAACG
>CAZHTO010000086.1:0-3087 GCA_964535845.1 uncultured Demequinaceae bacterium | reverse complement strand
GGGCTCGTGTGTGCCACGCAAGGCGACGCCGAACACGACGTGGTCAACAACGCCAGGCGCCGGTGGCCCACGGTCACGTTCGAGATTCGCCGCGTGTCAGTGCAAGGCCAGCATGCGGTGCGCGAGGTGAGAGAAGCAATCGCGCAACTCGACGCCGAGCCGCTCGTGGACGTCATTGTTATCGCCCGCGGCGGCGGGTCGTTTGAAGACCTGATTGCGTTCTCTGACGAGCGCGTGGTCCGCGCAGCGGCAGCCACCACCACACCGCTAGTGAGCGCCATTGGCCACGAGAAGGACACTCCATTGCTGGACTTGGTGGCCGACTACCGGGCATCGACTCCCACCGATGCTGGCAAACGAATAGTTCCTGACGCCGCGCAAGAGCGCGCACTCATTGAGCAAGTGCAACGCGAGATCCGCGCGGCAGTCACCGAGCGTGTGGACCGCGCAGCACAAGGCCTTGATCTGTTCCGTTCACGCCCGGTCCTTGCGCACCCTCAGCGCATGCTTGACCCATATCAAGATCAGGTATCGCATGGACGCACAGCTGCTGGTCGCGCCTTAGTCACCATTTTGTCGACGGCCGATGCGACGACATCTGCTCTCGCAGCTAGCTTGCGTGCCCTAAGCCCGCAAGGGACACTTGACCGTGGTTACGCCGTTGCCAGGGACGCGAACGGCGCGGTGGTGAGGGACGCATCGGCCGTATCTAAGGGCGACGTGCTCAGCCTTCGATTCGCCACCGGCCAAGCACAAGCGAAAGTCACCACGACCTCACCGCCGGCGAACGATTAACTCACGACGGATCGGCGGCCCTCGCAGCTTTCCGCCGCGAACCGTGAGGCTCAAGCAACGGCACCCCTCAGTGCACCGCGAGGGCCGACCACTGTGGTTTAGCTACCGCTTGCAATTCCGAACATGCCCAACACCTTTGCCGAACCACCCTTAGAACCCAGGCGGGCACGAGCCGCTCCTGCGTACTCCTTGTGGTAGTGCCGCGCTAGTCGCCCAATGATCGTGTCAGGCACCATCGGGTTTTCGATGAGTGCGAAGAGCACATCCACCGACTTGTCTCGCGACAACTGGTCGAATACGTCTTCTGGCATTTCTGGCCGGCGGTTGCGGGCAACGCCAACGCGCACTGTCGACGACGAGTCTGTCGATAGCCTGAGTAGCGACGTGAGCGGCGTCTCGGGCCTTTCGGCAACAGCTGCACGAATCTTTGCCTCTTCGGAACGGCTCAAAACTGCGAGGTCCGCGTCGGTCAAGTTCGGGTCTAGAGCCTTCTCAAGACTCCCTAGCGCCGTCTGACGAGTACTGTTTTCTGTGAACATCATCAACACCCCATTGTGAAGAGATTGAACTGGTTACTAGATGAGACTGCCCTATAGGTGCATCATGACGCGATACGGTGTGGCTTATGTCTCAGGATGACGATCTCACCTCACTTACTTACGAGCAAGCACGCGACGAGTTGATCGCCATTGTGGCCAAGCTCGAAGCAGGTGCCGCAACACTCGATGAGTCCCTTGGCCTGTGGGAACGTGGCGAGGCGCTAGCCGCCCACTGCCAGGCACTTCTCGAAGGAGCACGCGACCGCATCACTGATGTGCGCGGCGACGGCGAGGGCGACAACGACAGCGCGGATGACAACGCTGACGACGTGGCAGACGCAGGAATCATCGGCTTGGTCCCCGCAGATGAAGACGAGGATGACTCTTGAGCGAGACCGCGCTAATTATTGGCGAAGCGCTCGTTGACGTAGTGAAAAGGCCTGGCGGCACAACCGAGACTCACCCAGGAGGATCCCCCGCAAACGTCGCCATTGGCTTAGGTCGACTAGGACGCCACGCGGCCCTGCTCACCTGGCTAGGTGACGACGAGCACGGCCAGCTGGTGCGCGCGCACCTCGAAACGTCCAACGTGGAAATCGTCGACGGCTCCCTCGGCGCCCCCCACACTTCTGTGGCAACCGCGACGCTCGACCACACGGGTGCCGCAACCTACGACTTTGACCTCGACTGGCAAGTACCCGCGGAGGTGACCGTCCCGGCTAGCGCGATAGTCGCGCACACCGGGTCCATCGCCGCGGTCCTTGAGCCTGGCGCCACGGGCGTGCTTGACGTGATCCGCACAGCCCGCGACCAAGCGACCATCACCTACGACCCGAACGCGCGCCCCACGCTCATGGGAAGTGCGGCCGATGCGCGGCGCACCATCGAGACCATCGTCCAGCTATCAGACGTGGTCAAGGTGTCAGACGAGGACCTCGAATGGCTACTCTCCTCCAGTGCCGGCTCCAGCGACACAAATGTCGAGGCACTCGCACGGGAGTGGGTGACACTGGGCCCGGCCCTCGTCATCATGACGCGCGGGGGCAACGGCGCCACCGCGTTCGTCCACGACGGGCGTGACCTCACAGTGAAGGCCCCCAACGTGACTGTGGCCGACACCGTGGGCGCTGGAGACTCCTTTATGGGCGGACTCATTGATGGCCTGTGGAGCGCAGGGCTGCTGGGAGCCGAACGCCGCGGTTCGTTGCGCGCCATCACGGACGAGCAGTTGCGCACAATCCTGGAGCGCTGCACTCGCATCGCCGCCATCACGGTGTCGCGACCCGGGGCCAACCCACCCGGAAGCGCAGAACTGGATCGTGCATAGCAGGGACGGCGCAGAACAGGGCTGCGCATCCCAAGGCTAGGACTAAACCCCGTACCCCTGACACAATGGGCGAATGACTGAGCCGAACGCCGCCAACGCCCCCCAGTACCGCATCGAACACGACACCATGGGCGAGGTGAAAGTCCCAGCTCATGCCCTCTACCGTGCGCAGACGCAACGTGCTGTCGAGAACTTCCCCATCTCTGGGATCACCTTGGAGCGCCGTCACATCGAGGCGCTTGCTCGCGTAAAGAAGGCTGCGGCGCTCGCAAACGCGGACCTGGGCGTGCTGGACGCTGACATTGCGCAGGCAATCGCCGCGGCAGCTGACGAGGTCGCCGGTGGCGCCTACGACGAGCATTTTCCGGTGGACGTGTTCCAGACCGGGTCGGGCACCAGCTCCAACATGAACACCAACGAGGTGCT
>CAZHTO010000085.1:0-9217 GCA_964535845.1 uncultured Demequinaceae bacterium | reverse complement strand
ACGCTCGCGCCGGCATCCCACAACGCCGTCTCGTGGACGAGGGAGACTGCCACTAGTCCTGTATGACGTCCGGGGCGTCGTAGGGGTTGCTCAGGCTATGCCAATTGGAAAAAGGCCACACCGTCACGAAGGCAGTTCCCACAATGGAGTTGATGGGAATCGACCCGCCTCCCGGGCGGCCTTGATGCGCGCGCGAATCCGCTGAATAAGGGCGGTTGTCCCCCATCATCCACACGTAATTGTCTGGAACTGTGGTGGAAAACTCGATAAGCGACGGGTCGATACCCTCAGGCAAATAGGGTTCGTCCAAAGGCTCGCCGTTGATCAAAATAAACCCGGAGTCATCGCAACATTCCACGGTCTCACCGGGTAGCCCCACAATGCGCTTGACCAAGTGTTCGCCTGCGTCTTCTGGCAACAAGCCAGTGAAGGTGAGAACGGCTTTGCCTGCTTTTTCGAGCGGTGAGTCAGCGTCGTCGTTGGATGGAGTCAGCCACCCGCCGGGATCTTTGAACACCACAATGTCACCGCGGCGCAGGTCAAGCACGCCTGGGCGCCACTTGGTCACCAAAATGCGATCGTCGAGTTCAAGAGTGGGCTCCATTGAGCCCGAGGGAATCCAGAAGGACTGGAAAAAGAAAGTCTTGAGGATCAGCGACAGGACCAGCGCACTGACCACAATGATCAGGAGCTCTTTGCCCCACCCCCACAGCCGACGACCGGCGGATGGCTCTGGGCCATCCGCCGGAGCGTCAACGGTGTCGCTGATTTTAGTTCTCGCGCTTCTCGCGAATACGAGCAGCCTTGCCGCGGCGCTCGCGCAAGTAGTAGAGCTTGGCGCGGCGTACGTCGCCACGGCTCTCAATTTCGACCTTGTCGATCGTGGGGGCGTTCAGCGGGAAGGTACGCTCCACGCCTACACCAAACGACACCTTGCGGACCCTGAAGGTCTCGCCAATGCCGTGGCCCTGGCGGCCAATGACGACGCCCTGGAAAACCTGGATACGGGACCGAGTTCCCTCGATAACCTTGACGTGAACCTTCACCGTGTCACCGGTGCGGAAGTCAGGGATGTCGTCGCGGAGCTGGCCCGCGGTGATGTGGTCAAGCTTTTGCATGACTTGCTCCTCGCACACGCCACAGGTCCTGCGCGATATCTGCCTTGCGGCGTCTATAGATGACTGTGCGCTACGGACTGTGCTTTGCCCCCTGTGGCAGGCAAAAGCTCCGCGCGCACCGAGGAGCAATTATGCCACAGGGTTGGTGCCTTCATCCAAAAGGTCAATGCCAAGCAAATCTGGGCGCCGTTCACGGGTGCGTTCGCGCTGTTGATCATGCCGCCACTTCACGATATTCGCGTGATGTCCGCTCAGCAACACGTCCGGAACATTAAGCCCGCGCCACTGAGCTGGCCGCGTGTAGCTGGGGTACTCAAGCAAGCCGTCAGAGTGAGACTCCTCGACAATGGACTGAGCGTTGCCCATGAAGCCTGGGATAAGCCGGGTCACAGCCTCGATCATGGCGAAGGCGGCGACCTCTCCCCCATTGAGCACGTAGTCGCCCAATGACACTTCACTCACGCGAAAGCCCTCGTTGGCGTAATGCTGCGCCACTCGTGCATCAATGCCTTCGTACCTGCCACACGCAAAAACCAACTGCGGATCGGAGGCCATCTCGGCAGCCATCGCCTGCGTAAACGGCACACCCGCGGGGCTCGGGATGACCAGGTGTCCGCCCGGCTCGAGCACGTCATCGAGCGCCTTACCCCACACATCAGGCTTCATCACCATGCCTGCGCCGCCGCCAAACGGGGAGTCATCCACCGTCTTGTGCACGTCTTGAGTCCATGCTCTGAGGTCATGAACGTGGGTCTGCACCAGTTCGGCTTGCCGCGCCTTGCCTAGCAGCGACACATCGAGCACGCCAAAGAACTCCGGAAAAATCGTGACAACGTCAACACGCATTAGTGCGTCTCCCCTGTCGCCTCAGGCTGCTCGCCAGAAAGCAACCCGTAGGGCGGGGTAAGCGTCACCGTGCCAGCCTCGATATCGACCTCGGGCACAAACTCGTCAACAAAAGGCACCATCGCTTGGTGGCCGTCTGCTTGGCCCACCACCAGCAGGTCTTGCGCGGGCATGCTGAGCAAATCCTTGACGGTGCCAATCACTTCGCCATCGGGGCGCACTGCGGTGAGCCCTACGAGTTCGTGAACAAACCAGGCATCCTCTTCGTCGGACTCCTCGCCGTCAATCAGCAGTTCAACGCCGCGGGCCTGTTCCGCCGCCTCACGGCCCTCGATCTGCTCGAAGCGCACATACCAACGCCCTCCCTGGGTGCGCGCTGAAACCACGGTGAGAGGCCCCGCGCTTGCAGGCTCAGTTTCGAACTCCTCGCCCTCCACGAGGCGGTCCTCGGGGATATCGGTGTGGAGCTCAACGCTCACCTCGCCTTTAAGCCCATGCGGACGGCCGATGCGCGCAACAGTCAGTTTCATGGGTCCAGGTTACGGCCCACAAGATCCACAGCCGCCCTCGAACGCAAAAGGACCCCCTCCGCGTCGATAGCGAAGGGGGTCCTTGAAGCGGTGTCGACTAGTCGACGTCCACAATGTTCACGCGCACGTCTTCACGCGAAACCGCGTCGATGACAGTGCGGATCGCGGTAGCTGTGCGACCACGACGGCCGATAACGCGCGGGAGGTCGTCGGGGTTCACCACTACATTGAGCGTGGTGCCCCGCCGGCCCGAGCGCTCCGAGACCGTCACATCGTCCGGGTTACGGACAATGCTCTTGACCAGGAACTCCAGCGCGTCGACGATCATTGTTACTTGTCCTCCGGACCGGGCTCGGCCTGTGCCGGGCCAGTTGCCTCATCGGATGCGGGCGCTGCAGCGGCAGCGTCTTCGCCAGGCGCGGCATCTGCCACTGCGCTTGCAACGTCCTCAGCAGACGCGGCTTCTTCTGCCTTGGCAGCCTCTTCAGCCTTAGCGGCCGCTTCGGCTTCCTTCTTAGCCTTGTCAGCCTCGGCAGCCTTCTCAGCCTTGAGCTTCTCAGCGGCGTCAGCCGTAGCCTTGATCTGCTCTTCAGGCGACTGCTTGCCTTCCGCGTACTTCACGGTGCTCTTCGCGTCTTTGTCACCCTTGAACTTGCCCCAGTCGCCCGTAAGCGTCAGTAGCTTGTGGACCTGCTCGGAGGGCTGTGCGCCCACGCTAAGCCAGTACTGAGCGCGCTCAGAGTTGATCTCGATGATTGAGGGCTCGGCCAGCGGATCGTACTTACCGATCTCTTCAATGGCGCGGCCATCGCGCTTAGCGCGACCGTCGATCACGATGACGCGGTAGAAAGGCGCCTTCTTCTTACCAAAACGCTTGAGACGAATCTTGACAGCCATAGCTGTGCTCCTTATTTATTCGGTGTGAGCCGGCGTGCGCCGCCTGGGGAATCAGGCGTCACCTACTGGCAAGACGAATAGTTGACACGGGTAGAGGGCCGCACCAACCAGCGTCCCATTGTGCCAGAACTTTCCAGTACTGAGCAAAGCGGTGCCACGCCAGGAGGTGAGCGCGACGCTTAGCCCGACGCGGCTCCCCTGCTGTACGGCTGTACTACCGCGACCACGCGGTCATCTTGCACCCGCATCCATACTCCCCGCGAGCCGTCAGACGGGGCCTGCGCCTGCGCAGCAGCCAACTCACTTGCTGGACGTGGTTCCCAGCCGTCAATAGCCAGAAAAGCCTGTGCACCGGGCGCGATCCGGATCTCCAGTTCACCCACCACATCATTGACCACTACATAACCAGAGGACCGAGAATCACTTGTGTCGGAGTACGCGGCAAACTGTTCAGTGTCGGGGCCGTACACGCACGCGATGTCAACCGTCACGGTCTGCGGTGACGCTTGCACCACAAAACCAAACCAATCGCCGTCCGCTAACGCGTCGAGCCCGTCGACATCACATCCTGAACCGAGAGTGCCGTCCTCGTTCGCAGGCCCACCCATGGCCACCAAACGTTCAACACTGAGGTCGAGAACCGGGCCCGACTCGGCCATAGTTGACGTCTCTGCTTGAGCGGAATCCCCCGTAGAAGACGGCAGGCCCACACCACTCAAGCTCGCGCCTGGCTCGCACGCAGCGAGCACCAGCACACTGACGAGCGCCATCGCTCGCCAGGGAAGTTTTATCGGTGCCATCGATTACCCCTCGGCCTAGCCGTGATGCTCGTCAATGTAGCGCAACTGGCGCACCAATGCATCATTTCTGAGAACGATCCCACTCGGGGGTTGACTGAGAATGCACGCGATCCTCAAGTACGCGCAGCGCCAGCACCTCGAAACCCCGCTCGATCGCCAACCGGAGTGTGCGCTTTCCTCCCGCCATAATCGCGGTCGCCCACGCATCGCACTCGATGAGGTCAGTTCCCCGCACGCTCACCTGAGCAAAGTGCTGGGCCGATGCGCGGGTACGGGGGTCCCAAATATGCCCGGGCCGCTGTGCGTCACCTGACGTAGCGATTGCTGTTGCCCCTGCCCCTAAATGCGCCACACTCACCACTGGGGCAGTCTCGCCCGCCGTGCTACGCGGGTCTGCGATTCCAATTCGCCAACCGCCGGTATTCGGGCCAACGCCATCGACCATCACGTCGCCCGCACAACCCCACAACACGCCAGATGCTCCAAGGAGCCCTAGCCGCCACCGCGACCGCTCCATGGCCCACGTCTTCACCAGACCCGTGGGGTCAATGCCTCCCTCAGGGTTACGGGCATCGAACGCCCCATTGGTCTGATCCCGAAAGTGCTCACACAGGTCCAGCACTTCGGCGACCGCCGGCGGTGCATCCGCAATCTTCACTTCGGAGCGCGACAAGCGCGACACCCACGAATCATCTCGGTAGGTCGAAAACACCTGGTCGACCCACTGCAAATCACGTGCAATATGCTCCGCTACGACGTCAAGAGTGGAGTCGTTGACCGCCTCGCCCTCGACGGCGATGCGGAACGTCATGGCCATCGCCTCGATAGTGCGGACGTGCGTCATGATGACAAACCTGCCTGGTCGAAGGCTTCACGAGCCGATTCGACCAACGCTGGTGACGTGTAACTGGCACCCGAGACATATTCAACATCCCACGATTGCGCCTCAAGAATGCGCTCTTCGAGAACGGGCAGCGCCGTGTTATTGATATGGCGAGATTGGGCCGCATCGGTGCCCGCAATCGGAAAGTCGACAGCCACGACAGTGCCCGCCTGCACGTGCAAACGCGCCTGATAGTCGCCGCGCATGTTCGACACCACCGGGCCATCGACAGTCGTGACTTGCTGATCGGTTGCCGCGTCAGGGTCATCACCTTGGGGACCGGCTACCGGTTCCGTTGCCGCATCTAAGGGCTGCGGGGCAGACATCCAACCCGCGGTGAGGATTGCCGCGGCCGCCCCACCCACCACTACTGCGCGAGCTGCTTTCAACGCGTCACCACCCAAACTCTTCAAAGCGCACCGCATCGGGATGAACGCCAGCCGCCACCGCATCGGCCGCTACCAATCCCGCCCACTCGCGCGGTCCGCAAATATACACATCAGTGTCAGAGGCGGACCCCAGGTAATCGCCAATAGCGGCCGCCTCGTTTTTACTGCCCCAGGTAGCACCCCGCGGCCCCCACACCACATGCACCCGGATTCCGCGCTCGTCGGCAAGCTGCTGGAGCTCATCCAATAGCGGTGCCTCCTCACGCGAACGGGCCCGAACCACCACGGTGACCTGACTCGCTTGCTCCGAGTCAGCAAGAAGTGGATCCTCGATCATGGCGCGAATAGGCGTCACACCAATGCCGGCGGCAACCAAGAGCAACGATCCACGCGTGCGGGTGCTATGCGTGAACACACCCAGCGGCCCCTCAGCAAGCACGCGAGTACCAGGCTTGACGTGAGCGACGAGCGCAGAGCCGTCGCCCGAGTTTTTGACCGAGATGCGTAGCCGATCCCCAGGGGCTGCAGACAGCGAGTACGGGTGCTGTTGCCCGCGAAGTTCGCGGTTCAAAAACCTCCACAAGAAGAATTGCCCGGCCTGCGCCCCTAACCGTGCGACAGTGCGGCCCGTGAACGTCACCGACGTGACACCGCTCGGAGAGGTCACCACCGATTCAACCGTCAGGCCATGCCGGCGCAGTAACCACCATGGACGGACCACCCGGAAGGCCACAAAGGAGCCAATGCTCACCGCCCAGAGCACCGCCCAGAACCACCATGCAAACCCGCCCATCCGAAAGGTGGACCCCTCCAGAAACTGGTGAGGAACAGCGAATGCCACCCCTACATATACGGCCATGTGTACCGCGTACCAGCGCTCGTACGGCCACCTGAGCCTCACTGCCGCCACCGAGGTCACCCACACCACGACAAACACCGCGAGCGCTATTTGCGCGAACAGCATGAACCAGCCGTACTGCTGCCACATGAGCAACTGGCGCACCGGTTCGCGGTTCTCGTACACCCCCGTCGTGACCGTCACTGTGAGGGCGTGCGCGATCAACAACACGATCGCCACTTTGCCAAGGCGCGTGTGCTTAGCGATGGCCTGATCGTGACCCAGTACGCGCTCGATCCACGGCGCCCGCGAGGCAAGCAACACCTGCGTCATCATCAACACCGCAGCCACAATGCCGAGCGCACGGCCACACGTGTACCACCAGTCGGTGGCCGTAGTCGCAAGGAGCCCGCCTGAAGAAATCATGAGCGCGATACCGCTCGCGCACGCCAGCCACATGGCCGCCTCGAGACCGTCGGCCCACCAGCTACGCCGTCGAGCAATGCGGGCGCGCGACACTGCGGCGGTGGTAGCCGGGCTTGTCACAGCGCACCTGCCACGCGGACCCCGCGCAACACCACGTGGTCAGGATGAGCGAGCGCTCCCACCTCTACGCGCGGATCGCTCGCGTAAATGACCAGGTCTGCACTTGCGCCTTCGGTGAGCGACTCTGTTCCCAAGAACTGACGTGCGCGCCACGAGGCCCCCGCCACCGCATCGGCCGTAGGTACGCCCGCCCGCACCATCTCAGCCACCTCTTGCGGCAGCAGACCGTGACCGAGCGTGCCGCCAGCGTCAGTTCCCGCTAACAGCGTGACGCCGGCTTCCCACAGGTGACGCACGTGCTCGAAACGCCGCGCGTGCATGGCGCGCATACGTTCTGCATAGCGTGGGAACTTGGTTTCACCTGCCTTCGCGTAACCCTCGAACTGGTCGACCTGGAGCAACGTCGGCACCACCGGAATACCAGCGGCAACGGCCCGGGCCATGTGGTCTTCTGACATTCCAGTGCCGTGTTCAATACAGTCGATGCCCGCGTCGAGTAACGGATCTATGGCCTCGTGCGAAAAGGTGTGAACGGTCGCCCTGGCGCCTTCTGCGTGGACTGCGGCAAGCGCACCGGCCAACTGCCCGGGTGTCCACAAGGGCGCGAGGTCGCCTTCGTCACGGTCAATCCAGTCGCCAATGAGCTTGACCCAACCATCGCCATCGCGTGCCTCTTCAGCGGCAACCGGTGCAAGTTGGTCGGGTTCGATCTCACGCGCATAGTGCCGCAAATACCTTTTGGGCCGGGCAATGAACCTTGCCGACCGAATGAGCCGCGGCAGGTCAGGGCGCTCGTGGATAAATCGCGTGTCGAGTGGGGAGCCTGCGTCGCGGATCAACAACGTTCCAGCATCCCGGTCCGTGACCGCCTGCTTTGCCGCCAACTCAGCATCTGTTGCCCCACCCGAGTCGAGCCCGACGTGGCAATGCATGTCAACCAAACCGGGGATCACGGTGCCGGTAAGGGTCGTGACATCGCCGCTGTGGCGGGGACGCTCATACGTGATGCGTCCGCCCACCACCCACGCCTGATCCCGTTCGTCTCCGTCACCCACAACCACCGGGCCGCTCAGATGTAATACAGGCCCCTGGTTCAACACAGACATGCTGGCGCGACTACTTGAGGTACTTGCTGAGGTCCGCATCGAGCGAGCTGGGGTCGAAATCCTGAGGCTTGGTCACGCCGAGCGCGCTACCCGCAGGGCCCTGAGCCGGTTTACGGTCGCGCAGCGCTGCCTCTTGCTGTGCACGTTTGGCTGGATTACCCGACTTGCCCTTGACCTTGCGTTGCTTAGCCTGCTTGCCCTTGGACTTTTTGCCACCTGGCATTCCACCCCAAGCACCAGGAGCCCCGCCCTGCCCGGGCATGTTTGGCATTCCGCCAGTCTTGGCAACCGCTCGCATCATTTGCTGAGCCTGTTCAAAGCGCTTGACCAGCGAGTTGATGTCCGCCACCTGCATACCTGAACCACGTGCAATACGAGTGCGGCGCGAACCATTGAGCAACTTCGGGTTGTCGCGCTCCTCGGGCGTCATGGACTGGATGATCGCCTCAGTACGCACCAGTTCGCGCTCGTCAAAGTTATCGATCTGCTCACGCATTTGACCCATACCAGGCATCATGCCCAGCATCTTCTTCATGGATCCCATGTTCTTGAGTTGCTGCATCTGGCTCAAGAAGTCCGCCAGGGTGAAGTCTTCGCCCTTGCTGACCTTCTGTGCCATCCGGGCGGCCTCAGCCTGATCGAAAGCCTTCTCGGCCTGCTCGATCAGAGTGAGAACGTCACCCATGTCAAGAATTCGGCCAGCCATCCGGTCGGGATGGAACACTTCGAAGTCGTCGAGCTTTTCACCAGTCGACGCGAACAGAATGGGGCGTCCCGTGACCTCGCGCACCGATAGCGCGGCACCACCACGAGTGTCGCCATCGAGCTTGGTGAGCACCACACCCGTGAAACCGACGCCCTCTTGGAAGGCATTCGCAGTGGCTACCGCATCTTGGCCAATCATCGAGTCGATGACGAACAGCACTTCGTCAGGCTCAACGGCATTGCGGATATCCGCCGCCTGCTTCATGAGCTCGGCATCCACACCCAGGCGGCCCGCGGTGTCCACAATCACCACGGAGTGCTGCTTGGTCTCCGCCTCTTTGAGGCCCTTCTTGGCGACCTTGACCGGGTTGCCGCGCTGCTTCTCGCCCTCACGCGTGACGCCAGGCTCAGGAGCAAACACGGGAACGCCTGCGCGCTCTCCGACCACCTGCAACTGGTTGACGGCGTTGGGGCGCTGCAGGTCCGCAGCCACCAAGAGTGGCGTGTGGCCCTGTTCCTTGAGGTGGTGCGCGAGCTTACCGGCAAGGGTGGTCTTACC